>DARA01000008.1:20474-43117 GCA_002503135.1 Methanomicrobiaceae archaeon UBA207
CCTTTGCCCTTTCTGCCAAGGAAGCTGTTTATGGCATTGTTTTCCGG
This sequence comes from Methanomicrobiaceae archaeon UBA207, assembly GCA_002503135.1. Taxonomy (GTDB): domain Archaea; phylum Halobacteriota; class Methanomicrobia; order Methanomicrobiales; family Methanoculleaceae; genus UBA207. The sequence goes on from DARA01000008.1 coordinate 20,522, forward strand.
AGCTCTTTCCATTGTACCTGAAAGGTTTTCTTTGGTTATTGTTCGATGTTTTATCTCCCTTTCATCCATTAGTATTGAGAGAAAGATGACATCATGTATTCCTTCACAGAAAATGACTTTTTTCTCAGGCATTCAATTGCCCCGGAGATCAAGGTAGAGTTCCTTTATGACCTTCAAGCCTTCATCTACGGTATAGTCAAATTTTTCTATCGTTTCGCCGTCTGATGTCATTTTTGATAGTAAAAACAAATCTTTTTCTTTATCGTCCTCAGGATATTCAAGGGCAGACAGAATTAAGTCGTAGCTGTGCGTTGCCATGAATACCTGTACATTGAGTCTGGGGCAGTATTCGTAGAGTGTTTTAATAAAGACATCGAGGTATCGCGGGTGCAGGTGGTTCTCGGGCTCTTCAATGAGCAGGATACCATCCTGTGCTTTCAGGAGAAGACGGATCGTATTGAGGAGGGCGATGAAGCCGTCTCCGTGTGCTGAGATTGGAATGGTCTCGATTTCGCCGTTTTTGTCGTAAAGGACATTATTTTGAGTTAATCTCGTAATATTTTTTATCAAACGATTATCTTTAATGAATTTTTCAAGCTGATGAATTTCTTTATCATCATAAATATTCCACGTTAGCTTATTAAAATGTGATAATTTGTGAACCTCATGGGAATTTTGTGAAAAATTATGTTGAATATTTTCATCAGTATACTTGATCAGCTTTATTCGTATAGGAGCTGTTAGCATCATTATATCAGGTGTTTTTAGATTCCCACTACTATCCAGCTGATAATTTCGATCTGATGAAATAACAATTCTCTCTAATTTTTTATTGAATTCGCTAGATCCACCAGCACTTTCGTCAATAAAATATGATATGATCCCAAAACCGAAATCAAATGTGGTGATCAGGAAGTCCACGTATTTAAAAATTAATTGCAGGTATTTTTCTTTGAATTGTCCATCACCTTCGATATCCTCTAAAAAGCGTTCTATGATATATTTTTCAATTGTTTTCAGTAGTTCTTTATTATATTTTTTTAACTCTTTCAGATTTCTGAATAGATTCAGCTTATTAATATCTGAATTGATTGTTGCTTTTGTTTCACCGTTTTTTATATTATATAAACCATAATCCTCGAATTGATCAAATAAAAGTCCAGTGGCATTTACATAGATCGCATCCAGCAGAGTACTCTTCCCTGTATTGTTCCTGCCGGTAATGATATTGATCTGTCTTGGCGAGTAGTCGAGTTCACCTATCGCCCTGAAATTCTCGATATGCAGGTTTTTTATGCTGACCATCGTGATCACTAACTCATTTTTGAGACATTATATATCTCTTTGCTGTTTCATCTTTTGCTTCCACCACACCGACAGCTTTTCTGTTGTCATGCACAGCTTGTCGGAAAGGGACGGCGCATGAAAGCACCCTCTTCTTACTCTCTTCGCGATAAAATCGTTCCACCACAGGATGTAGTTCCCGGGTAAGAAATGAATCAGAATAATCAGGCGAAACAGGAAAAATTGTAAAACTCAATTCCAGAATGCTGCTATGGGGATTCGAACCCCAGTCGCAGGAGTGAGAGTCCTGCATGATTGGCCGGACTACACTATAGCAGCATACAAGTGCTCTATAACATTGACGATCTTGCTACTTAAACCTGCTGTTTTCCTGGGCTGGATTCCCTCATATCAGACCATTCCGTGATTTTGTGCGGGATCGGCGGCGGCACTCGTTCAGGGGAGTGCTCCCAAAGTTAATAAGTCCTTTCCGGTTGCATATGTACAGGAATAATGAGCACGCTTGAAGAAACGATCAGGGAGATCGAGGACGAGATCCGGAATACCAAATACAATAAGGCAACCGCACAGCACATAGGGCGCCTCAAATCCAAACTTGCGAGGATCAAGGAAGATGCCGTTGTCAGGGCGATGGCAAGCAGTGGAGGCGGGGAGGGTTATTCCGTCAAAAAGTCGGGTGACGGGACCGTTGTGCTCGTTGGTTTCCCGTCCGTGGGCAAGAGCACACTCCTCAACACTATGACTGGCACGAATAGTGAGGTCGCCGCCTATGCCTTTACCACTGTCTCAGTCATCCCTGGCGCAATGGAGCACAGAGGTGCAAAGATCCAGATACTCGATCTTCCAGGCATGATCGCCGGTGCCGCCATGGGCAAGGGACGTGGGAAAGAGGTGATCTCTGTGGTCAGGAGCGCTGACCTCATCATCATACTCGCTGATGTATACAATGGGATGCACATCGACATCCTGATGAAAGAGCTCTACGACGCCGGGATCAGGATCAACAGGCAGAAGCCGGACATCACCATCAAAAAGACGTCTAATGGCGGCATCCGTCTCAATAGCGTCGGGCAGACCGGTCTTGGGATAGGGGAGGTCCGCTCAATACTCGCAGATCACCGCATCGTGAACGCAGACGTGCTCATACGCGGACGCATCACACAGGACGACTTCATCGATGCAATATTCGGCAACCGCAGGTACCTCCCGGCAGTCATCGCCGTCAATAAGGTGGACCTTGTTGATGAAGGCGAGCGGGTAGAGATAAACAGGGAGATCGTCCGGCGTTTCAGCATCCCGCCGTACATGATCTCAGCCCACAGCGGTTATAACACCCTGGCATTAAAAGACGCAATCTTTGATAGCCTTGGTTTTTTGAGGGTCTACATGAAACCGTTCCGTAGTCCTGCAGATATGGACGAGCCCCTGATCATCAGGAGCCCCTGCACAGTGGAGGATGTATGCAGGAAGCTGCACCGCGACTTTGTTGAAAAGTTCAGGTACGCCCGGATATGGGGAACCTCGGTGAAGCACGATGCGCAGAGGGTGGGGCTGAGCCACCAGATCAAGGACAGCGATATCCTCTCAATCGTCACCAGAAACTGATATCGCGTCCCTGAGAGCCGCCAGCGGTGCATCTGTTTTGATCGCAGTGCCTGAATAGTGTGCCGCACTCGCCCTGTAACCCCCGGCTCTCAGAGATTCAAGGACTTTCTCCCGCCGCGCCGGAGAGACTTTTATCGATTTTGCGACGGCATGGTAGTCATAGTGGCTTGAGGTGTCGATCTCATTCTGCAGGATTATCAGGAGTTTTTTGAGGCGCGTGCGGGTGCCGAGTTGCATCCTATCCATCTCTTCAGCCATCCGGGCAAGGAGATCCCGGTCATTGATCTCACCGAGCCAGAGCGGTCCGATCGGGGCAAGCGCCGCCCCGCACTCCCTGCACTCCCTGCATGCCGGCAGCACACCTGCCTCCTCCTCCCTGTAATGGCAGTGCGGGCACTGGAGTATGTACCCGATGTGGGTGAGTGCCCTGTCGGCGGATGTGGCATTATTGGAGAGGCGGAGGTGGAGCCTCACAAAGTGCTCCCTGGCAAAACAGAAGAGCGGTTCAATGCCACGGTCGTACTTTGCCGTCTCCCTGGCAACGAAGCCCAGCAGGGTCCTGAGCCCGACCTCGGCATGGTATTCAGTGTTCATGGGGCGTGAGAGGTAGCGGCGGATGCCTGCCTTCAGGTGTGCGCCGCAGAGGGGGGCGGTGTCTGTGGCTGTCACAAAGAGAAACCGCCGTGCACTGCGGACGGCAGCATCAATGAATGGGGCGGGTGTGCCGAAGGGGTCAAGGTCGATGGCATCAAACCGGCGGGAGGCGAGGAGGAGATTGACGTCTTCGCGTGTCACCTCTGCCTCAATTCCTGCTTTTGCGGTATTCTTACTGATGAGATCAATGGCACAGGGGTCCCTGTCATTGATCGTCACCGCCGCCCCGCACTCCCTGGCTGCGCGGATACCCCTCACGCCGCTTGCCCCCATCGCGTCGAGGTAATCCCTGGGTCTGAGGAGAGAGAGGAGCGCGATGGTCGCATCCCTGTTCATCTCCATCCTGGGGTTGTAGAAGACCGGCGCGCTTCCTGGCGGGAACTGCTGCGTGGCGTCCTGCCGAGGTATCAAGAAATGCGTATTGCCCTCAGTCACTTCAACAAAATCCATAACCTGAAATTCTCTGGATGCAGATAACCTTATACCTTTTTATGGGGAATTTTATAAGCGCATTCAGGGGCTTGTGGCCTAGTCAGGATAGGGCGTTAGCCTCCTAAGCTAATGGTCGGGGGTTCAAATCCCCCCAAGCCCGTTTTTCAGGGAACTGCAGGGACGGGCTGCGTCTCTCCCTGCCTTCAGGATGCCGGTGGTGCCGCTCCGCTATCAGAACTTTCAGAAGATGCTGTATCTTCCTATTCCTGCATCAAGTCTGCCGTCGGTATCATGCCAGCCGCATGATTCACCAGAGATGACGACACTCATCGCGTCAAGGTATTCATTGCCGGTCCACCCGAATATGAACCAGTCATTGCTGCCGCAGAGGCTGACACTGATCTCGACTTTTGCGTCGGGCGAAGTGGTGTAACAGGCGAATATGCTCCCTCTGTAATCCATGCACACCGGGCTGGCAGCCCCCTCCTGCACCGGAAACCTGCACGGCACCTCTTTCATCCCGTATTTCGGTTTCAGGACTATGCTTTCATTGAGCGGGTCCCGCGTATTGATCAGCCCGCCGGTGTCAGCCGGATCGCGTGCGTCCCGCACCGCCCCATTGAGGTGGTGTGCCACGGGTGGTGTGACATCCGCTCTGATGCTGACACTCACAGGGACGATGATCTCACCTGCATCTCCGGCATCCACTGCAGCAGTATCATCATCATCATCATCATCATCGTCTGCTGGTACCGCGAGAGGCTGGTAGCTGGGGAGGATCTCATCAGCCTGAATCTTCAGCATCAGGTACTCGTCTGTTCCGACGAGATCACACGCCCATTCGTCAGGCATCCCGTAAATATCCCGCAGTCCTGCCTTCTTTACAATCTCAGACGTCCCGTCCCTGTCAACCGGGAGCGGGATCAGGAATATTGCATCATGGAGTGCTGAATCCGTGAATATACTGATCTGGTAGTCATAGGTGCCGGTGAGCGAGGTTTTGTAGGAGTGGTCCACATACGCAAAAAAACCGAGCACCCCTGACCCGAGGAGCAGGCTGACTGCCACTATGGCACAAATCATCCTGAGTGTTCTGTCCATTTCATTCCCTCATCTTCTCTCATACTCTTCTCTCCCATCATGCATATCTGTGGTGGCGAACTATAGTGGCGAACGTCTCTTTTTGACTATAGTCCACTTCCGGGAGCGGGCGGGGCTCAGAGATTCAGGAGATATATCATTTCATGGGCTGTGGGGGGCATCACAGGAATGCGCTGGCAAACTACCTTTTTATTCCATGCCTGCCATTTATTGTATAACCCACGACCAGGGAGGCGTGAATTCAAATGGATATAGTGCTCATCAGCAGGCAGGGTGTTGACCTCTACTCCACACTCGTTGCATCTGAGACCAGCAGGGCGGCACTGAAATTTTACCACCCGTCCCGCCTCAGTTATGGCATTCTCATCACCACCGCATCACTGGGGAGCGCCATATCCCTCGTCTCTGAACTCCGCTGGTACATCAGGAGGTACGTCAGTGACGTGCTCTTTGAGATATCTGACAATGTCTATTGCACACACGCCCTTGCCAGGGAATTTTATGAGAGGGATATACCTTTCATCAAATCCTGGAAATTCCGGAGACTCTGTGGGATCAGGAACGGGGGGGTGGCGTGCACCCTGGTGATGGAACCCCGTTCAACTCCCGGGAACTACCTGGAGAGGATCGAAGCCGACGAGGTGCTTGAGATCTGGTGCACTGAAGAAGAGTGTATTGAAGAGGTGGTCTCTACCCCCCTGGAAGAGTGATTCCTCTTTATATGCCCGGGTTACGCAAACATCGCACCATATGATGTGCCGATGCGATGCAGACCAAAGTCAGCCGAGACTTTCCTGATGGCGTTCAGGAAATCATCGTGCCTGACCGTATTGTGTCTGGCGCGGATTGCGAACATCCCTGCCTCTGTGCAGATCGCCCAGAGGTCTGCACCATTCTTCTCCTCTGTCAGGCGTGCAACCGCCTCAAGGTCGACGTCCTCATCAAGGCTCATGCCGCGCGTATGAATCTTCAGGATCGAGATCCTGCCCTCCAGATCAGGGAGCGGGATCTCAATGATGCGGTCGAACCTCCCTGGTCTGAGAAGCGCCTGGTCAAGAATATCGATGCGGTTCGTCGCGCCGATGATCCTGACCTCCCCCCTGTTGTCGAACCCGTCCATTTCAGCCAGGAGCTGCATCAGTGTCCGCTGCACTTCCCGATCTCCTGATGTGCTTGAATCCGACCTGTATGCACCGATGGCATCGATCTCATCTATGAATATGATCGATGGTGCCTTCTGCTCAGCCAGGTCAAAGAGCTCCCTCACAAGACGTGCGCCCTCCCCTATGTACTTCTGGACGAGCTCTGAGCCGATCACCCTGAGGAAGGTGGCATTTGTCTCATGCGCAACCGCCCGCGCCAGCAGTGTCTTCCCGGTACCCGGGGTTCCCTTGAGGAGCACCCCCTTTGGAGGGGAAACTCCAAGATCCCTGAATAGTTCCGGGTTGGTGAGCGGAAGCTCCACCGCCTCTCTGATCTCCTCAATCTGCTTCTCCAGACCCCCGATATCATCATAGGTCTCATGCGGGGCTTCAATGACCTCTGTGCCGCGGATATGCGCATCATAGGAGCATGGGAGGAGATCAATGATCGCCAGTGACTGCTGGTTTAATGTGCACCTCACGCCTGGTTTCAGTTGTTCCGGGTTGATGAGATTGGATGCCTTGACAAGAAATTGCGGACCCGCGCTGCTCCTGACGACAGCCATGTCCCTGTTGACGACATCCGTGATCGTGCCGACGACGAGAGGCGGGGTTCTGAGGTGTTCGATCTCGCTTTTTACCTTGCGGAGTTCACGCTCATACCTGATCTTCAGGTTGTCGGCATCTCGTTTGTCCACTTCAAGATGGCGGATCTTCTCGCGCAGCTCAGCATTCCGTTTTTCAAGTACTGAAATTTTATCGCGCATCAGGTCGTGTGGCTGATCACTACCTGCATCCGGAGTTCTTGATGGGCTGGGATGATTTTCCATCGGCTTCCTCAATACCTATATAGGGAAAAGTCACTATAAGATGTTTGCGAGTTGTATGCAGTGTGAAATGTGTGGAGCCGAGATACGCGGAGCTCCAAATGTCATCTATATCGAAGGTGCGGAACTACAGGTCTGCAACAGGTGCTCAAGACATGGCACCCAGGTGCAGACCGGGCAGAGAGCACCGGCACAGAGGGGTGTGCAGCCGGTTGCTGTCCGGACTAAAAGACGACCGAGAGATGTTTTTGATCTGATGGAAGGCGAGATAGTCGATGATTACAATGAAGTGATCCGGCATGCACGGGAGGCGCGGGACTGGTCACAGAAGGACCTCGCAGGAGAGATCAAAGAGAAGGAGATGCTGATAAAGAAGATCGAGAAGAGGGACCTCATCCCTGAGGATGCCGTCAGAAAGAAGCTCGAGAACGTGCTTGAGATTAAACTCCTGGATGCCGGTTTTGAGGAATCTGCGGCAGAGGGCGCAGCAAAAGTGACCACCACACTCGGCGACCTAATCAAAGTAAAGCGTTCGCGTTGAAATATGGTGGTTTTCACCGGCATCCGGCGCAAGGTATATATGGCGGGGGATAACACATCATATTATGCAGGGTGAATGTTTTTTCGCCAGTGATGGCTTTTATCTCTGAGAGCGCAGCATCTCTTCACCCGGCTGGAACGGGTCTGACAGACCGTGCCAAAACAGATTCTCTGGTAGTTTCCGCACTAGTGGAAACTGGCTTTTTTTATTTCGACTGTTTTTATTTCGGTTATTTTTAAGGAAATTTCTGTGCTGAACTAAAATTTCCTGGTAATGTGATGTATTATGGAGACCTGGTTATGAGAGGAAAAGAAATACGGCTTGAACGGATTATGAACCGGAATACCGGCAGGACCATCATCGTGCCGATGGATCATGGAGTTACGAATGGTCCGATCACCGGACTGATCGATCTCGGGACTACCATCGACAAAGTGGCGGATGGGGGTGCGAATGCCGTGCTTGGGCACATGGGGCTGGTACTCCATGGGCACAGGAGGCACGGGCGCGACATAGGGCTCATCCTGCACCTCTCTGCAAGCACAAGCAGAAGTCCGGACCCAAATGCAAAAGTGCTGGTTAATAGTGTGGCAAATGCACTTAAAATGGGTGCAGACGCGGTATCCATGCATGTCAATATCGGTGCGGATTCGGAAGCAGCTATGCTTGCGGACCTGGGTAAGGTCTCAGTTGAATGTATGGAATGGGGCATGCCCCTCCTCGCGATGATGTACCCCCGCGGCAGAAAGATAACTGATGAGCACCAGGTTGAGTATGTAAAGCATGCCGCACGGGTTGCAGCTGAACTGGGTGCAGACATGGTGAAGACCGTCTACACAGGGGACCCTGACACATTCAGGGAAGTGACGGAGGGGTGTATGGTGCCGGTTGTGGTTGCAGGCGGTTCAAAGACCGATGACCTGACTTCCCTTGAGCTCATCGAGGGGGCGATAGAGGGCGGCGCTGCAGGGATATCGATCGGGAGGAATGCATTCCAGCATGCACACCCGGAGCGTTTCGTGAAGGCAGCCGCCGCCATCGTGCATGAAGGCAGGACTGCGCAGGAAGCGCTCGAGATCCTGAACGGGTGATCCACCCGGGAGATTGTGATATTATGATTGGGAAGGAGATACGGCTTGAAAGGATCATTGACAGAAATACAGGCAGGGCAGTGATAGTCCCGATGGACCATGGTTTCACGCTTGGGCAGATAGACGGTCTTCTGGACATGAGGAAGATCATCGCTGAAGTGGGTGAAGGGGGTGCGAATGCCATCGTACTCCACAAAGGCATGGTGAAGGGCGGACACAGGAGGCATGGGCGCGACATAGGGCTCATCGTCCACCTCTCAGGCAGCACGTCCATGAATCCTGACCCGAATGACAAGGTGCTGGTCTGCACCGTTGAAGAGGCGGTCGCGCTTGGCGCTGACGCGGTCTCCATCCACATCAACCTGGGGGCGCCCAATGAATCGCGCATGATCGAATCCGCAGGGGCGGTCGTGAGAGACTGCAACCGCTGGGGCATGCCCCTCCTCGCAATGATCTACCCGCGGGGCAGTGGTGTGGACCCGCATTCCCCCACCGCCATAGGTCACTGTGTCAGGGTGGGGGAAGAGCTGGGCGCAGACCTGATCAAGACAAACTACACCGGCGATCCGGTGACGTTCCGGAAAATTGCTGCATCGTCTTCTGTGCCGGTACTCATCGCAGGCGGTGAAAAAGGTGGTGATCTTGAGACCCTGAATACCATCAGGGACGCAATTGCGGCAGGGGCGTCAGGCGTATGCCTCGGCAGAAATGCATTCCAGAGGGACGACCCCCGGGAGTTTGTACATGCGCTCTGCCGTGTCGTGCATGAAGGTGCTGAACCTGCGCAGGTGCTGGAGAGATCAGGATGAAACTCTTCTGGGTTGATGTCAGACCCTGGGACAAGGAGAAAGCGACACGCGCAATAGAATCAGGTGCAGACGCACTCATCGTTGACGAGGCGGCAAAGGTGCATGAGCTGGGCAGGATCATGACCATCGCACCTGATGGTGATCTCGTGCCTGAACGCGATGTCTTCCGTGTGGAGATCACTGGCAAGGAGAGCGAGGACGCTGCAGTCCGGCTCGCCAGCCAGGGGTATGTGATCACTGCACCCACTGACTGGACCGTGATACCGCTTGAGAACCTTGTTGCACAGTCTGACAGGATTCTCGTTGAAGTCACTGACAGCAAAGAGGCGGAGACTGCTCTTCAGGTGCTGGAGAAAGGTGTCTGCGGTGTGGTGCTCTGCAGTGATGACCTCAATGAGATCGGAAAAATTGGCGGTCTTGTCAAAGCCGGCTCTGAAGAGATCGGACTTGAGCCATTCACTATCACCGCAATACGGCAGGTGGGCATGGGCGACCGGGTCTGCGTGGATACCTGTACGCTATTCTCTAATGGTCAGGGGATGCTCGTCGGCAACACCTCATCCGCCTTCCTCCTCGTGCATGCCGAGACCCTGGAGAACCCATATGTCGCTCCACGTCCGTTCCGGGTGAATGCCGGGGCAGTGCATGCCTATGCCCTGATGCCTGGCGGGAAGACGGTATACCTCTCAGAGATCAGGTCCGGCGACCACGTTCTTGTAGCGAATGCGGATGGAACGGCGTCTGACGCGGTTGTGGGGCGTGTCAAGGTGGAACGAAGACCTCTCCTTCTCATCGAGGCTGAAGGAGAGGGCGGAGGCGTCAGCCTGATTCTCCAGAATGCAGAGACGATCCGGCTTGTTGGCGAGGACGGAAAAGCCAGGTCCGTCATTGACCTTGAGGTGGGCGACAGGATACTGGGCGCCACCACCCGCGGCGGTCGCCATTTCGGCATGGCGGTTGAGGAAACCATTATTGAGAAGTGAGAGGAGAGCGTGAAAAAAGCAGGGATTATCGGCGGAACCGGCAAGATGGGGCAGGTATTTGCAGGGGTATTTGAGCGTGCCGGCTGGAGCGTCATATGCTCAGGGAGAGAAACTGCTCCCGGCAACATGGATGTCGCAACAGAGTGCGACCTCGTCCTCGTATCAGTGCCGATCCGGAATACCGTCGATGTCATCAGGGAGATCGCTCCCTGCATGCATGAAGACCAGGTGCTCTGTGACCTCACTTCACTGAAAGTTGCGCCTGTCAGGGCGATGCTTGCGTCGAAGGCGCAGGTCGTGGGTCTTCATCCCATGTTTGGTCCGGGTGCGGGATCACTCAGGGGGCAGAAGATCATCGTCACTCCCGTGCGTTGCGATGACATGAGGCTTGATGAGCTCATTGGAGTCTTCAGGGGGGAAGGGGCAGAGATCGCATTCACCACACCTGAAGCACATGACCGCATGATGGCAGTCGTCCAGGGTCTCGTCCATTTCAGCACCCTCTGCATGGCAGAAACAATCAGGAGGAGTGAGGTGGAGGTGGGAGAGGTGCTGGAATTCGCCACCCCTGTCTGCCGCATCCAGATGGGGCTGATCGGAAGGCTGCTTGGTCAGGACGCGGCACTGTATGAGGATATACTCAGGCTCAATCCGTACCTCCCCGGATTCCTCACAGAGTTCGGCGACGCCGCATCCCGGCTCACCGGGTGCGTGACCGGTGAAGACCAGTCAGAAATCACCCGGGTATTCAGGGAGAATGCTGAATGGTATGGAGATCATACCGGCGGGGCGATGAATGAGACCAATGCCCTGATCAAATTTCTGGTGGACCAATGAAGATCGCGGCACTCGGACCTGAAGGTACGCACAGCCATGAACTTGCCGCACGCCTCTCTGACGACATCCTCCTCCTCCCGACCATTGACCAGATCTGTGCATGGGTGGAGGAGGGCGCAGGAACCGGGCTTGTACCCATCGAAAACAGTGAAGCCGGGGGTGTCGGTGCGACCCTGACGTGCCTCAGGACACGGGACGTGTACATCACCGGGGAAGCATATGTGCATATCAGGCACCACCTGGCATCGCGCTCTGATCTCAGTGGAATAGAGATTATCTACGTCCATCCCCAGACGCACGAGCAGTGCAGCAGGTACGTGGAGAGTCTCGGCATCGAGGTGGTGCATACCAGCAGCAATGCCGCCAGCGCACTGGCAGTACTGAAGAATGAGCGTTCCGGTGCAATCATATCAGGATATGCGGCAGACCTCTATGGCATCCCTGTCATCGCACGCGACGTGCAGAACAGCAGCAACAATATCACAAGGTTTGTTCTCATCTCACGCGAGAGGTGCATGTCAGGCACATTCACAAAATGCAGCATACTCATCGACCCCCGCACCGACCGTGCAGGTCTCCTCCATGACCTCCTGGCAGTATTCGCTGACTATGGGATCAACCTCACCAGGATTGAGTCACGACCATCCGGGCGCGGGATTGGGAGCTACATATTTTTCATTGACTATGAGTTTGGCAAGTTCTCAGGAAAGGCGCTGGATGACCTGAAGGAGATGGCGCCTGTCAAGGAGTTCGGCTGTTACACTGGTGTCACGTTGGATCAAATATTTGACGGGAGTGCCACCGCTTCAGTCCAGCACACCTCCCTGGGGGGAGGTGTTCGAACCCCCTTTCAGAGAAACGGTGTCTGCAACATGCGGGAGCCGGAGCCATGAAGATCACACTGCCCCGCGTCAGTGGCGTGGACCTCAGTTTCGAGGCTCCCCCCTCAAAGAGCTGCACGCACCGCGCCCTCATCGCAGGGGCACTCGCGACAGGCGACTCCGAGATCATCAACCCCCTTCCAGCCGGTGACATACTGGTGACGATCAGGGGGCTCAGGTGCCTTGGAATCCCTGTTGAAGTGCTGGACGGGTGTGTGCGTGTGGCAGGGTGCGGAGGGGCTCTCCCGTGCGGCAGGGACATCTCCCTTGATATGGACAACTCAGGTACAAGCCTGCGTCTCCTGACATCGGTGGGACTCCTGTGCCATGACCCGGTTCTCATCACAGGCAGCCGCAGGATGCAGGAGCGTCCTGTTATGCCTCTCGTCACCGCACTCAATGACCTTGGCGGTGAGATCAGGTACCTGGGTGAGCAGGGTTACCCGCCCATCCTTGTGGACGGGGTGCTGAGAGGCGGGAAGACGCAGGTGGATGGATCAATCAGCAGCCAGTTCATCTCCTCTCTCCTGATCACTGCACCATATGCCAGGGAGGATGTGGACCTGGAGATCACCTCACCCCTGGTATCGCGCTCATACCTTGATATCACCACAGAGATCATGCGCCACTATGGTGTCGAGGTCGCCAGGGACGGCTACAGGCACTTCAGGGTGGCGCATGGGCGCGGCTATACCGGGCAGAGATACGCAGTTGAAGGGGATTACTCGTCTGCATCATACCTCTTCGCGATCGCCGCGATCTGCGGGGGAAAGGTCGTGGTGAAGAATCTGAAGCCTGACTCCGTGCAGGGCGACAGGCTCTTCCTCTCCGCGCTTGCGCAGATGGGGTGCAGTGTGAAGTCTCTCAGGGACGGCTGGGAGGTGGAGCGTACCGGAGCACTCCATGGGATTACCATAGATATGTCCGCAGCACCGGACACGGTCCAGACGCTCTGCATGGTCGCCGCCACTGCAGAGACACCGACCACCATCAGGGGCATCCACCACCTGCGGTTCAAAGAGAGTGACAGGGTCATGAACACCGCAGAGAGACTCAGGCAACTGGGTGCCGGCGTGGAAGTGAGTGATGATGCCATCACCATCTCGCCCTCTCCCCTTCGCGGCGGCGCCATCGACCCTGAAGACGACCACCGTACAGCGATGTCCTTTGCCGTGCTGGGTCTTGGCACCGGCGGGATGACCATCCATGATGCTGAATGCGTGAACAAGTCCTACCCTGAGTTCTGGCAGGTGCTGAAGGAGGGGGGACTGTGGTGAAGATCGTCATCACCGGCTTCCGCGGAACCGGCAAGACCTCTGTGGGGCGTGAACTGGCGCACCGGCTCTCCCTGCTTTTCTATGACACAGACACTCTCATCGAGGAGAAGGAGGGGACTTTGATCCCTGAGATCTTCAGGGTGCATGGCGAGGCATACTTCCGGGCATGTGAACGGGCTGCCATCGCCCGCCTCTCCTCTGTCAGGGATGCCGTGATCGCCACAGGCGGGGGGGCGATCCTCGATGCTGCAAACGTGGAGCACCTCAGAAGAGGTGCGCACGTCTTCCTCCTGACAGCAGACAGTGACATCATCGCTGAGAGGACTGCCCCGGGCACCCGCCCGCCGCTCACAGATCTCCCGCTGCACGATGAGATCGAACACCTGCTCGGGCAGAGGATGCCTGCCTATATCCGGGCAGCTGACTTCTGCATCGATACAGGGTCAGAAAGCGTCGGCAGGGTATGCGACGCGATCATGCGGCACCTCAGTGGCAGGGGGATCAGTGATGATGACCGGAGAGAGGGGCTCTCCCTGCTGCAGAGACTCCCGGTGCCGCCGGGTGACATGCAGGAACTGGAGAGGATCGTGGAGAGCGGATCTCTCACCCGCATCTGCGGCATCGTGGGCAATCCGTGTATGCACAGCAGGAGCCCGGTGATGTACAACCGCCTCTTCGCCCATTATGAATTGCCCTGGTTCTATACATTCCTGGAGTGGGGAGACCTCTCTGAAGTGATCCGGCTTGCAGACCACCTCGACTTCCGCGGACTGAGCATCACCATACCATTCAAGCAGGAAGTGATCCGGCACCTTGACGAGATAAGTGAGGATGCGGCAGCGATCGGAGCTGTGAATACCGTCGTCAGGTGCGGAGGGAGGATGTATGGCTACAATACCGACTGGGTTGGCGTGAGGGAGCCGGTTCGGCACCTCAGGGGTTCCCGGGCGCTCATACTTGGTGCAGGCGGTGTAGCGGCGGCTGCCGTCTATGCGCTCCATGACCTCGAGATGGAGGTGACGGTGATGAACCGCACTCCTGAAAGGGCGCGTCTGATGGCAGAGAGGTTCGGATGCCGCTGGATGCCGTGGGGTGAATTTGATCCGGATGGCATCGATCTCATCATCAATGCGACGTCCGTCGGCATGGAGCCTGATACCGGCACGCCGCTAAAGCGGCACCAGCTCAGGGAAGGGATGACGGTCTTTGACCTCGTCTACACGCCCCCGCAGACGCCGCTGCTCCGGCTTGCTGAGGAGGCGGGGTGCACGCCGATTCCCGGCACCGACCTCTTTGTCCACCAGGCATGCGAGCAGTTCCGCCTGTTTACCGGCATCGAGGCAGCACCCGGGTTCGTGAGAGGGTTGATCATATGAACACATTTGGAAGCACATTCAGGTGCACTACATTCGGCGAAAGCCATGGCAGGGCACTCGGGGTGGTCATCGACGGCTGCCCTCCTGGTATGGATCTGTCTGAGAAGGATATCCAGCCCCTGCTGGACCGCAGGAGACCTGGCAAGGCTCCGCTCGAGTCGCCGCGGCGGGAGGAGGACCGGGTGGAGATCCTCTCAGGTGTGTTTGAAGGCAGGACGACGGGTGCCCCCATTGCGATGACCGTCCATAATCAGGATGTGCGGAGCGGGGATTATGCGGCGCTCGCCAAGGTCTTCCGCCCCGGACACGCGGATTATACCTGGCTGAAAAAGTACGGGATCAGGGATTTCAGGGGCGGCGGACGGAGTTCCGGCAGAGAGACCGTCGCACGGGTCGCAGCAGGCGCGGTTGCGATGAAATGCCTTGAACGCCATGGTATCAGCATCCATGGAAGGATCATTGAGATCCATGGGGAATCTGACCCTGAACCGATGGAGCGCGAGATCATCAGTGCCATGGAAGAGGGTGATTCGGTGGGCGGGATGATTGAGGTGACGGCAGACGGCTGCCCGGCAGGGCTCGGCGATCCGGTGTTTGAAAAACTGGATGCCAGAATTGCGCATGCAATGATGGGTATCGGGGCTGTCAAAGGCGTGGAGATCGGGGAGGGGTTCCATGCCGCACGCCTGCGCGGAAGCGAAAACAATGACCAGATCGATGCCGCCGGTTTCATCAGCAACCATGCCGGCGGGATTCTCGGGGGTATCAGCAGCGGGCAGGAGATCATAGTCCGGATCGCAGTGAAACCCACCCCCTCGATCAGCCGGGTCCAGCAGACCATAGATACAGACGGGAATGCAACAGAGATCTCAATCACAGGCAGGCATGACCCCTGCATCGTCCCGCGCATCCTCCCTGTGGCAGAGGCGATGCTGGCACTGGTCCTCATCGACGCACTCCTCGAACAGGCGAAATACCATGACTTCATCGTGTGAGGATAACGTCCGGGCTGTCCCGGACTTCCTGCCCGGTTTTTCCTGCCTCTGCGCACAAACCCGCTATATTATTATGGCACGATGCTGAAGCCTTCTGTATCATCTGTTCAGGTATTGAGGTGTTATGATCATGGCTTCACCACTGATTCTGGTAAATCTGAAAGCATATCGCGAGGGCATCGGCAGAGGTGCCCATCGTATAGCCGCCGCTGCAGAGAGCGTGGCAGATGAGTCCGGCATTGTCATCGGGGTGGCTCCTGCATTCCCTGACATCCACCCGATTAGCCATCATTTTGCCGTGCCGGTATATGCCCAGCACGTGGACGGCATCCAGCCAGGGGCGCATACAGGTCATATACTGGCGGAATCTCTCAGACTTGCCGGTGCTGTGGGGACACTCATCAACCATTCCGAACGGCGGCTGACTCTTGCTGATGTGGAGGCAGGGGTGTCTGCAGCTCGTGCCGCCGGGCTTGAGACGGTCGTATGCACAAATAATGTACGCACGAGTGCAGCCGCCGCATCATTCTCGCCTGACTATATCGCGATTGAACCCCCCGAGCTCATCGGGAGCGGCGTATCCGTGTCAAAGGCTGATCCGGGAATTATTGAAGAATCGGTTGCAGCAGTGAGGCAGGTGAACCCTGATGTAAAAGTTCTCACTGGTGCGGGCATCAGCACAGGCGAGTGCGTGAGGATCGCCATCGACCTCGGTACTGACGGGGTGCTGCTCGCCTCAAGCGTGGTGAAGGCAGACGATCCCGTGACAGTGCTCAGGGACCTGGTCTCGCTCCTGTAGTTCAGAGTATCAGGTGTATCAGGTCGTGTTTGGTGATCACACCCTCAACCTTTCCCCTGTTGAGGACGATGACCGCATGGTTCTCCCTGAGTATGTGCACCAGGGTGCTGATCGAGGTGTTTGGCGGGACTGTGGGAAAACCCGGCTCCATGATGTCGGAGACTGAAAATCTGCAACTCCCGTTAAATTTTTGATTCAGGGTGAGATCCTTTACATGCTTTATATGCGGCTTCCGGACGCCGCTCTCCTCCATCGCAGCGATAATGGCGGATTCCGAGATGCAGCCGACATGGACGTGATCTTCGATGACCGGGAGCTGGGAGATGCCCATCTCCTCCATGATCCCGACCGCTTTGATGAGAGGATCTCCCGGACGGACACTGTATACGGGCGCGTGCATCACATCTGCCGCACTGGCAGTGGAGCGCTCTGCCGCATTCAGGACATCAACGATCTTTGAGAGCGTGCCCATGCGCGGGTCAACACTACCAGCCTCTATGCGGGCGACCATCGACTGGCTGATGCCTGCCATCTTCGCCACCTCCACCTGTTTCAGTCCGAGGACTTCCCGTTTTGCCCGCAGCTCCGCTGGTGTGGGTATGTTCATCTTATTACCCTCTTATTACCAGTGGTAATCCGGGACTGAAAATATTATCCCGGTTTATAGTGGTGCGAGTGGGGAGGCGTCCCTGAAAGAGATGAGTTATGACTTATAAGGTTTTGATTTCACAGACCCTGGTACACTACCCAAATGACCCTCCTTACCTGTGGTTTTGGGGGGGGTCTGGATCAGGGTAAAACAACGTCGATTTAGGCTCCGATTCACCAGATCGCGACCTCCGGATCAGCTCACCCGGAGACCTGTTTTTTAAAACCGGCAGTTATCGCTTATTTTGGCAAAACCGCCTCTAATCGCCGGGTTTTACCGACCGCCATATCTTCATTTTAAGCCCCTCTAAAATCTCAGAGGATGTTTAGTATGCCAGGGGCGGAAGGAATCGATGTAAGGGGTCTCTGTATGCGTCGAGATCTCGGCGATATGGGCGTATTTTGGCGATATATAAGGGTAACTGTATGATGTTGCAGATTAGAAATCTGCAACTCCCATTAAATCTCTGATTTAATGCGATTAGGCACAGCAGACAGCCGACAGAGTGATCTGGTCAGCGACAGGCGGCTCACCGTCTGGGAATTGACCCGGCATCTCATCCAGGCGCTGGAATCTGAAGGCGAGCAGGGTGCCGTGGTGATCCTGCGTAAACTCGGCGTAGGAATGGGTGAATCCGCCCGCGACCTTGCCTACCGGCTATACGCCACCTGCGACAGGATGAAATGGGCGAAAGAAGCACTCGCCTACAACAGCCTCATCATCTCATGGACTGAGATTGCTCGTCTCATGCACGCCGCCGACAGGAAGAGAGAAGCACAGCGGTTCATCACAGGGGACGAAAAAATCATGATCCACCTGCAGATGCAAAAGTATGATAACAGATATCTCCAAATACAGAACAAAAGGAATGAGGTGTGATAACATGGCCGGACAGCGAATAGATCAGACAGTCAGGGAAACCATCGTTTCCATCCTGACAAAACACGGTGCCCAACGAATCGCGATATTTGGCTCGTATGCCAGGGGAGAGGCTGGGGCACAGAGTGATATCGACATCCTGGTCCGCTTCGACCGTCCTAAAAGCCTATTTCAGTTGGTGCGCATCGAAGACGAACTCACCACAGCCCTCCACCGGGATGTCGATCTCATCACCGAAAAATCAGTCAGCCCGTATCTCGCCGGACCAATACACCGGGATGAGGTGGTGATCTTCGGATGACCGACCGGGATGCAGCATATCTCCGCCACATACTCGAAGCCACCGCCCACATCGAAGATTTTTCCAGAAATATCACCTCAGCCTCCGAACTCCGTAACCACCCACTGGAGCGGGCAGGTATCGAGCGGATGCTCACCATAATCGGCGAAGCGGCAAAAAAACGTCTCACCCGATCTGCGTAAAGAACACCCGCAGCTACCATAGAAAGAAACAACTGGAATGCGGGACAAGATCATGCACCACTATTTTGGCATTGATTACGAAGCAGTCTATGAGACGGTGAAACACGACCTCCCGGTGTTGAAGCAGGAAATCACCGTTGTTCTGGAAGAGATGGAACCCGTTGGGTCCACTGGAGTAACGCAGAAACACCCGCCAGGCAAAGAAACAAAGGGAGCACGATGAGATAGCACTGACAAATCATGAACAGGTTGGGAGAGTCCTCTCGTTGCTCAACGAAGGGCTGATGCCTTTCGTCGAACAGGAACTGAAAGCAGAATATGGGTTCTCCGCGACGAGCGGTGGTGAGGCTGCTGAAAATCATCCCTGCGATCTCTGGTGAATCGGCAAAGAGAGGGAGACCGATCTTGTACCCGGTAAAGCATTTCCAGCACACCCTGCGTCGTGAATGCCAGGGTTCCACTTCTCCTTTTCCGCCCAGTCGATGGCGATATCAATTTCAGGACGAGAGAAACTATTTACCCCATCCCGGAGAGGACTGTGAAGATGAAATGCCGGGAATGGGTGCTGGTGATTGCCATTGTTTCCTGCGTGTTTTTCTTATCCCTGTCAGCAGGGTGCATGGAAGGGGCAGACGAGGAGGGGACTGTCCGGGTCGGTGCGTTCAACATCCAGGTATTCGGGGTTACCAAAGCCGCAAAGCTCGAGGTTATGGATGTGCTTGCCGGGATCATCCGCAGCTATGATATCGTTGCGGTTCAGGAGATCCGCGACCGGTCAGGAACCGCCCTTCCTGCACTGATCGAGGAGGTGAACGCCGACGGGACGGAGTATGCATATATCGTAAGCGAACGGCTTGGCAGGACGACCAGCAGGGAGCAGTACGCCTATATCTACAATAATGAGACGATCGAACTGCTGGATGGCGGTCATACCTGCCCGGAACCGGACGGCACAGACCCGTTCCACCGGGAACCGTATATCACTTCATTCCGCGTCCGTGACGGCACATTCGATGCGACGCTTATCACCGTGCATACCGATCCCGACGAAGCGACGGAGGAGATCAATGCCCTCCATGACGTCGTCAGGTACGCACAGGCAGCATATCCGGGTGAACGGGACTTCATCGTGCTGGGTGACCTGAATGCCGACGGCTCGTACTTCGATGAAGATTCATTCTCCACGATGAGCGGCGGCGACTACGTCTGGTTAATCAGCAACAGCGTGGACACGACCACAAAGGCGACTGATTACACCTACGACCGGATCATCATCACCTCGCCAGCGGTGTCGGACTTCACCGGCGATGCAGGAGTGTACCGGTATGACATCATATACGGGCTGAACGGGAGCGGGACGACAGCGGTCTCTGATCACTACCCTGTGTATGCAGAGTTCTGGACGGGGAGGGACAGGGATTGGGGGAGTTTGGGCGACTTTCCTAGGGTAGAGGAGTATCTTATGGAGTCGTGATTTGAGGAAGAAGTATTTATAGATGCTATGGAATATAACCCTTCCATGAATGATGAAGGTAAGGGAAATAAAACTAAAAAAAGGTTCACACTTTTAAATTATGATGATAATCCTGTTACTACATCAACAGTGACGGAGGTTAATAAGCTCAGAAATTTCCTTTTATTAAAAGGTGAAGATCCTGATACAGTATCTGTGACTGATGCCCTTAAGGAAGTTGAGAGAACTGCAATTCCGGCATATATAGAAGATAAAACGTTTTACAGGTGGGCTTTACAGATTCTGGGAATTGTTATTGTGTTAACACTAATAGGGATTATTGGTCTTGCCGCAACTGGGAAAACAATTCCTGATGGATTAATTGCTATTGGCTCTACAGCAGTTGGTGTTTTTGCAGGATTATTTGCGACTAATAATCTTAAAAAGTAAGCCTCCCTCTGTTTCAGGCGGCATTCAGCTTAGTGCCATACCTGCACCTTAAAAGACGTTTATTGGGAGTAATAAGCATTACCGTGGATTGATGTCAAATGATTTCGGGATACGACAAATACAACAATGAGAGGAAAGATTTATTGCCTCAACTCGTTGAGTTCATGGTACAGTAGTTTATATTGGGGGCAGATCTTACACAATTACCACTTCTATTATGTGATATGATGCATACGCTTGAAATTTTCAACGAATATCAGGATATTATCCAGAAGATCTTCAGATCGAGGCTGATGTTGCAGATCATGATCTCATTGGGTGAGGGGAGCAAAACCCTTGGAGAACTTCGTGGGTTGACAGGAAGTACTTCGCAGACTATTCTTCCGAAGATCCGGTTTTTGGAGGGAATGCATCACATACGATTCCTTGACGGTGGCTATTTTCTTACCCCCCAGGGAAAAGTAATTTCATCGCAGATACAAGATTACATCAGAACAACTGTCCTTTTTAACAAAAATCCAAAATTCTGGTCGTCACACTATCTTGAAGCAATTCCTGCCACGTTCCTGCGTGACATCGGCGACCTCTTTAATTCCGGGATCGTGGAAACTTTCAGTACTGATATTTTCTCTGTCATTGAGTGTTTTTTTGAGATGCTGGAAAATGCTGAACGGATACACATCATCTCCTCTTTCATGAGCCACCCCCATGCTGATGCCCTCATTGCAAAGGTAAAAGCAGGAGTGCCCGTGGAGATGGTGGTGAACACCGAGATTGCAGAAGAGCTCAGGAAGGAACCATCCCTGAGTAAAATAGAAGAAATGTTGGGATACAAGCACTTCAGGATCTATGTAGCGCCCACGCCCCTTTTAATCGGGTTGACGGTGACCGATTCGACCCTTTCCTTCGGAATGTGTATGGATGATGATCTCAAATATGATATCTCAAGCGACCTCTTCAGCACTGACAGGCTGGCTCTTGCATGGGGTGAGCGCCTCTTTTCTTATTATAAGGATTTATCAGAAGAATTTTCCCTCATTTGATCTGGCACTTTGCTGGGAATTGACTTCTCCTGAATCTCATCAGGGTATCTTTATATTCATCGGATCGCTGAATATTCGTCGAACGAACTAATGCCAAATACCTATATCCACGATAATGTATGTTCAGATTTGAGCATACACCTGGAAACATTGCCCTGAATCTTCGGGCATTGTTTGATCATTTTATGTACAGCTCTTTGTACCTCTCCATTACCGCTATATCAATGGCTTACGTGTCTTCTGTGCTACAGGACATCCCGATATCTCTGGCTGCATGTCTGATTATGTTCCTTGTTACCTTTTCGGTATACAACCTGAACAGGAAAACCGACGAGAGCGAAGACGCGATCAACCATTCCGAGCGTTATGCATTCACCAAAAAGTATGCGAAGGTTCTTATGAATTCATCCCTTGGCGCATACGCTATTGCGTTTCTGATCGCCGGGATGTGTGGGATTGCGGCTGCGACGATCACAGCCATTCCGCTGGTGAGCGGAATTTTTTACAGCATACCGCTTCTGCCCAGCCGATTCAGGTACCGGCGCCTGAAGGATATTCCCTTTGTGAAAAACTTCGTTGTGGGACTTGCGTGGGCGATACCGATTGCACTCCTGCCGGCTGCATGCACAGGATTTTCCACCGGGAGGATGACACCTGTGGTCGGACTCTTTTTCTTTCTCCTGTCATTTATCAATTCGACGGTATTCGATATACGGGATGTAGAGGGCGACGCCGGGTCGGGCGTGCAGACCCTTCCAGTGATCATTGGTATACAGAGGACCAGAATTCTCCTGTCGGTGATGAACCTTACCGGCAGTGCGGTTGTACTCGCCCTCTGCAAAGGCTGCCTGTCGCCTGCCGAAACGACAATTATCGCCGGTATTGCGATTTATGTACAGGGCTATATTGTTCTGTTCAACGGAGCCGGACTCAACAGGGTCATTTATGATCTCGTTGCCGACGGGCAGTACCTGCTGCTCGGGG
>DARA01000008.1:43508-43731 GCA_002503135.1 Methanomicrobiaceae archaeon UBA207
TTGTCTGTTCTGAAATATTGCAAGTGAAAAAGAGAGTTGCTCTTCATGTCAGTATACATTCATCAGATCACTTAATATTCGTCGATCTACTGAATATTCGTCGAACGAACTAATGTATACCAGAAGAGCAAGAGTGAATTGTGGCTCGGGGCTCACCTCATCTCACAGGTCAGATGAACCCCTCGCTGCCAGGAGGCATGACTGCGTTGGCTTTGACATTACT
>DARA01000013.1 GCA_002503135.1 Methanomicrobiaceae archaeon UBA207
AGGACTGACTGAATCAACCGTGCGATTTTGCTGTACATGCTCTTTTGCACATTTTTTATTCATCCTGACAACCTCATTTGGATTTAGAAAGTATTTAGGAAGCATTTCTACAGATCCGTTAATACCTACATCAGACAAAAGGTATTAAGAATGGGTGTAAAACTGAGCGGTGGACCGACCCAGGACGAAATCCTGGCAATATCACTCGCTAAAATGGGAATACGGAATGGTGACATTGTCGCCGATATCGGATGCGGGACCGGAACCATGGCAATCGCCGCTGCATCACAGGCAGCAAAGGTCATTGCCATTGACCGCCGCCATGAGGCGATTACCCATACAAAGGCAGCAATCGAACGCTCGGGGTGCACGAACATCGAAGTCTTTGAGGGTGAGGCGCCGGAGATGATCAGGAAAATTGATGTGCTGGACTGCGCCTTCGTAGGCGGGTCGGGAGACATCGAGACCGTCCTTGAGATGCTCTCGACGCGGGTGAGGCGAACCATAATCATTCATGCTGTCCTTCTGGAAACAATGTACCGGGCTGTCGAGACGCTCCGCCGTCTCGGGATATTCTCTGATGTACTCCATGTCCAGGTATCCCGGTCGCGTAATCTTGCCGGCGGGCTGATGCTGGTGCCCATCAACCCTGTTTATATCATCATCGGGAGGTGCGATGCATGCTTGTAGGTGTGGGGCTCGGACCCGGCGATCCAGAGCTGTTGACTATCCGGGCGGTGCGGCTGCTCAGGGAGGCGGACGCGGTTTTTGTGCCGGGGAAGGTGGCAGAGAGGATTGTTGCACCCTATTGCAATGACGTGACGGTCCTTTCTTTTCCCATGACAGATGATGAGGATTACATCAGGGCATGCATGGAGAAGAACGCTGATCTCATCGCACCCTCAGCCCGGAACGGGCTCGCTGTTTTTGGCATTCTCGGGGATCCGAATTTTTATGGGACCTATTCCCGTCTCTGTGATGTGCTGGGCAGGCGGTATCCGGAGATCCCCTGCACCACTGTCCCGGGCATCAGCTCCATCACCGCATTCGCCTCAGTTGCCGGATTATCTGTGGCTGGGGGGTTGTGCGTCACCGATGGATCCCCTCTCACCTCCCAGATCCGCCTGAAGGTGAAGCACCCGAGAGTGATCGCTGAGCACCTTAAACAGGAAGGTTACCAGGAGTTTGTACTTGTAGAGCGGATGTACATGGATGATGAAAAGATCTATCTGAATGACGAACTTCCTGAAACATGCCATTATTTCAGTGTGATGTTTGCGAGGCGCTGACATGGGCAGGGTATATATTGTGGGAGCAGGTCCCGGAGACCCGGAACTGATCACAGTGAAGGGGCGAAGACTCCTCGGGCAGGCTGATGTCCTCATCTATGTCGGGTCGCTGGTGAACCCTGAACTGGTTGCGCTCTCGCCAGCACCGGAAAAATTTGACAGCTGGGGGATGAAGCTCCACGAGATAGTTGGAGTGATGGAGCAGGCAGTGAAGGAGGGCAAAACAGTAGTCCGCCTCCATTCCGGGGACCCGTCGCTCTATGGTGCCATTGTGGAGCAGATGGCTGAACTGGAGAAGCGGGATATTCAGGTGGAGATCGTCCCTGGCGTCTCGAGCATGTTTGCCGCTGCAGCGGCGCTCAAGACGCAGCTGACCCTCCGTGGTGTCTCAGATTCAGTCATCATCACCCGCCCGGCAGGAGCGACACTTGATGTGGATGAGGTGCGGGAATTGTCCCGTCTTGGGAGCACCATGGTCATTTTTCTGGGCACCCAGCATCTTGAGCAGGTCCTCAATAATGTGGAATGCCCGCCCGACACTCCCGCTGCTGTGGTCTATCACGCGTCGTGGCCTGACCAGAGGGTGGTCCTTGGGACGGTTGCCGATCTGGCGGCAAAGGCACGGGCGGCTGGAATTGAAAAGACCGCGTTGATCATCATCGGGGGAGTGGTGGACGCCACTCACTCCTCATTTACCAGATCCCACCTCTATGGATGACCGGAACTGTCGTTGTTGCACTGGAGCGGTTTGCGGAACAGGCGCAGACCGTCGCAGAGACCCTTGGAGCGGACGTTCTCCCCTATTCTGAGGGGGTCTTTGAGCGGGCGTTCAAGGATTACCGGCGGATTGTGGCGCTCATGTCTGCAGGCATTGTTCTGCGATGCATTGCCCCGCTCATCAGGGATAAGTGGACTGATCCATGTGTGGTGGTGGTGAGCCCGGATATGCGGTATGCCATCCCAATCCTTTGCGGACATCACGGCGCAAATGACCTTGCCCGCGAACTCGCCACACTCGGCATCACTCCGGTTTTCACGACTGCCACAGAGGTGATGGGGCGCCCGTCTGTTGAAGGCATCGCCAGGTGCCATGGATGCGATGTGATCAACCGCGATTCCACCAGAATTGTGAATGCAGCCATGCTCGACGGAGATGTCACTGTATATACTATCAATGAACCGGGAATCGTCATTTCCAGCCCTGGAGTTTCGTTTCTCGTACGTGAGGGGCAGTACGTGGTTGGTATCGGGTGCAGGCGCGGTGCGTCCGCGCTGGAGGTGCAGGATGCAATCCGGCAGGCACTCGAATCCCTCTCCATCGCTGAGGAGGAGGTCTTCGTGTATGCCACCACTGTCAAAAAAATGCATGAACCAGGGCTTATTGAGGCGGTCCGGGTGTTGGGAGGCGCTCTGGTTTTTGTGGATGACAAGACCATCAACCGCCAGCCCGTCATCTCTCCTTCACGGGCTGAGAGTATCGGTCTTGCCGGGGTTGCGGAGCCGGCGGCGCTTGCACTGGCAAAGCACAGGGAACTGATCATGAAGAAGAAGGTGTACGGGAGGGTGACAATTGCAATCTCACGGTAATGGGAAGGG
>DARA01000002.1:0-4639 GCA_002503135.1 Methanomicrobiaceae archaeon UBA207
GATTTATTCCAGATAAGCGTCTCAAGGACTTTACGAGAGGAACCCAGCCTGATTTACACCAACATGCCTATTGATTTTGGATCAAGCTATGATAATATCGAAAAACTAGGATATTACCCCTCATATAATTTTTTAAATCCCCAACAAAGATATGTTTATTTAACGTGGCTCTGTGACATCACGAAACCTGTGGATATCGGATACGTTTTTATTTTTTATTATGGATTAGAACGACACCTGATATCAGGGAACTATACAGATGCAGTCAATACAATTTTAACACTTCGTCAATATCACAAGCATCCATCTTTCATGTCGTATTCTGCAAATGCACTCATAATGTCTGCAATATTGCACAAGGATAAAGATACACTGATCAAAGTTTCAGGTCTTATCGGCGAGACCAGCTACTGTAGCAACATTGTTCTTATCGGTAAATTTCTGCAGCGGTTGGATTTAACAAGCGATGAAATTATCACACTCGGTTCGGCTGTCGGTTTTACAAATAAAAGATATATCAAAGATTACCCTGAACTTTTCAAGAAATCACTCGAATCAATTCTTATGAATGAACTTGGACAAAAGTCATTTCCCATCTATGAATTGAAAATGCAATATCCTTCACAACCTATCATGTCATTTGCGAATATTTCTTTGGAAGAAGATGTTCGTTCACCCGTTGTGCCTGATCTGATACATAGTCCAGAATTCTCATCAGCGATTAATAAGCTTCTGACAATGGCACATGATGAGGTTAAACAATCTCTTGCGGAAATGCGAAAGTCAGGATCAGCTCCCGAACCAAAATCAACTGAGATTCATGGTGCAGGTCCCAAACCCGAATGTCCTTATTGTCACAATTTTTTAGACAAAATGCCGGGGGCGAAGAAAAAATGTCCGCATTGTAAAAAAGATATTATTGTCCGAACCGATCCCATTGAAAAAAAGAAAATTCTTTTGAGAGAAGATCAGATCGATGAATTTAACGAGAGATTACAACAGATCCGATGCCACAAAACTATCAAAAAATATCTCCATGGCATTGATGCGACACAACTTGATCAGATAAAAGAAAATATAAAAATGAGAATAGGAAAGGAGCCTACTGAGAAAGATGTGGCTCTTGAAATTCTTGATAACCAGGGATATCACCATTTTAAAAATTTCGATATGGGTTTGTTCAGGAATACGATTCTCTACAAGAGTGATATTTTCAAAGCATCAGGAGATTTACGAAACGCTTTGATTATGTACCTTGAATTGTGCTATATTGATTCAAACGGACCGAGAAATCATGGGAGTATAAAAAACGATCCAGAAATGTTGAAAGAACATCCCCCATTCACTCCAGAAGAACACGGGTTAGCCATTCTCGCTCCTGGAATTATAAAATACATCACAAAAATTAATAAAGATTTGAATCTCTCGAAAGAAGAGATCAAACAGATTTTTTTGAGCATAATCTGAAAGTGGAAAAAGTCAGAAAAACACCATTATCAGTTCAGGATGCCTGGGCAAAATTGGAAACAGAATTAATTCTTTAAAAAATTTCTTTGACCTGATGCCATTGCCGAAGTTTATATCAGGTGTAGCACCACCAGTGGCGCCTCCCTATGTGCGCACTCTTTAAGAGGGGCGGCATGATTGTACCCTTGAAAAGGGTGAATGAAATGGATAAAAAAATCATTAATCAAATATTAGAGGAGTATAACGATTATAAAGCATACATAGATGAATGGAAACCAGAAAAAAATGCGGATTTGCTTAATTTAAATGTAGATCCAGGAAAACTAACCATTTTTTCCTCATTATATTTGGCTGAACAACAAAAAGTAATGGCAAGACAGCAAGAAGATATAAAAAATTTAACAAAACATATCCGCATCCTGACTATTGTAATGATTATTGTTGGAGTTGGTCAAATGTTTCTAATTTTCACTCAAGCCTAATTACCTTATCATTTTTCTCAGAAATCGTAAAGTGATGTCAGTATATAAAAAGAAGGGCAAGGCTCTTGACTAACTATGTAATGATGCCTTCAGCCCGGATTTAAGTCATAATTCCAGTCCCGGCACGGTGTCAGCCCAGCACCACACTATCTCAGGTATGACAGGGTCATCGAATGATGATACGGTGATCCTGTCTGAGCTGAAAGATACGAAGTAAAGTCCGCGGTCGCTATCATGGCACATTAACTTGCAGTAGAGGGCGTCATAATCTCCCCACACCCTCCCGCCTGTCGCTGACCAGTTAATCCTGCCGGCTGTCTGCTGTGCCTAATCATACAGTTACGTTTATATATCGCCAAAATACGCCCATATCGCCGAGATCTCGACGCACACAGAGACCCCTTACATCGATTCCTTCCGCCCTTGCCATACTAAACATCCTCTGAGAATTTAGAGGGGCTTAAAACGACGATATGGCGGTCGGTAAAAACCGGCGTTTAACGGTGCTTTTGCCTAAATACCGAAGAACTGCCTGTTTTAAACATGAGGTACTCAGACAGACCGATCCGGAGGTCGGGATCTGGTGAATCGAAGCCCAAATTGGCGTTGTTTTACCCTGATCAAGGGTCCCAAAACATATGGGAAATGAGGGTTGCCCTCTTTGAATTTACGCGGTATCCGACTGAGATGATGGTATCGAGATTGTAGTAATCAAGATTGCGTGAAACTTCACGGCTGCCTTCGGCCTGAACTGTTAGGAATTTCCTAATAGTTGCATCGCGGTTCAGTTCACCACTATCATAGATATTTTTAAGGTGTTCGTTTATTGTGGGAACACTTACGTCAAAGAGTGCTGCCATCATCTTCTGGCTCAGCCAGATCGTCTCATCCTCATACCTGACCTCAATGCTCTCTTCACCGGTTGCTGAGGTAAATATCAGAAATTCAGCTGTGCTGTTTCTAATCAGCTTCTTACCATCTTTATTCATATTTCACTCCCGAATGGTGTTCGTAGTGCTTAAGGTATCTCTAATTGATTCATGCGTCTTCCGGATGTGACGGTCGCACCATGATTGGACCAGGTTCAAGCTGGGATTTTGGCATCCCAGAATATTCCCTCTTTGTATTTATGATCGTTTTAATCAGGATATTAATAGATGCCTGTCCATGCAGAACGAAAGTAAAATGAGTCTGTCCATCCAGAGCCGATCTGACAGGACAGTAACTATCAGCCTGATTTCCCGGATCTCTGAGAGGAGACGCTCAAAGTAGTCCTCACCAAGAAATGTACCGTTCTCCATCCTTTGTTTATCAAGGACATAGCCTTTTATGGCAAACTCCCTTAACACCTGAGTTGCCCACTGACGAAATTGTGTTGCCCTCTTTGAATTTACGCGGTATCCGACCGAGATGATGGTATCGAGATTGTAGAATTTTGTAATATATTGTTTTCCATCACTTGCAGTATTCCGGAATTTCCGGATGACTGAATCCTGTTGTAGAATCTCAGGTCAACATTATCACAGTAACCTGGAAGAGAGACACAAGTTCAGACAAAAAACTATAGGGACAAGTCTCATTAAGCAATTTCATTGTATCTACTGGTAGTGAACGAAATCCTTCAGAGAAGTATGATGAAGAATGTGCTGATAACCGTTACTGACCTGTTCAATCACATACCTTCTTGTCGGTGCATACTCAAATACGAAGATATGGATAGCGATTTATCATCCTGCCGGCTCTGCGAGTGGCGGTGTGGTGTCGACCGCCTGAAGGGGGAGAGAGGTGTCTGCCGGGTGGGGCGTGCAGAGGTCGCCGCCACCATGTGCTCGCCGTCGCTTTCGAGCTATATCGTGACCCTGCTTGGATGCTGCTACCGGTGCCTGCACTGTAATGCCTACAGGATCTCGCAGTACCCTGACCCGGGCTGGCAATATGCAGGTCATATCCCGCCTGCTCAGCTCGTGGCTGATGCAGGGGAGCGGATCAGCTCATTTGAGGGCTCTCCCATGAAATATATCAGCTTTACCGGGGGAGACCCGATCATTCACCTGCCCTATATCGAGGAGGTAAGTAGAGAGATCGTAAGGCAGGGTCTTGACTGCGAAACCGGGATATCGACAGGAGGGTTTGCAACCACTGAGACGATGTCACGGATCATCGAACTGTGCGGTATCGTTACACTGGAGATCAAGGCATTTTCGGATCATCTGCATCGTGCCCTTACCGGTGCGCCGGTGGGTCCTGTGCTCCGCAATGCGGAATATCTGGTCCGGGAAGGGCGGCAGAAGATCAGGGTGTTCAGGACGGTGGTTATTCCGGGGATGACCGATCATGAGGTGCCAGCCATAGCTGAATATATTGCCTCCCTGGATCCCACAATACCGTACCGTTTGATCGGATTCAGACCGAACAACGTCCTGTACTATCATCCCGGTCCCTCAGAGAAGGATATGGAGAGCCTGTGCCGGATTTGTAGGAGTGCGGGTCTTTGTGATGTAGAGTGGAGCGGTTATTATCCAACTGCTGTTCCGGAAAAGATAGCATACCGGGCGGAAAAACTTACAGGTTCGTATGGTGGTGATACTTCTGCTGCACTTGCCGCTGCATATGCCGCGGAATGCGGCTGTCCCACGCATCCACGCAACTGTGGGACGTGCTCCTGCCGTGATCATTGTCTCGCCACCCTG
>DARA01000002.1:5012-27671 GCA_002503135.1 Methanomicrobiaceae archaeon UBA207
CACCCTGAGGGAGCCCTGGAGGGGGCGTTAGCGGATGACGATTCTTTGTGAAAACCGTCTCAGATGCCGCCATTATTACAGAATAACCTTTTCATTCATATTTCCTGAAGGTGCGGCAGTGCGGTTCTGGCGCCGGTCGCGGATATGCAGCGCGAGGCAACAAAATTCCCGAGTCTCCCGCATTCATAGAGGTCTTTCTGCCTGCACAGCCCATAGATAAAACCGGCACTGAATGCGTCGCCTGCGCCGGTGGCATCTGTCGGTGAAAGCGGCTCAGTCACGCTTCTGCGAAGTGTGGTATCTGTCGGTGAAACCGACTCAGTCACGCTTCTGCGAAGTGTGGCATCTGTCACTTTCAGTGACTCGGTCCCATTCTTAGAGAATGAGACATCCGCCGCTGACTGCGTCGGCTCAATCAGGTAACTCTCGCTGCCGTCGGTGACATAACACCCCCTGCTGCCGAGAGTGACTGCCACCGCCTCAGCACCCTCCTTTATCAGGACTTTTGCACCCTCCTCCCACTCCTGCCCGGTGAGCACCCTGATCTCCAGCGCATTCGGGAAGACAACGGCGCTCCTCCTGATCAGGGGTCTCAGGGCGCAGAGACCTTTGTGTGCATAGATGGAGCCGGGATCAAAGGTGAGCCTGACATCAGGCAGTGTTTGCACGACCTCTATCTGGGCTTTGAATGCTCCCCCTCCTGCAAAGGAGGTGAGGTGGAGGAAGTGTGTGTCGCCGGCATAGTCCCGGCTGATCTCCCCTGACTCCAGGGTGTCATTGACGCCAGGGTCTGCGTAGAGGGCTCTCTCTCCCTTCCTGTCAATGTAGGCAGAGACAACCCCTGTCCTCCCATGTGGTGAGACCACCACCCCGCCTGTGTCGACCCCCTCGGCTCTGAGGTCATTCAGTATGATCTCACCTTCCCGGTCCCTGGCACATTTTCCGATACAGCCTGTCTTCAGACCGAGTCTTGCCAGACCGACGATGGTGTTTGCGGCTGAACCACCAGGAGATTCGCTGGAGGCGGTTACGAAGCTCTCCTCATCGCGCCCTGCGATTCTGTTGACCTCATACAGCCTGTCCATATTCAGGGCGCCAAACCCGATGGCATCGAATCTCATTGCACGACCTCTCTGAGACGGATTACACTCTGCCCCAGTCTCCCCCCGTAATTGCCTGCCGAGATTCTGACAACACCCTCCACATCCATGACACTCCTGATGCCTGCTCCCATCGCCTCTCTCACCCTCTCCATGGATGTGCCATTGATCACGATCTCAGGTATGTAATGTACGCCTTCCGGTACCTTTGATGACTCACCCTCCCTTCCCTTCAGGGAGGGGCAGTAGGGGTGGTTGGTGGTGGGTCCGATCTCAGGGAATCTCGTCTCTGGTTTTGAACCCGCAGAGCAGATGTCAAAGGGGGTGATGACCCCCCCAGTCGCGTGTATACTCTCCAGCGCCCTCATCCCTGCCTCCATGACCGCCTCTTTTGTCCTGCACATGTACCAGAAGTTTGCACCCATCACCCCTGTTGCATACCCAAGCCGCCGCTCTATGATGAAGTCAGGGACCATGGTGGGGACGATGATCATCTCCCTCTCATATCGCCTCTCCTCCCACTCAAAACCGTCTCCGCAATGACCCACCCTCTCCATCATATCGAGTGTCCCTGCCGGCTCCTCCATGGCATCAAATACTGCGGTGAAGGGTTTCACCAGTATATCCTGGCGTATGCGGTATGCGAGCTCACGCTCAAACCTGCTCACAGAATATTGCGCTGGTCTCCCTTCCTCTATGGCGCCCCAGAACTGCAGGAGTGCACCTCTGCGTCTGTCAGGCGTCTCGCTCTCATCCAGCCATCTCTCGATGCCCCCCTCGGTCCTGCCGATGACCACGGACGGCATTGCCGTTGCGTCCATGGCAGCCTGTCTCAGCACCTCCGTGTCATCCGCGGTGATGATCACCCTGGAGTATATGCCCTCAAAGACCTCTGCATAGGTATCTTCTATCATGTCACCCTCCTGGTTGACTCAGTCACAGCATGCATCCCTGTCATACCCCTGCCTCCGCATCACCCGAGTCTCGCGATGGAGCCGCCTCTGAGCCTCTCTCTCATGGCGCTGCTCGCCTTTTTCAGGCTCTCCTCGCTCTCCACATTCCCGGCACTTATCACCCTGACCACAGGGAGCCCCTCAGGGTATGCCTCTGTCACACGGGCTTTCAGGTCAGGGGCGGCAGAGAGTCTCTCCACTCCCTGGCTGCCCCATTCTTCGGCAAGCCTGATGCCGCCCTCTCTCCCCAGCCTGCTGAACACCTCTGCAAGGATGGATGTTACGAGGGTATGGTCTGAAACCACACCGATCTCAGCCTCCCTGATCGCGTATTCATTGCCATTGAATGAGACGGTCAGCCCGCCGCTCTCCCTGACCAGCCGCAATGGGGGAGCGTCTGTGATGCTGTCCCCTATATACATCACATCCCCCGGGGTGGTGCCCAGGTGTTCAGTGATCTCCTCCACTGCTCTCGCCTTGCCGTCTCCCCCTACCGGATCGACCTCACTCAGCATCCTGCCCGCTTCCATGCCCGCCAGTTCCTCAATGAATATCTCATCCAGCCTCTCTATCGTCTCCATGCTCTCTATGGGCAGGTCATCAGGCGAAACGGCATTTTCAGGCATTTCAATCATCGGCATAGCCGAGATCTCATCCCTGATCTCTTTCAGGCGCGTGATCTCCTCCCTCCTCATCCCGTAACCGTCGATCCCGAACCTGGTGCAGTAGACGTTGCTGTAAGGAAAGCCTGTCCTGCGGCAGAGGGCTGACAGATAATGCTCGTAACTGGTGCTGACGATGAATGAGGGCATGAGGTCCATGACATACATGAGGGTATCGCGTGCACCCTCGATGAGGTCTATGTTTGCGGCAGAGCAGTCTCTGATGAGGCTGTCTGTTGCCCCGTATGCCTTAAGAAACGGGAGTATGAGCCTCAGTGTGCCTCCTACTTTGTACCCCGGTCTCCTGACAACCTCCACAAGCGCATCATCATACCTGCTGAGCAGTGTGAAGATGCGGTCGCCTTCAGGTACAAACCTGACCATGAGTTCAAAGGCATTGTCATTCTTTGAGACCGGACCTTCGCAGTCGGTGATGAATACCCTCCCCTGATGATGCACCTGCTCTCCTCTCATCTCTATGCCTCACACCCTGTATATGATTACCGTGATGTTGTCCTGCGAGTGCAGGAGGGCGCGTCTCATGAGATGCCTGGCGGCGACTTCAGGGTCACCGGATGTGGCACACCTGACCAGCACCCCCTCGTCTATGGAATCATGAAGTCCGTCACTGGACAGGAGGAGGGTATCGCCTTTCCGGAGTCTCTGCACATAGGTGTCTGTGGCAGGATCATTCCCCAGGGAATGGGTGATCACGTGCCTGAGTGGATGGGTCTCTGCCTCCTCCATGGTGATCTCCCCCCTGTCGATGAGATCCCTGACGACCGAGTGGTCTCTGGTCATGAATCTGATCTCATCACTCAGTATATATGCCCTGGAATCCCCTGTATTTGCGATGACGGCATTGTCCCCCTGTATCATCGCAGAGACGAGTGTGGTAGCCATCCCTGCCCTCTCACCAGTGGCACGCTTTTTTATCATCTCATGGACTCTCAGGTGCGCCAGTCTCAGAAGCGTCCGGATCTCTTCAACACCCATCTCAGGGTGGTACTCTCTGCTGACAACGTCTCTCAGCACCTCCACCGCGGTCCGTGACGCCACGTCCCCTGCAGCATGCCCGCCCAGCCCGTCGGCTACCGCAAGGAGAATTGCATCCCTGACCCTGACCGCCAGGAGGGCATCTTCATTGGTCTCTCTCCCGCCAGGGTTGCTGATCCCATAGATGCCGGTCAGTCTGGCTGTATCTTCCATGTACCACCATCGTCCATGTATGGTCAAAAACCATGATTAAGTTTGGGGAAGGAGATGAAAAACGAAAAAAAAGGATGGACGGTATCAGAGGTACTGGATTGCCGTGTCCACGATGGCGCCCAGTTCCTCTACATTCCACTTTTCTGAACTCAGCACAAGATGGTACTGGGAGAGGTCACTGATGTCGATCCGGTAGTACTCAAGGTAACGTCTACTCTCTGACGCCTGCCTCTCTTTGGTCGCGTCTATAGCCTCCTCTCTCTCCATCATATCGCGCCCTGAGATACGTTCTGCCCTGCAGTCCAGTGGTGCGGTGAGCCAGATCCTGAGGTCGGCATTATCAATCATCCACCCCGAGAGCCTGCCCTCGATGACGATACGATCCTGCTGCTCCCCGATCTCCTTCTGGCGTGCATCAATCAGTTTGTCTATGGAGGGGTCGGTCTCTGCAAGTGCACCGAATGCCGGGAGATCCATCCCCCGCTCTTCTGCAAGGTGTCTGAATACTTCACCGGCTGATATCTGTCTGAGCCCGTGTTTGCCTGCGAGATATCCTGCGAGCGAAGTGGTCCCGCTCCCTGGCAGACCGCTCACAGTGATCCGCGTCATATGCCTCCGATATTGAGTGCTTTGCGGATCACCTGGCTGAGGGTGAGGGAGCAGATCATATACCAGAGGATCCATGCAGGCACAGGACCGAGCGCCATGTCTGAGAGTGCATGGATGCCCAGGAATGGCATAGCAACCGCAGTATCCAGTGTCGGCACGAATGTCGCAGGATCAAATGCCGGGAGGCGGTACATGAGCCAGAAGAAGATTGGCACGGTCATGATCATGATATATGCCATCGGCTTGAACTGCTGGCGGGACATCTCAAGCTGCTCCTGCATCATCTGGTCTTTCTTCTTCTCGAGTTTCTTCAGTCTTTTCTCGTCTTTGGAGAGCTGCGCCTCGCGATAATCCTTCTGAAACACCTTCATCCTCTTCTGGACGAGCTGCATATTGTCATAATCGATCGTGTATTTCTGTATGACTGATGAGTAGAGCCCGGTGATGCCCGAGAGGATCAGGATGAATATAAAGAACGGTATGCCGAACTGATCGATCAATGGACCAAAGACTACGTCGATCGCACTTCCGACACCTGTCCTGATCCATTCTATGCTGTATGATATGATCATCAGAAAGGTGAGGGTGAGTGTGAGTATGTTGCCATAATCCTTTTTGTTAGCCATTTCAGGTTACCTCAGTACATCTGCCAGGTCGGTAGCGGCGTTGTCAAGCAGGAAGTCGGGGTTCCGGACCACTGTTACCGTGCACCCTGTCATCATCGCATAGGATGCGGCAAGTGCCCTGTTGAATTGCTGGTGTTCGGCGATGCCTTTTGCACCCTCCCTGTCACGCACCCGCGTCTCGTCACCGAGGCGCCTGAGCAGGATCTGGTCCTCATCAGTCTCAACAAGGACTATGGTGTCAGGCATCAGGTCCCTGAGCACCCATTCAGGGAGACCTGCAAGATATCCCGTGGGTGTTTTGACACTGGTATGTGTATCTATGAGTACATACCCCTCGATCCCGGCGATCTTCTGTGCTGCAGTTTTCTGCAGGCGTTTCTGGGTCTGCCCATCAAGTCTGCGCATCTCATCGCGGTCCCTGACCAGCCCTTCCTCTGATGCCACTTCATACATGAATGTCCCGAAATTGATGGGCTGATAGGTGATGCCCTCCCTGCCGAGGAGCGCAAGCGCCTTCTCAATGACCGTGGTCTTTCCCACACCCGGGACCCCTGTGACAACTACTCTCTTCCCCATCTCACTCACTACTCCTTTCCAAAGAATTGCCGCATGAACGGGTACATCTCCATGATCTGCTCACTCGCGATCTCTTCATAGAGCCGGTATGTAATACTCACCGTCAGGAGGAGACCAGTACCGCCGACCGCACCGATCAGACCGAAGAGGCTGGCGACCACACTGAGTATGCCTATGAATACCCCTCCTATGACAGTGATCCGCGGGATGTACCTGTCAAGATATTTTACCAGCACCTGAGTGCTGCGCCGGTAACCGGGAATGTGCATCCCACTCATCTGGATCTGGCGTGCCACATCTTTTGAGTCAAGCCCTGCCGTCTTTATCCAGAAGAGGGCGAATATTGCACCCCCGACTACCATGACAAAGGTGTCTATGCCCATACGTAAGATGATTTCCCATGGTGCATGCCCGGTGCCGTATGCCCACCACATCCAGTCCTGTGGTCTGTTGATCGGGGCAAGGAAATACATCAGCCCACTGATCGGTGTCTGCCCGTCAAACACTCCAAGGATGGTGACCCCAACATTGTTGAGGAACATGCCGAGCATCTGGATGTTTGCCTGGAGCACCCTGACAAGGATCATCGGGAGTACGCTTGCATAGATCAGCTTCACCGGGAAACGTGCGCGTGCGCCACGTACTGCCGAGTGGGCGAGCGGAATCTCGATACGGGTGGATTCCACATAGACGATGACGAGGAGTATCACGACCGTCGTTACAAATGCGATCAGGTCTGCTCCGAAGTACTGGATGAAGTTTCCGCCATCCAGCGCGATGGCAAAGAGTCTGGGGAAGAAACCGATGGGATACGGGTCATATACGGCAGTCCAGTTGAGAAACCCGTTTACCAGGCTTTGCGATACCCCTGCCACAATGAAGAGACCCACACCTGAACCGACTCCCCATTTTGTGACTATCTCATCCATGAATACGATGAGGAGACCGCCTATGCAGATCTGGAGAAAGATCAGGAATGAGACTGCAGATGCATTCCCGCCAAAGAATGTGAGTGCAATACTGATGTCGGGACGCAGAAATCCACCGATGACCATGGGGATGGCTTCGACGATGATCATGACGAATATGAGCAGCTTCTGCAGACCCATGTAGATGACCTGCCCGCGTGTGGTGGAGGTGTCGATCTGCAGGAGATCGGCACCTTTGAGGAGCTGGAGTACGATGGAAGCTGTGACGATCGGACCGATACCGAGGTGCATGAGCGAGCCGCTGGCACCTGCGACCAGGGCACGGTAGTACATGAATATATCCTGCTGGGTGGCAGGATCGAGTCCGAATACCGGAATGGTGGTCAGCACAAAATACAGGAGTAATATCGCCAGTGTCCAGAGAAGCTTGTTCTTGAAGTGTACGTGCCCCTCCGGTCCTCTTACACTGGGCATCGCTGCGAGCAGGGGTTCAAGTCGATCCAGAAGGGCTCCCATGTTCTCTCCTTGCAGAAGGTCAGGCGGTCAGTGTCTGACCGCCCATCGCCTCAATTTTTGCCGTTGCCTGTTCAGAAAACGCCTTTGCTGTGATATTGAGTTTGTGGGTCACCTGTCCGCCGCCAAGGACTTTGCCGATACCAAGTGTCGCGGCATCGATGGCGA
Source organism: Methanomicrobiaceae archaeon UBA207 (assembly GCA_002503135.1). Classification (GTDB taxonomy): domain Archaea; phylum Halobacteriota; class Methanomicrobia; order Methanomicrobiales; family Methanoculleaceae; genus UBA207. The sequence continues at coordinate 12,358 of DARA01000002.1, forward strand.
TGGCATCGCCGTCCTGGTTGGCAAGACCTCTCTTCAGGAGTATGGCTGTCATCTGGTCGAGCTGCCCTATGTCAATGACTTCGGGAGTCTCAGATGCCAGGGAATTGAATCCGTGCTTGCCGTACTGCTCACCCTGCAGGTAGTACCTGATAAAGTGGTGTTTGCAGCCGCCTGAATGTCCTCTGCCTCCACGGTTTCCGGCACCCCGCCTGTTTTTGTGTGTTCCGCCACCGCATGTCCGCGATCCGCGGAATTTCGATCTCCTGTTTACTGGCATGCCTCTTCACCTCATCCTGTGGAGGAGCGTGTTGATCTCGTTGCCATAGTAACCGAGTGCCCCCCCCTGCTGGAATGTTCGTTTGATGGTTTTAAAGCCTTTTCTTGGCGGGTGCAGCCTGATCACCGGTTTCAGGTCAGGGACGTCCCTCAGTGTCGCCTCCCCGCGTATGAGCGCTTTTGCAAACTCGTCGATGCTGCCGTAGCCTGTGCTCTCCCTGACATACTCATCAGTCAGTTTCCGGTTGCCCGGAAGCCGTCCGCGTGTTTTGAGTACTGTGGTGACAGCCTCTTCACTGACCTCGCCATAGGCGACATAGTCCTTTACTTTCCTGATCATGCCAAGGTATGCAGGAGTGTCTGGTACGAGCACGCAGTGGTTGATGTGGTGCAGGCGGAGCATCTTCAGTGTATCCCTGATCTCGCGGCGTGCGTTCACGACACCGCGCACTTGTATGATGGCATACATTACTGTGATCCTCCCGTCCTGACCATATTGGTCTTCTTAAGGGCATCAAAGGTTGCTTTTGCGAAGTTGATCGTCGTCCTCGTCTGCCCGCGTGTGAATACCCAGACATCTTTGATCCCTGCGAGTTCAAGGACCTTCTTTCCGATGTCTCCTGTCACAAGCCCGATACCCTGGGGTGCCGGTTTGAGGGTGATCCTCACACTGCCTGCTTTTCCTGTGACTTCGACAGGTATGGAATGTTCCTGGTTGCAGCCGCATTCCCAGCTGCCGCAGCCGCGCTCTATCTTTATGATGTTCAGTTTTGCATCTCTGATTGCTTTTTGGATCGCACTTCCCACCTGGGCATCTTTCGCCTGACCAAATCCCACGTAGCCGTTGCGGTTGCCGACAACCACCACTGACCTGAATTTAACCCGGCGACCCGAGTCGGTCATCCGCTGGACCATGTTGATGTCCAGTACCTCATCCTCCAGGTCAGGGAGGAATATGTCGATGATCTGGGATTCCTTGATCGGCGTACCGCTTTTGAGCACCTCGTCGATGCTGGTGATCTCTCCGGCAGCGACACTTCTCCCGAGGTTTGTGAGAGGTATCCATTCCTCTTGATCAACAGCCATGTTACTCAAACTCCTTCATTATTGCGGCAGCCACCTGTTCAACGTTCTGTACCAGATCACCTGCTCTCTCCGGAGCATATGCGGCGATATGTGCCCCTTTGAGACGCTCCTCATCAGGGAAGATCGTCTCATTGTGCGGGATGTCAAGTCCTCCATCCACTGCACCTTTGAGGGCGGCAAATACCCGTGCGCCTGGTGATGCCCTGTTCAGACCTATGTCAAGTATCATCTCCTGGTATCCTTCCTTGCGCGCTTTTACGGCAAAGAGCATGCCTGTGAGGTATGCTGCAGGAGTACCTGAGCCTGAACCTGTGTAACCATAGCCCCTGAGCTCATGTGATGATGCGGCGACGTGCGTGCGGTCGCCTGTCATTTCTGCGGTTATCATCTGCACGATGATCTGTCTGTTGGTCTTTCTGACGACCATGCGGGGTTTCAGCGACTGCAGGAGTTTTGTTCTGGTATAGTAGTTGGTCCTGCCCTCATGTCTCCTGCGGAATGGGACAAAATGTCTGGCTCCTTTTGCCATGTTACTTCATCCTCCCTGCAATGATCTCCATCTGCGCTTTCATATGTGAGACGCTGCGGAACTGTCCGCCTGCGGATTTTCTGTAGAATACCCTGTAGTGGTGGCGGTCAATGGAACCCTCGCCACGCATGGTTTTCAGGCTTTTCCTGATCGCCCTGATCTTCCTGATCCATTGCCTCTTGGCAGGGTTGCGTGCACCAGCGGCACCTTTCCTTCTCCCTGCACCTTTGCAGTGACCATATGACCTCTTTGCAGATTTTATACGCGCCCTGCCGCGGCTCACACCTTTCTTCTGGTGTGCCCTGATCGCATCATCCGCGATGAGCTCCCTGACATCCTCGCGTGAAATGGCGTCTTCGATATCAGAGAGGCGTTCCGGGTTTAACCAGACCCGGTGCACTCCGCATTTGAGTACTGCGGCTGCGATACGTTTCTGGTTTGTAAGATCACTCATCTTCTTCCACCTCTTCTTCAGGCAGTGCCGCATCTTTCGAATTCACCACTGTTGGTGGTTCAGTCACGTCCCCGCGGGATGTGACATTCAGGATCTTCAGACCGAGCTCAAGCGCCCGTTTCTGGATGGCATCGCGTTTCTTTCCGCCTACCGTGCCTCCGATTCTGACTGCCTGGAGCTCAGGGCTCAGGTCTGCCAGTTCTGAGGGATTGAATACAAGCGCCTCTTCATATCCGCTTGGGTGGAGACCGCGTACGGCAGCAGGGCTGCCGTAACCTGGCTGCGGATGTGCGCCTTTTGCACGATAAAGCCTTCTCTGCTTGTTCTGCAGACCGCGCGGGCGTCTCCATACATCTTTCAGTTTTTTCTTGTGATAGTACTGCGTCCGCCTGAATTTAGGTGTCCTCGTCTGTGAACGGACACGGATCAATCTCTTTTTCTCGTCCACCGTCATCATCACACCCTCTCCGTGAGATAGATACCATCCTGGAATACCCTGGGGTCGCGTTTACGGATCTTTGTTGCAAGCTCGATGTTGGCGGCTGTATTGCCTACCGCCTCTTTATCGATGCCTGTTATCGTGAGCTCGTCATTCCCAAGTCTGACCGTTACACCTTCGCGGATCTTTGCAGTGCGTGACTGCTTTTCGCCAAGGAAGTTGTTGATGTCAAGCCTGTCCGGGTGGAGCTTCAGCTGTATCGGGAAGTGGCTGTAGACGACCTTCATGCGGTATTCAAAACCTTCGGATACGCCCTTGCACATGTTCTTTGTGTGGGACTGAAAGGTGCCCACCATGGCGGCGATCCTCTTCCTCTGCGATTCAGTCCTGATTATAACTTCATCCCCGTCAATGGCGATTTCGATCTGGGGGTACCATATATTCCGCCTGAGTGTCCCTTTCGGACCAGACACCTCAAGTACCTTGTCATCCACCTGGATCTGAACTCCATCCGGGATCACAACTCTTCTCTCGTTTATCATGACTGATCCCCCTCAGTATACGTATCCCAGCAGTTCCCCGCCAACCCCGGCATTCCGGGCATTTTCATGTGACATCATACCCTTTGATGTGGAGATGATGAGTATCCCGAAATTTTTGGCAGGCAGGTACCGCTCTTCCCAGGACTCCACCTTATTCACCTTCACAGAGTAACGGGGGGATATCGCACCGCATTTATTGATCAAACCAATGAGCTGAACCCGGAACTGACCCCCGCGTCCGTCATCAATGTATTCGAATCCGCCAATGTAGTTATGCTCCTGCATGATGCGCAGCATCGCGCCCAGCAGTTTACTGGCGGGCTCAACAATACATTCTGATTTTCCAACATCGCTGGCGTTTTTTATTGCAGTCATTGCGTCGGCGATTGGATTTGATTGTACCATATTGTCTTACCTCAGTCCATCTTTTTAAAGCCCATTTTGGGTGCCCACTCACGGAAGCATTGCCGGCAGAACAGGATGTGGTACCGGCTGACAAGACCCTGTTTGCGCCCGCACATCTGGCAGGTGTGTCTCGCTGTCCCCTTTCCAGTGGCTTTTTTCTGTGTTTCTGTCATTCTACTCCACCTCCATCTGGTGGCATTCGCGCAGGTACGCGATCGCAGCATCAGGGGTTACACGCTGTTTTGACGGGAGTTTTCTATGCTGCACTGCTCTTCGTGCAATGCGCACACCCCTGTACTCGAGCACCACATTGATGTCCATGCCATAGATGCCGATCTTTGGGTCATATGACATACCCGGAAAGTCGGTGTGTTCTTCGATGCCAAATGAAATGTTTCCTGCGGCATCGAATTGCGAGATTGCGAGGCGCCGTTCTATGATCCCAAAGCATGTCTGGAGGAATTCCTCTGCACGTTTTCCGCGGAGTGAGACTTTACACCCGATGGGTGCGCCTTTCCTGATGCCAAAGGCAGGCTGGGTCCTTTTTGCAATGGTGCGCACCGGCTTCTGACCAGTGATCGTCTGCATGATCTCCTCAGCCTTTGTGAGCTTGTCGCCGCTCTCACCGACACCCATGTGGACGACGACTTTGTCGATGTATGGGCTATGCATAGCACTCACTCTTCAATCCCCCATTTCTCTACTACACTCTGCTCGCGACCCACCATGAAGACATAGTCGTCGATGGTGTCAAATCGCGCACCACCATCAGCCTCAAGGACGACCCTGTTGGGGACACTTCCCGGCGTCCTGTTGATCTCCACGATCTTTCCAACTTTGCCCGAATGCCTCCCTCCGATGACCATCGCAACATTTCCTACTTCGAATGGGAAATGGTCCACGATAGTGAAACGATCGCTACCGGTGTCAGGGCTGCCCAGTGTCACGACAACAGAGTCTCTTGGTCTGTATGCCGCCTCGTCAGTAAGGACGTTTGCACCGTACAGGAGGTTCAGCTGAATCCTGCCGCCGTGTATGACCGTTTTGTTGTGGATTTTGCAGAGGCGCGTCTGTGCAGCTTCTTCAGAGATCTCAATGGCAACGAGTCTTCCGCGTTTGTTCATAAGGATGCGGTAGTGTTTCCCGATCTTTGGTATGGAGAGGATGTCAAAGACACCGATGCCCATGTGTGGTTTTCTGCATGCTTTGCCATTGACGATCACGGCTCTCTGGTTGATGATCTCCCTGACTTCCTTCATGTTCCTTGCAATACCCATCTGGTCTCTCAGCCAGACTGCAAGCGGTATGGCAGACCCGTCGTGAGGTCCCGGAGCGGTTTTTGTCACGAATTTGTTGGTCTTCTTTGTGATATGCCATGAATCAGGGGCAACAAGCCGTTTCAGGTGTTTTGACATTATCTGCCCTCCAGTCTTGTCACGCGACGTTTGTCCTTGAGGTTCAGTTTTGTGATCTGTACATTGGATGGATCAAGCGGGCGCGGGACTTCGGTACCATCAGCTTTTGTCACGGATGCACCATGTACAATGACCTTGTACTTTCCGGTGTCCACGGCATCCACGATCCCCACATCTTCTGCAAAGTCCCCTCTAAGGATTTTGACGGTATCTCCTGTGACCACTCTTGTACTCCGCCTCTTGTATTTCTCTCTCAGGTCTGGTGAGAGCGGCGCTGAAAGGAACTTCCCTGCCTGGTGGATCGGGGCATTGTACCTTACCTTGCGCTGCTTTCTGGGCTGCTTGCTGACTACGCGAACCATTACATCACACCTCACACGATTGTCGTAGCCATGGAGCCGATCTTTGGGAAACGTTCCGCCACTTCACGGGCGACCGGTCCTTTGATCTCAGTCCCTGTCGGCTCACCGCGCTCATTTGTTATGACCATCGCATTGTCTTCGAATGAAACGCGCATCCCGTTCGGGCGGCGCATCTCCTTCTTCTGCCTGATGACCACTGCTTTTACGAGTTTGCGCCTCATGTCGGGAGTTCCCTTCTTCACGCTCACTGTTGCCATATCGCCTGTACCGAGTTTCGGCTGGCGCCTCCGCACACCATGGTACCTGTCGACAGAGATGACCTGCACGATCCGTGCACCGGTGTTGTCTGCGCAGATGACGCGGCTTCCTGTGTTGAGTGCCCGCGGTATGTGGGAGAGTTTTGCTTTCATTCCTTCAGCACCTCCACAACAACGAAGTGTTTGGTCTTGGAGAGCGGTCTGCACTCTGCAATCTTTACGCTGTCTCCTGTTTTTGCGCCGATGCATGGAGTGCTGTGGGCATGGAACTTGGAGCTGCGCTTCTCATATCGCTTGTACTTCTTGACGTAGTGGAGGTAATCCCGCGATACCACTACACTTCCGTTCATGCGGTCGCTCACGACTTTACCGGTGATCACCTGGCCGCGCACCGGTAAAGTGCCGTGAAACGGACAGTTCACGTCACTGCATTCCTGTTCAGGAACAGGGACGTTCAATCCTACATTATTTGCCATTATTCACCTTTCTTTTTTAATTCGCATACTGATTCTTTTATCAGGCTGCATGACCAGTGCCGAACCATCGACTTCGATGGTGGTGGCATCAGGGAGCTGGAGCCTGAACACGCTGTACTTCTTTGGGATATGTTTCACTCCCTGACTGGTTCTGATGGTCAGCATGTTCCGTGTCTCATCAACGATCAGCCCCCTGACACCTGTATGGTCAGGGTTGCTTGCACGCGCCACCAGAACATCCAGACCGATCAGCTCGTGCCTGAGGATGTTCCGGGGCGTGATCATGTGTTCCTCCTGTGTGTCTCTTCGGTCATGATGCGAGCAATGGTTCTCTTCAGCTCGCGGATACGACCCGGGTTTTCCGGAGCGCCGCCGGCACTCACTTTCCCGTACTCCTGGATCAGTTCAAGCCTGAGTTTGGATGCCTGCTCCTGAAGTTCGGTATCTGTGAGCTGCCTGACTTCCTGTGCGCGGAAGATTGCCATCACTCCACCTCCAGGTGGTCTTCAGGTTCGCTTTCGGGCTCAATTTCAGGCTCACTTGCCGGCAGGATCTCATCACCCAGCTCATCACCGACTTCCATGACCTCGATCTTCTCTTCCATTGCGGCACCAGGCACAGGTTCGAGGACCTCAAAGGCATCCGGAAGACGTACGCCGGGCGGAACAATCCTGACCTGGACACCGATGGTGCCGAGTTTCTTGATCGCGGTCGCATACCCCACTTCAACAAGGGTCACACTGGGTTCACCCGAGTGTTTGATGTAGCCCTCGACAAATTTCTGCACACGCGAGCGTGCACCTGTGACCTTGCCCGAGAGGACTACCTCGCATCCCAGGGCGCCGGCGTCCATGACACGGCGGATAGTACTTGATCCCGCCTTGCGGAAATACCAGCCGCGTTCGAGGGCGTTTGCCAGCCTTTCAGCCATGATCTGTGCATTGAGGTTCGGGTTGGCTACCTGCTGCACATCCACCTGGGGCGATTCGACATTAAAGCTGGTGTCGAGGTCCTGGGTGAGCTGGCGGACGGTTTTGCCGCCTTTCCCGATTACGACCCCTGGCTTCTCTGCGAAGATGGTGATCTGGGTGCCCAGGGGGGTGCGGGCGATGTCCATCCCGCCATAACCTGCACGTTTAAGTTCCTTCCTGAAGTAGCGCTCAATGCGTGCCCTGCGTACGCCTTCATCAATAAATCTCGTCACGTTTGCCACTTATGCCACCTCTCTTACGATGATCTCAATGGAGGCTGTCTCCCTCCGTTTGGGGGTTGCACGACCCATTGCTCTGGGGAAAATTGCCTTGTGGCACCTGCCCCTGTTTATGCTGGCATGGATGATCCTGAGATTTTCAGTATCAAGCCCGATGTACTCCGCGTTCTTCTCAACAGAGTTCAGGATTTTGATATACGCCTCTGACGCCTTTACAGGGTAGCGCCCGGCGTCCCATTTTTTAAGACCCCGTTTGTGTGCCACATCCCGGTTGAAGCGCTTGAATGGTATCGCCTTCTTCAGTGCGATGACTTCATTGAGATAATCGACCGCTTCTGCAGTGTTCATGCCTTTGATGAACCTGGCAATCTCTATGGCATGTTTCGGGGATATGGGTAGTTCATTTGCCTTGACCCGCGCGATGTCATCGCCTGCAATTCTGCATGAATATTCTGTGCGTGCCATATCAATCACTTCAGTGGAACATATTTGCTTGATCTGGTCGCACCGATGCCTGCACTGCCGTGCTGCACCCTCCTCCGGGTCAGTGCGAACTCACCGAGGTAGTGGAAGACCGCCTCAGGCTGGATCTCCACTTTCTGGAAGTCTTTCCCGGTGTATATCTCGATCGTCCTGCCGATCATCTCAGGCATGATCACCATGTCACGCACGTGCGTCCTGATCTTTGCGTCACCTGATCTCAACTTTGAAAGGAGATGCTCCTCGTTACGCGTGAACCCGCGCCTGAATTTGCGGCGTACCCTTGACGGCATGATGGGCAGCAGTTCGCTGTGCGACATATTCTGCAGGTCCTCGATCCGGTAGCCGTGGTAGGTGAACTCCTCTCTCCTTCTCGGTAACCGTTTCTGTGTTTTTTTTGCCATGTTTCACCTCACTCCTCACTTCTTCCACTTGCCGGTTCTCCGGGCTGCAATGTGCCCCACCTTTCTGCCAGGCGGCGCGCCCCTGGAGACTGTCTTTGGTCTGCCGACGTGCTGGTGTGCGCCACCTCCGAAGGGGTGGTCGACGACATTCATTGCCACACCTTTGACACGTGGCCATTTGCATGCCTGTGATTTCAGTTTGTGATATTTTTTACCGGCTTTGACAAACGGTTTCTCACCGCGTCCGCCGCCTGCGACGATGCCTACGGTTGCCATACATTCCCCATGGAACCATTTCTGCCTGCCGCTCGGCATCTTCACACCGACCTGTCCGGTTTCTGATTTTCCAACTACCATTGCCTGAACCCCGCCGGCACGGACGAACTTCCCGCCGTCATTCGGGCGGGCTTCAATGTTGCACACATATGCTCCCACCGGGATGAGCCGCAGCGGAAGCGTGTTCCCGTTCCTGATCTCTGCCTCCGGACCCCATGTGATGTTGTCACCGATACCGAGACCTTCGGTGGCGAGGGCATAGACCTTGCCCCCTGTGTCGAGAAGGACACGGGCAATCGGGGTGTGGCGTGCCGGGTCATGCTCGATATCAATGACACGACCTGCCAGGGTGGTGTCGTTTTTGCCTGCATGTTTCAGAGCTGCCTTGTACTTGTGTGACGGTGCCCGGTAGGTCGGACCTCCGCGTCCGCGGTTTTGAGATCTTATGCGATGTCCCATTTTCACTCACCTACATGATCCCCAGTCTGCTGAGGATCTCTTCTGCCGCTTTCTCATCTGCAAAACTCACAATGGCTTTTTTCTGACCTTTCATCGTCATCATTGTGCGGACTGCGGTGACGTCCTTCTCAAAGACCTTCTCCATCTCATGCCTGATCTCTTCTTTTGTCGCATTCCTGGTGACGAGAAACTGGAGCTTGCTCTCGTTTTCAAGCATCATTGTTGCTTTTTCTGTTACAAACGGGTGTTTCAGAGTCATCTACAGTTCCTCCAGTCTCTTCAGGGCAGACTCTGTCCATATGGTCAGGCGTCCTGCGTGTGTCCCTGGTGCCAGCAGTTCGGTGTTGAGCTGGGATACGGTGGTCACATCCACGCCAGCAAGGTTGCGGGCTGCACGGAGTGGTTCGTTACCTGTGACAATCAGGACACTCTTCCGCTGTTTGTAGCGGCGCCCACGCATTTTACCCTTGCCCGGACGCACCTTTTTCCCATTCCTGGCGCGTTCGATATCGGCAGAGACACCGAGTGATTCAAGAACCGAGATTACTTCGCTGGTGCGCGTGATCTCTTCAAACCTGTCTTCTATGACAGCCGGGAGTTCACACGAATACCTGTGCCCGCGTTTACTTACAATCTCTGCTGATGATGTTGCGGCGATTGCAGAACGGAGTGCTTTCCTGTTCTCCTTCTTGTTGATCTTCTCTACCAGGATCTTCGATGTTTTGGGGGGATGGGCTGATCTCCCTCCAACCGCCTGCGGGATGCGGGCAGTCCTGCTGCCGTTTTTGATGCGTGGGACCTGCGCTGCTCCGCGCCCGCTCCCCCAGGATTCTGCCGAAGTCTGCATGCCTGCAAACCGGAATGTGCCATGAGGCTGATAACGGGTGCTCTGGAGCGCCAGCACTGCCCGCTTGATCAGATCAGGTCTGTAATCCTCGTCAAAGATCTGCGGCAGGTCCAGTTCATGTGAGGTCTCACCGTCAAGTGTTCTTACATATGCTTTCATGTGAATGTCACCCCTGTTTGCTCTCCAGGCTCACGAATCCGATGGCTGGTTCACGCACCTCGTGTTCACCCTGCCTGATTGCACGTCTGATGCGGATAAGACGTTTTACAGGACCTGGTATTGACCCCTTTACCAGGACGTAGCCGTTGTTGACGGTGCCATAGTTGAGGAAACCCCCTGCGGGTATAATGTCAGCACCGTCATCACCGATCTTCAGGATGCGTTTATTGAATTCTGTCCGCTGCTGGTATCCGCACTGCCCCGTCTGCGGGACCTGCCACCTGACATGGTGCGGTGTCCATGGACCAAGGTTTCCGATATGGCGTTTCTTGCCGCCGCGGGAGTGTTTGCCTTTTCTCACCTGTATGCCCCAGCGCTTCACGGGACCCTGTGTGCCCTTTCCTGTGGTGATCGCTGTTACGTCCACGTAGGCGCCGGGTTTCACGATACTGCTTACATCAACCTCTTTTCCGAGCAGGTCTGTGATGAAGTCGAACCTCTCTTTGATACTGCCCCCGCCAACTCTCATCTCTATCAGATCAGGGACTTTTTTGGGTATGCCCGTGACCGATGCCGGTTGTGTATATGTGAGTGCATAGAGATCTACCACATTCCCTGCCTCGATCTCATCTCTGATCGTCCCGAGAGCTGCGTCTGTGTCGTGCTTCTTTGGCATGGCAATGCGGCGTGCGAGAGCCGGATCAAGTTCATTTGCCCACGCCTCAGTTAGTGCATGTTTCCCATAGGTGTCTTCTTTGTAGGCACGCACCGCCGCGACTTTCATGGCAGGTGTCTCGATGACTGTAACAGGCACCATGATCTCCCTGCCCTCGGTCGGACTGCCTTTGTGGTCGTCCACCATGATGAGATGGGTCATGCCTGCTTTGTAACCTGCAAATCCCTGCAGCACCGGTGTTCCATTGTGTTCAGGCCAGGACTGGTATCGCGGTACCTGGCTTTTTGCACGTGTTCTCGGGCTGTATGCAAGGGATCCTCGTCGTGGTCTGTGTATATTCGCCATATCCCAATCAATCCTCTGTCCATTTTAGGGAATTTTCCGGTGTTGAGTCTGTGCAACTGCGGCACTGTCTCATGTCCGCAGTTTTCCGCCTGGTGACTCCGTAGATCTGCCCCGCAGTTCTGTACGGGGCTGGATCACCATGTCTCCAGGAGGATGTGGCAGCCACTCTGCACCGGTTCTTCTCTGGTCTGTGCCAGAGTTATCTGATCTCGCAAATAGATCCTGACTGTGACGCGTTTTCTGCTTTCAGGGTGGTGAACATCCTGTGCAGAAGCGGGCTCGTGTAATCACGTCCACCCTTGCGTTCGGGTCAGATCCGTCTTCTGTCTCATCATCCTCATCATCCATATGGTATGGATGAACCCTGTTCCGGGGCTGCACACCACTTCTCTGAACTGGTGTTCGAACATGTCACCTCCGGTGACACGCCGTTTCTCTGAAACGGTGTGCTGTCCAGTGATGGCAGAGTTGTCTGCGCATCTGACACCTGTTCGGGTGTGCGGCGGGCATTCCTGCCAGGTTTCCGGATGCTATGCCAGTTTACCTGCAGAATCGTCTGTTTGATCTGCCTGCTGCTGTGGATCGCTTCGGAACGGTCTCTTAACTATTGCTCCAAATCTCTAATAAACCTTCGTGTGCGGGCGGCAGACCTGCACCCGGCACAACCAGGCACTCAGTCGAAATAGAGGTCGCCGTCATTGTTGATGTAGACCTTCACATCCTCTCTGATGTGACGCGCCCTGAACCGGGTCGGGTTTGATTCCCTGATATGGTTGAGCAGGGCGATGGTGTCATATCTCACTTTAATGCCGAGGGTCTCGGCACCGGCATAGATGATCTCTGCTGCGTCCAGAAGGTCGGTGCCGGCGTTGAGAGTGCAGAGGTGGGTAGAGTTGAGGGTGTGGATGAACTCCAGCGTCTCTTTTGCCCGCCGGATATTTCCAAGTGCGGCTTTCTCTATGGTGCACACATTTGCCTTTGAAGTGTGGATGATCTCTGCGACCTGCTGCTGGGTCAGTCCCTCTTTCCGGTACCTGAGGATCTCTTTCTGCCGTTCGGTGAGGAGATTATTTTTCATTGTTAATATTATTGTTATATCACAAACTTTAAACATTTTCATTTAACATGCACAACCCGATCTCTCATTATCCAAATGGATTTCAAAATCTTTATATCGGGACTGATTGAAACTATGCTGTTCTCAAATTTGAGAGGTGTAAAAATGGTAGTTAAAGTAGGAGTTGCAAAGCTGGGTAATATTGCCAGCGGTGTGATGGTCGAACTGCTCCTTGATGAGCGGGCGGACCGTCAGGATATGCAGACATTCATGGCAACCAGCGGCACGAAACTCGAGGTAGAGGATGTCGACCGTGTTGTCAGCACCCTTGTTGCATACAAGCCGGATTTCGCGATTGTTGTCTCACCAAATGGTGTACTGCCCGGACCAACCGGGGCACGCGAGGCACTGGCGGCGGCAGGTATCCCTGTCATCGTGATCACTGATGATGTCACCACAAAGAAAGAGTGGGCTGACCTGAAGGAGAGCAAATTCGGATACATCATCCAGAAGGCAGATGCCATGATCGGGGCGCGCCGTGAGTTCCTCGACCCTGTTGAGATGGCTGACTACAATGGAAACCTTATAAAGGTGCTCACAGTCACCGGTGCATACCGGAAGATGCAGCTCGCCATCGATGCCGTCATCGACCAGGTGAAAGCAGGCAAGAAGGGTGCAGAAATCGAGCTGCCGAAGCTTGTGGTCACCTCTGACAAGGCTATCAAGGATGAGTTTACCAACCCGTATGCGCTGGCAAAGGCGCGTGCCGCATTTGAGATCGCAGCTGCGGTTGCCATGGTCAATGTAAAGGGCTGCTTCATGACGAAAGGATTCGAAAATTACGTTCCGATCGTTGCGAGCGCGCACGAAATGATGCGTGCAGCAGTGCATCTCTGCGACGAGGCGCGCGAGATTGAGAAGGGCATTGACGCTGTCATCCGCAGACCGCACAAGAACGACGGCACTCTGGTCTCAAAGACTGCGCTGATCAGCAAGCCTGAGTGAGCCTGAATAAGGCTATTTATACTTTTTTTCGATTTTTTCCACTCCCATTACTCCGGGTGGGCGTGGACCGAGTCACCAAAGGTGGCGCGCGCGGGTCAGATATCCCCGTATGCCGCTGCAAGGTCTTCAGGGAGTGTCATGATGACAGGTTCATGGTGGAGGCGCTCCATAAAGGCGGTATCACTTATGGAGGCAGGGTTGGGATTGATCCGTGATATGACTGAACAGAATGCCCTGTAACCGGGTTTGATGCCGGGTTTTGCGAAAAAAAGCGAGAAATTGAAGGAGAATGTGCCGAGGTCACGGTAGAGATGAATGATCCTGAGCAGCCCCTCTGCCAGCACGCCGATGAAAGGACCTGCCTCATCAAGTGATGAGACCGGCAGAATTCCCCGCACCTCGCGCTCACCCAGTGGGACGGGGTTGGCGACCCAGGTGATCTCATCCCCAAAGAGAAACCGCCCGGACTGCCGCTCACGCTCACAGAAGTCATCGCTGTATCGTCTCCCCTTCTCCTCCAGATACTTCTGTGAGGCATGGATGTAGCATCCCGGCAGTCTGGATGGGGTTTTGTCTGCAAGTCCCTGAAAATGGGGGTGGAGGAGGCTTGCACCTGCAGACGGCAGGTAATTCCAGTTGATGCTGTGGTAGCCCCTGTAATCAGCGAGTGACTCTGTCTGCGCTTTGAGGGCGTCTGTCAGGTGTCTCAGGGAAAAGTCAGCCGGAGAGTGTTCCCGCGTGATGACGGTCACGGTGTGCCGTTCCGCATATGGGTAGAGATTCGGGAAGGTTACGCTCTCACCGATGCAGATCCTGTTCCCGTCCCTGAATGGAGGGGTTTCCTGAAGGATATTTTCAGGGCAGAACGGGCACCCCTCTCTGTTTTGCGGGTAAGAGGGCTCCATCTCAATACCCCTCTTTATCCGCTCCGGACTGATGCGGCACCTGATGCCGGTGAGTTTCTCGGTGCGGTACTGGAGTCTGCCGTGTGCGGTCTCGATCTCAGTGACGGTGAACATGAGAAGCCCTGTCTAATCTCAAAGAGGCGCTTCTGCTATAAAAATCTGCATAAAAAAGTGGTTGGGTTGGTCTTATCCGCCTCAGACGATGTACTTGCCGAGCAGGCGGATGGATGTGACCATGTCAGGACCGAGCGGCGACCCGAAGATGATCTGGGTAACGCCTGCCGCGGTCAGGTCATCGCACTTCTGTTTGACTATCTCCGGTGTCCCGGCGATGGTGAATGCATCGATCTCAGCGTCGCCGACGAGTCCGCCGACTGTCTTGAAGTCGAAGCGTGCGAGTGCATCTTTGATCTTTGCGACATTGCCCGCGTCCAGCCCGTGGCGTGCGAGGAGCGGTGGCGGTGAGCCTGCTGCGATGAATGCGGCAACGATCTTTGCGGCGTTGCGTGCCTTCTTCTCGCTCCTGTCAATGGACATCGCGGTGTACGCGCCGACGTCATGCCCCTTCCGGCCGGCTTTCTCCTCTGCGGCTTTGATGATCGGTATGGCAGCCTGGAAATCCTTGGGATTGGATGCATTGATGAGTGACCCATCTCCGATAGTGCCTGCGAGCTCCAGCATCTTTGGTCCCTGTGCGCCGATATAGACGGGTATGCCCTTCTTTCCGGGCAGTTCGACACCGGTCAGCTTTGCGCCGTCATAATCAAAGAATTCCATTGAACCGGTCTTCTTGATCTCTTCACCGGCAACGAGTTTCCTGATCTGCTCGACACCCTCTTTCAGGCGTCCCACCGGCTTTGACGGAGCGATGGCAAGCTTCGGGAGTGTTGAGAGGTCTCCGGGTCCGATACCGAGGATCGCGCGCCCGTCCGAGATCTCATTCAGCGTGCACATGAATGATGCGATCGCAGCCGGGGTGTCGGTGAAGACGTTCATGATGCCCGGACCCATCTTTATGGTGTCTGTCCCCTGCGCGATTGCTGCAAGGGTCGGATAGCAGTGGCGGTTGTTGTAGTGGTTGGTGATCCATGCAAAGTCGATGTCTTTGCTCTCTGCCAGTTTGCAGTACTTGACTACCTGTTTTACGTTTATGTTTCCTGGGACGAATTCAATTCCATAACTCAAGGCAATTCACCTCAGTGAGTAGTTATGTGCATGCGTTTAAATGTTTTATCATTTGTATCTGCGGA
>DARA01000034.1 GCA_002503135.1 Methanomicrobiaceae archaeon UBA207
ATCTCCCTGAGCTGGTGTGCTGATAACCGTCTCCTTCACAATCTCCAGGAGTTTCATCTGCTCTTCCAGTGGATACCCGCAACTCTCACTGGCATCAATGAGAAAAAGGATGACGTCCGCCACATTGGTGATGGCACTCACTGCCTGGCGTTCGATGGGGTTGCGCTCTGATGCCGGACGCTCCAGGACACCCGGGGTGTCTATGAACTGCATTCTCTCCCGCCCGATCTGGCGGTGACCGACGATTATCCCCTTTGTCGTGAACGGGTAACTGGCAACTTCAGGTTCGGCTGTTGACACTGCCCTGATAAATGATGATTTCCCCACATTCGGATAGCCTGCGATCACCACAGTGAATTCGTCCCTGACCTCAGGGAGTTTCCTGAGTACGTTCCGCGCTTTATTGAGAAACCTGAGGTCACTGTCAACCTGATGGACGATTGAAGCCATTCTCGCGACAGCGCGCCTTCTCAGGACCGCCGTGTCCTCTGCCCCCCGCATCATGCGGGCGTGCTGGTAGCCTGTTTCGCGTGCCTGGTCAGCTGCCCACATCACTGCACCGAGTGACTTTCTCAGTCTGTCGATGCTGAAGAGTATATCGACGGTCTCTCTGTAGAATGGACTGAGGTGATCAAAATTCGGGAATTTTTTCACCACATCCTCGAGTTTGTCATGCACCGCGCTTGCCGCTGCACGCACAAATTCCTCGTTTGCTTTCTTTTTATTGGTTTTCTCTTTTTTCTTGGCAGCCGCCCGGCGAAGACATCTGTCCATGATCTCATCGGCGGTTGGTACAGTTGGCAGGCGTTCGAGGTCCATGGGATACACTCCTTATTTATTTAATGAGACGGAATGATTGACTGTTATGGACTTGTCGCTCATCCAGAAAGATATTCTCATCACTCTCATCACTCTATATCATCGTCATTCTCATTCAATAAAGGGTGAGGTGATCGCAGAGGTGCTGAACCGGAATCCCGGGACAGTACGCAACCAGATGCAGGCACTGAAGGCACTTGGGCTGGTGGACGGTGTGCCTGGTCCGAAAGGCGGTTACACCCCTACTGCGCAGGCGTACAGGGAACTCAGTCTTGAGAGTTTTACACAGGACTCGGATGTCCCGATCAGCCGGGACGGGGTGGAGCTCCCTGGCGCCCGCGTCTCTGAAATTGCGTTCACCACCCTCTGCCACCCGGATATCTGCCAGGCGCTGGTGAAGGTCATCGGGAGTGTCAGGGTGTTTGAGGTGGGGGACTCTCTTGCCATCGGTCCCACCCCTGTGAACAAGCTCTTCATCAGGGGGGAGGTGATCGGAAAGGATGAAAATCATCAGACGGTTCTTGTATCCATATCTGAGATGATCTCGCTGCCTAAGAAGTCGATCAGGAATTATATGAGCTCACCGCTCCTTACCCTGCCTGCCACTGCCACGCTCAGGGACGCCATCCGGCTCTTTACCACAAAGCACATCCATGGGGCGCCGGTTATGGATGGCACCACCCTGGCAGGCATAATCACCCTGAGTGATATCGCCAGGGGGCTTGATCAGGGGCTCACACTCGGTGACAGTGTGAAGGAGGTGATGACCACGGATGTTGTGGAGGCTCCGCCTGATATCAGGATATATGATCTCGTCGGAAAGTTTAGGGAGCGCGAGATCGGCAGGCTGATCGTGGTTGAGGACGGAAAGCCCGTTGGAATCGTGACACAGTCTGACATTATCCGGCTCTTCCCCTCGATCTGAATTTTCAGGTGATTTTTTGCCTGTTTTCAGGCATCTCCTCATTTTTTGGAAGATATTAAATAGTACAAGATGCTCAGTTTTTTCCATGAGTACCACATTCTCCCGGAGTCTGGCAAAGAAAAAGGTGATGAGCAATGACGGAATACTTGTCGGGAGTGTCAGAAACATCATGGTCGATATCAAGAGCGGACAGGTCATCGACCTGATTGTCATGCCTGACGACACATTTGATACCGCCGGATATCAGGCGGATGGTGACCGGATACTCATACCCTTTGAGGCTGTGAAGGATATCCGGGATTATATCGTGGTGGATCGGTACCTGTCAAAAAAGCAGATGTGAATATCTTCTGATCCCCTCAACGAACCCATCACCATATTTTTTTGAGGCAACCCATTCTGCTGCCGACTTTGTATCAGGATGTGCGTTTGCCACTGCCACACCCGCCCCGGCAATTGTCAGCATCCCGACGTCATTCATGGAATCGCCGACTGCGAGAAAGTCTGCAGATTTCAGTCCCATCTCGTCTGCCAGTCTTTTCAGTGCTGTTCCTTTGTCTGTCCCTTTGTCTGCGCCGCGGGACTGGATATGGATCGCAAAACCGGTGTCAAGCACCTCAACCGGGTGGTGCCTGAGTGCCGCCCCCACCTCATCAGCATCCACTGTCCGTGCAAAAGCCACGTCAGCAAAGCGGTAATCCGGGCTGTAGAGGTCCAGGGTGATATTTTTTTCGGTGAAATGGTCTTTCAGGGTCTCAAACGCCTTCCAGCATACGCTCTGGTCGCCGTTTATGTGCAGGTGACCACTGTAGCCCACACGGTACACCCCTCCGTTCTCGGCGATTATGGTGCCGTCGGTACCGATCATCCTGCAGAAGCAGTCCATGAAGCAGACTGTATTGCCGCTTGCGATCACCACTGGCACGCCTGCATCGACGAGATGGCGCATGCAGGTGATGGCACTGGTACTGATGCGCCGCTGTGAATCGGTGATCGTCCCGTCAACGTCGGTGATGACCGCTTTCAACACGATCTGAGACCTGCCTGTTCGAGCATGAATGCCGCTTCGCCTTCAGGGAGATTGGGACTGTCCACCAGGCGTGCGATCCGTTTGCCGGCTTTGCTCTTGCGCAGGTAGAGCCGGAAGGTGGCGGTGTGCCCGACGATGTTGCCCCCGATCGGTTTTATGGGGTCGCCAAAGAGGATGCCAGGATTTGACATCACCTGGTTGGTGACAAGACCGACTGCGTTGTGCTCGTCGATCAGTTTGAAGAGATCATGCATGTGGCGGTTCAGCTTCTGCTGGCGTACTGCAAGGGTGCCGCGTCCGGCGTACTCGGAGCGGAAGAGCGCAGTCAGGGAGTCGATGACAAAGAGCCGCGCAGGTTTTTTAGTCTCTTTCAGTTCCGTGGCAAGCTCACGGGCTGAGTCGACGAGCAGCATCTGGTGGTCTGATGAATGTGCCCGTGCGATATGGATGTTGGCGAGGATGTCATCAAGGGGTGGGCATTCCCCGTCAATTCCGTTTACCATCTGTTCGATACGTTCAGGTCTGAAGGTGTTTTCTGTGTCGATGTAGATGCAGCTGCCATCCAGTCCGCCCATCTCCACGGGCAGCTGGACATTGACTGAGAGCTGGTGGACGATCTGGCTCTTTCCTGATCCGAATTCCCCGTAGACTTCTGTAATCGCCTGGGTCTCAACCCCGCCGCCGACGAGGTCGTCAAGCTCAGGGACCAGGGTCTTCAGCTTGCGGACCTCTTTCCTCCTGTTCATCACATCTGTTCCCGTCTTAAACCCTCCGATATCTGCGATTTCCCTTGCCGCTTGGATGATCTTCTTTGCGGTCGCCTCACCAAGTTCGGCAGCCTCTGCAAGGTCTGCGGGTGAGGCGGTTGCGATCCCTTCAATTGTTGCATATCCTGCTTCACGCAGCCGTTCCGCAGTGGTCGAACCGACACCGGGCAGGTCTTCCAGGTCAATTTCTGTCATTCTTTTCTACCTCAGTTGGTGCACTTTGGTGTACTCATATACGACTTACTAAGGCATCATATATGATGATCGCCGTGCGGTGTGAAAATATAGTGGAGCACACCATTCTCCGAAACGTTGTGGAGCGCCGGAGCGGTACTGTACCGCTATTCTCTCACTGGCTGACCCTGTCCAGAAAGATCTCCACGCGTTCCAGAAGAGGTCCTGCTCTCAGTACAGCCGCCTCATAGCGTCCGGGAGTGATTTCTCTCCTGAATACTGTTCCCTCTACAGTGACTTCCGTGCCTGGTGCAGTGGGCTCGTCGAGGAGGTAGCACTCCCTGCCGGTGTCGATGCAGGTGCCTGCGGCTGAGGCGATTACCGTGCCAGTCACCGCGATCTCTCTCTTCTCATCATCATGGATGACGCGGATGGCGCTGCCTCTCCCGATGTGCACCTCGAGATCACTGTACCGCCCTGGTCTGGCTGTTGCATTGTAGATCTCTGCCGTCTCTCCAGTGAGGAGATGGAGGCGTGCGGCATCCCCCCAGATGACTGTCCTCACATCGCCGCCCCCACCCGAGATGACCAGGTTCCGCACCCATGAGACGCCGCCACTGCGGGTGGTAAATCTCCGGGGCGGCTGGAGACTGGTGATCACGCCCCTGAGCGAGTACCTGCCCTCACCTGTCACATCTGCAGGGGTTGTGAGCGGGACACCAATTTCGCGGTCGATGGCGGTCACACCCCCCTCCTCCCCGAGGATGTACTCGGTCTCATGATCGTGCCTGTTCTCACCGCGGGATGCACCTGTGATACGGATGCAGGTGTCCTCTGCCACGCCCGCAATGAGGGCGGGCGCCCAGCATACCAGCCTGAAGACCCCGTCTTCATTGCCGATCACTGCCTCTGCCATCTCACCTGCATTCCCGTCCCTGCGGGTGAAGGTCCGGTGCGCCAGGGAGATGAGGCGCACTTCAATGGTGCACCCGGAGTCAGGTGCAGGAGCCGCCCTGCCCTGCCCCTCCTCTGGCTGGCTGCAGATGATCTCGCAGGCAGACTCCCTCAGTGACACCGCATGGATCTGCAGTGGTGACCCGCGTGGTCTTCCCAGGATCTCCATCACCATGCCTGGTTCGATCTCACCCCCGAGTGCCTGCGCCTTCTCGTCCCAGAGCACGACCCTGACCTCGCCGGTGCCGTCACCGACGGTCATGCTTGCCACCACACCCGTATCCCCGTCCGGACGTTTGAACTCATGTGGTGGTGTGATGCTGAGCACCCTGCCGAAAAAAGAGGCGAGGCTTGACGCCTCGTTCAGGTCGCATATCTTTGTATGGTGCCGCCCGTATTCCCTGACCACGAGCATCGCCGCGGCATGCCCGTCGAGGAGGTCCCCGGATTTGGTGACCTTCTCCTCCACTTTCGCATTGAATTCCTCTATGCCGATGAGGTCGTCGATGAGTGCGTGGTAGAAGTTCATGGTCCGGGTCTCCGTTCACTGCCAGGGCGGTCTCACCATCGTGCCGGTGAGGTCGTCGAGGGTCTCGCCACGCCGCATCAGGGCGACTGTCTCCCCCTTCACCACCACTTCCGGGCACCGCGGTCTGCTGTTGTAGTGGGATGACATGGCAAAACCATAGGCGCCGGTGTCGAGGACTGCGAGGATGTCGCCTGCACTGACCGGCGGCAGGAGCCGGTCTTTTGCCAGCAGGTCGCCGGTCTCGCATACCGGTCCGGCGATGGTGTATTCTTCCGACGCCTCCGCATCTGCTTTGTTTGCGACGAGCACCTCATGGTATGAGTTGTACATTGCCGGACGCGCCAGGAGGTTGAAGCCTGCATCCACGTTCACGAATGTTTTGTATGCTTTTTTAACTGAGTTTGCGCGCGTGAGAAGGATGGTGGAGTCTGCGGTGACGTACCTGCCCGGCTCTGCCCAGAGCTCGGGTTCGATCCCGCATTCCCTGATGCCGTCGAGAAATACCGGCATGACTGCCGCGGCATAGTCTTCAGGTGTTGGTGCATGCTCGGTCCTGCGGTTGTACGGGATGCCCAGACCGCCGCCGAGGTCGATGAATCTGAGTGTTACACCCATGTCTGTCAGTTCTGCGGCGAGGCTGACCATCACGCCTGCCGCACGCGCAAATGGTTCGAGGTCAAGGATCTGGGAGCCGATGTGGCAGTGTATGCCGACAGGGCTGATGTTGCTGCAGGCGAGCGCCTCCCTGTATGCGGCGGCGATCTCGTCTGCAGGGATGCCGAATTTGGTGGTCTTCAGACCTGTGGCGATCTTCGGGTGTGTCGGCACCTCGAGCGCCGGGTTGACGCGGAATGCGATCTCTGCGACCCTGCCGCCGGCGCGTGCGGCGCTGTCCAGTTGGTGGAGTTCGTCGATGGAGTCCACGGAGACTGTCACACCATGCTCAACGGCGAGGCGCAGGTCTTCCGGGCTCTTTGAGCTGCCATTGAAGAGGAGTCTCTCTGCCGGCATGCCTGCCTCCAGCGCCAGCCCGAGCTCCCCTGATGAGAAGACGTCGGCTCCGGCGCCCTCCTCCGCGAGCGCCCTGAGTACGGCGAGGTTGCCGTTTGCCTTTGCCGCATAGAGGACACGCACCCGGTGGTAGCGGTCTGCAAGTGCGCGGTGTATGCGGGTGTAGTTCTCACGAATCCGGTCTTCAGCAGTGACATAGAGGGGGGTGCCGTATTCCTCTGCCAGTGCGACGCAGTCATGCCCGCTGATGTGGAGGTGCCCGTCTTTCACTGTGAGGTGCGGGGGCAGGAGGCTGGTCACAGGTCAAGCCCCCGCATACGCTCAACCGCTTCCCTGATCCTCTCTGCCGGGCGGGTGACTGCGAACCTGACATAGCCCTCACCGTACCTGCCGAAGCCTGTGCCGGGAGTGGCGACGATGCCAGCCTCGTCGAGCAGCGTGGCGGCGAATTTCATCGAGTCGCCGACCTTCAGCCAGACATAGAATGTGGCTGCCGGTGGCTCGAGATCGAACCCGATGCTCCTGAGCCCTGAGACGAGGACGTCCCGCCGTTCCTGATAGATGCCGCAGGCTTCCCGCACGCAGTCCTGTGGTCCTGAGAGTGCGGTGATCGCAGCGTGCTGGATGGCGTCAAAGGCGCCGGAGTCGATATTTGTCTTGACGCGTCCGAGACCTGCGATCACGTCGGCGTTCCCGCATGCCATGCCTATCCGCCAGCCTGTCATATTGTATGTCTTTGAGAGTGAGTGCATCTCGATCCCCACCTCCATGGCGCCGTCGGCTTCAAGGAATGAGGGGGCTTTGTAGCCGTCAAAGGTGATCTCCGAGTAGGCATTGTCATGCACCACTATGATCCCGTGTTCGCGTGCGAACTCCACCACCTCTTCAAAAAATTCCAGGGGGGCGGTTGCTGATGTCGGGTTGTTCGGGTAGCCGATGAAGATCAGTTTTGCATCTGAGGCGACACTGGCAGGGACGGCGTCGAGGTCAGGGAGAAACCGGTTTTCGGCGGTGAGCGGCATCTCATGGAACTTCCCCTCTGCAAAGAGGGTGGCGGTCCTGTATACGGGATAGCCCGGGTCCGTGGCGAGCACGTAGTTGCCCGGGTTCACGAAGGCTTCGGGTATGTGGGCGATCCCCTCCTTTGAGCCGATGAGGGCGAGCACTTCCGTCTCAGGGTCAAGGTCTGCACCGAACCGCCCGTGGTACCATGCCGCGACCGCTTCACGGTATGCAGGCATCCCTGCATATGAGGGGTAGTGGTGGGTGGAGGGGTCGCGGGCGGCATCACAGAGCGCCTCAACGATGTGCTCCGGCGTGGGGAGGTCGGGGTCGCCCACACCGAGGTCGATGATGTCAACGCCCTCCCGCACTTTCTCAGCTTTCATGGCATCGATGCGTGCAAAAAGGTAAGGGGGGAGGTGGTCGAGGCGTGAGGAATACATTGATCTCACATATTGCTCCATGGCATATTTATAGTTCCGAACGTCACTTTTTGGACTTTCGCATTAAATCAGAGATTTAATGGGAGTTGCAGATTCCTAATCTGCAACGTTTTAAAAATACGTCCGGAACTACCTGACTTCCAGACCCCAATAAGCACACACCATTCCCAAGGTGCATGAGGAACGGCTCGGAGTTCTCAGGGAGACCCTGAAAATTTCCTGAATCTCCCTGCCCTGTGGTCAGGGCAGATCTTCACCCCCTCCTCCGCCATGCCCGCAGACACCGCACCGCCGCCGGAAAATCCAATTCATTTTTAATATCAGATGTCTGATAGTGAAACCATGTACGTCGTGGTTCTTTGCACGGCACCTCCTGACCTCTCCCGGGTGATCGCACGCGAGCTCGTCGTCTCCGGTCTCGCTGCATGCGTCAATATCACGGAAGTCAGGTCATGCTATCTCTGGGAGGGGGAGGTCTGCGATGACGAAGAGCACCTGCTCATCATCAAGACCCTGGAGAGTGAATTTGATGCTCTGGCTGCGAAGATCAGGGAACTCCACACCTATGCGGTGCCTGAGATCATCGCCCTTCCCATCGCCGCCGGAGACCCTGCTTATCTTGACTGGATGCGGCAGGTGACCGGCAGATGATGCGCCGGTATGCAGGCATCCAGGTGCGGAACGGCAAAATCATGAGCATATGGGATGAGGTTGCGGTTGAGGAGACATACCTGCTGTACCTCAATGGCAGCCTGCTCACCCGGCTCGTCGCCAGTCCTGACAGACTGCGCGAACTTGGTGCCGGTTTCGTCATCTGTGAGGGGCTTGCCCCTGAAGTGGAGAGCGTGCACGTCACCGCCGCCAATGAGATCTTTGTGGAGGCGTCATCTGTGCGGGCTGTCACAGGATGGGAACTGAGGTCATGCGGCGCCTACGGGCTCGCGGATGAGCCTGAACCTGTCACAGCTGCACTCAGCCCCACATCAAAAAGATGTGAGGCTCTCTCATATCTTCGATATGGGAGATCTGTCACGCCGCAGGAGGTCATGGCTGTGCGGGATGGGATAGAGTCTGACACCTGGATGAAGACCGGCGGCGTGCACAGCGCCGTCCTCTTCACGCATGGGAAGCCGGTGGTGAGCGTCTGCGATGTGGGCAGGCACAACACCATCGACAAGGTGGTCGGGTATGCCGGGCTGAATGGCATCGACCGCTCCTCATCCATCATCGGGTGTTCCGGGAGGCAGCCCGGGGCGATGGTGAAGAAGGTCGCCAATGCAGGCATACCTGTCATCGTATCCCGTGCATCATCCACGGATCAGGGCATAGCAGCTGCGGAGAAGGCGGGTGTGACACTCATATGTTTCGCACGCGAAGGCAGGTTTACTATCTACACACACCCCGGGAGAGTTGCCGGCGTACCGGAGTCCATATAATGCAGAACTGGGCATAATGAGAGGAGAGGGATTGAATGACAGGAGATGAGGGGAAGACGGCACTCATCATGCTCGGGTGCCCGCAGGTGCCGGTGCAGACGAGTGCGGCGATATATCTGGCATATCGTCTGAAGAGGTCGGGCGTCAGGGCGGTCATCGCAGGGACGCCGTCTGCGCGGAAACTCGTGCAGCTTGCAGACCCCGAGGGGCACTATATCGGCAGCGTGGAGGACCTTGACAAGTGCATCGCCGGCATGGCTGAGGGAAAGAAAACCTATCACTCATCATTTGTCTTTATACACAATGATGCCGGGGTATCGTATGCCGCAACCACTGCGGCGATATCAGGCGGGCAGGTCTATCCGGTCATCTTTGGGAGTGAGGCTGAGGCGCTCGCGGCGGCGATTGAGTTTCCATGCACAAAGATCGTGGCGCCAGCCACGCACAACCCCATGCCCCTGAAGAGGAAGATCGACGAGGTGATGGGATGGGATGCTTAGAGTCGCTGCCATATGAGGTGATCCAGAGAGGTCTCTCCTACAGGGAATGCCGGGAGTATGTGAGGCGGAACTGCAGCGAGGTGCACGAGGTCCCGGCTGGTTATAAACTCTTTGACAAGCACCTCATCGGTGTGCCGCCGCTCGCTATTGGTATTGATGGTGACGAGATCACCTTCCCGTACACAAAACCCTGCTATGGCACTTTTCTTGTGAAGGTCAGGGACGATGGTGAGGAGATCAGGCGGCTGAGGGCGTTTGCCACCCGCAGGGCGTGACAACCCCCTCTCACTCCATCTGCCGCCAGACCCGTAAAAATCTCTGCACTGCCGTATAGTGCCCGAAGACACCAAAGATGCAGAGCAGCCAGCCCAGGTACGTGAATCCGTATATGGCGTCAGGCATCAGTATCGTGAGGATGCCCGCGACCATGACCAGCACGAGCCTGTCAGCCCTGCCGAGCATCCCCCCGTATATCCGTCCGACACCCACCGCCTGCGCCTGCGTCCCGATATATGACGACATCAGCACCCCGGTGAGGGCGAATACACCGATCTGCCAGGGCGCCGCGCCGCCTGCAAAGATCCCTGTGATGATGAAGATGTCTGCATACCTGTCAAGGACATGATCAAGGAAGTCGCCCCGCGGTGACGCCACACCGAGTTCACGCGCCAGTGCGCCGTCAATGGCGTCAAAGACGGCATTCAGCGCGACCATCACCACAGCGAACTCCATGCTGCCGAGATAAAAGAATATGCCCGCAGCCACAGAGCAGAAGAGCGCGATGAGTGTTGATGTATTGGGTGTCAGTCCGAGCCTCTTTGCGACCGCCACCAGTGGCTCGAATATCTCGTTCACACGCGGTCTGAAATGGTCAAGTGTCATGGCTGCGGTATCAGGTAATGCGACCAGTCGATGCCTCCATATGCAGGTGGCAGTTCTCCCTGCATAAACTGCTCGATCCGGCAGGCGCACTCTTCAATAGAGAGTATGGTCGTGTCCAGTTCAAGGATGGCATCGTCAGGGTAGCGTTCCACCGTCTCTGTAAGGATGACGTCAAGCGCCTCTGCCTCCGCATTCTCGGCGCACTTCGCCTCAGGGTAGCCCCGTCTCAGGAGACGGCTGCGCAGAAGGTCAGGGCGGCACCTGAGCACCACGATACGGTCACAGGGGAGAAGGTGTGCGAGGTGCCCCTCCACCACCCCGTCGGTATGCGGGAATGCAGCTGCCCATCTCTCATCATCGATGACGCGCGTATCCCTGAGAGGGTCATCGCCTGTGACAAAATCCCCGATGGTGTCACTGATGTGTATGACCCTGTGCCCCCGCCTCTCCAGTTCAGCGGCAACAGATGACTTGCCTGTGCCCGGTGTCCCGGTAATCCCGCACATCATAGGCTGTTGATCGCTTCAATGAATTGTTCATTCTCCCAGTCGTCTCCGACACACACGCGGATGTAGTGGTCAGCGAGACCTGTGAAGCTCCTGCATGAGCGGACGAGCACCCCGCGCTCCGCTAGCATATCTGCCATCTCGTCCCCGGTGCGGGGTGCGACATCGATCAGCACAAAGTTCGCATCTGACGGGTATGTGGGGCAGCGCACCCTCTCTGCAAACTCTGCCAGCCAGCGGCTGACATGTCTGCGTGTACCTGCGATATGCTCCCTGTCACCCAGTGCTGCCGCTGCAGCAGCCGCAGAGACGCGGTTCACTGCAAACGGGGTTGCCGCCCTGAAATAGCACGGCTCAAGCCAGCCCGGCACAAATGCGTAGCCGACACGCAGCCCGGCGAGTGAGTACGCCTTGGACATCGTCCTCCCGATGACGAGGTTCCCGCAGGTGTCCATGAGCGGGAGGTAATCGAGGTCGGAAAATTCCACGTATGCGGCATCAAGAAAGAGGACGCAGCCGCTCTTCTCAATCCCCTCAAGGATCGCCCTCACCACCTCAGGCGGCACTCCGTTTCCTGTCGGGTTGTTTGGCGAGGCGAGAAACGCCAGTCTGGCACCCTGGCACGCATCGATGAACCGGTCTGCATCAACTGAAAAGTCATCCCGTCTCGGGACGGTCCGCACCGATGCGCCATGCGCAGTGGCGGCGATCCGGTAGAATGAGAAGGTGGGGGTTGAGACCGCCACCACCTCCCCCGGCTCGACGATCGTCCTGATGATCGTCTCGATTACACCGTCCATCCCTGCCCCGGTGACGATATGGTAATCGCCATACCGCTCCCTGAGTGCAGAGATGAGGCGGTAGGGTCTCTCGTCAGGGTACCTGTTCGCCAGTGCAAGCTCCTCAATGCCTGCCTCTATCACATGTTGTGATGGCGGGAATGGGTTCTCATTGCTTGCAAGGCGCGCAACACGGTTAGTATCCTGCCCGCCCGGCAGTTCATCCGCTTTTTTCGCGTAGATATACCCGCCTTCACGGAAGCACGACCTAACCGAGTACTTCATTGATCACCCCGGTGACCGTGTCGATCTCCTCATCACTGATGATCAGGGGCGGCACAAGCCGGAGGTTGCCGTCTGCGGCGCAGTTGACCAGCACACCCCTCTCGGCGCATGCCTGCTGCACGTCCCGGCACCTCTCCCCGACTGACATCCCGATCATGAGCCCCCTGACGCGCGGGTCATGGCTGGCAAGGGCGTTTCTGAACCGCTCGCCTTTTCTGCCCACTTCCGGCAGCACCTCTTCAATGACAGAGATGGTGGCAAGACCTGCCGCAGATGCAAGTGGTCCGCCTGCAAAAGTGCTGCCATGCTCTCCTTTCATGAACTCCAGCCCTTCGCGTGCAACGAGGGCACCGATGGGAAAGCCGCTCGCCATCCCTTTTGCGAGAGTCACGATATCAGGCACGACCCCGGCATGCTGGACTCCCAGCCACTTCCCTGTCCGTCCCATGCCTGTCTGCACCTCATCGGCGATCATCAGTGCACCGTGCTCGTCGCAGCATTCCCTGACCTCCCTGAGGAAGTCGTCAGGCGGGATGATCACCCCTGCCTCGCCCTGGATCGCCTCGACAAACACTCCTGCGGTCTCATCGTCCACCGCATCCCTGAGCCCGCCGGGATCACCGTATCCGACAAAGGTGCATGCCGGCTCAAGAGGTTCAAAGGGTTCGCGGATATCCGGCTTGTAGGTCACGGCAAGTGCGCCCGTGGTGCGCCCGTGAAAACCGCCTTTGAATGCGACGAATTTCCTGCGTCCAGTCCTCACCCTGGCGAGTTTGATCGCCGCTTCATTTGCCTCCGCGCCGGAATTGACGAAAAACGCCTTTGAAAGCCCGGTGATCTCCACCAGTCTCCTGGCAAGGTCTGCCTGGTTCGGCACATAGTAGAGGTTTGAACAGTGGATGAGTTGATGTGCCTGATCACAGATCGCCCTGACCACCCTTGGATGGCAGTGTCCGGTGCTGCATACTGCGATCCCTGCGACACAGTCGATATACTCCTTCCCGTCGGCGTCCCGGACGCGGCACCCCGAGCCGCGCACGATCATGAGGTCTCTCGTGAATGCAGGCATATAGTACCTGGCATCAAGGTCCTTACATCTCTCTGTTGCTCCTGTCATCATGTCACCTACCTAAAATTCAGGCACTTCATTCATACTCAATGGTCGCCGGCGGTTTGGGCGTCACGTCATAGACCACCCGGGAGACCCCGGCGATGTCGGCAGTGATCCGCGACGCCATCCTCTCCAGCGTCTCAAATGGCAGCACCAGCGGCTCTGCCGTCATGGCGTCAGTCGAATGGACCGCCCTGACAGCAATGATCCAGCCGTGAAGCCGGACGTCCCCCTTCACCCCTGTCCCAAGACCGAGCACTGCTGCGAGGCACTGCCAGGGACGGTAACGCTCTATCAGCTCCTCCTCGACGATGGCGTTTGCCTCTCTCACCACCTCGATCTTCTCCCTCGTCACCTCGCCGATCACACGGACGGCGAGACCAGGACCCGGAAATGGCATGCGGTGCTGGATCTCCACCGGAAGACCAAGTCCACCCGCGATCTCCCTCACCTCGTCTTTGTAAAGGTCGCGCAATGGCTCAATGACCTTCTCGAACTCTATGTGCAGCGGCATCCCCCCTACATTGTGGTGGCTCTTGATGCCGCCCTCGCTCTCTATCCTGTCCGGATAGATGGTGCCCTGCAGGAGATGTTTTGCGTCTGTGCGTCTCGCCTCACGCTCGAATATGCGGATGAACAGTTCCCCTATGACCTTCCTCTTCTCTTCCGGGTCGGTCACACCTCTCAGGGCATCGAAAAATTCATCGCCTGCATCAGTGATCTGCAGGTCCAGATCGGCAAAGAGTGTGCGTATCCGTTCGGTCTCACCCTTCCGCATCAGACCTGTGTCCACATAGATCGGTTTCAGCCGCTCCCCTATCGCTTTTGCACCCAGAGCGGCGCAGACACTGCTGTCGACCCCCCCCGAGAGCGCCATGACAACATTCCCGTTGCCTGCGGCTTCGCGTATCTCATTGACCGCGTTTTCAATGAATTTCTCAACATTTACCATGCATATCCTCTCATCTACTTCTCTGCTCCCTCTCTCTTCTCCCTGCACGCCTTCACGAACCCGAGGTATGGGGGGGAGGGTCTCGTCGGTCTGGACCTGAATTCCGGATGGAACTGGGTTGCAAGGAAGAATGGATGGTCAGGGAGTTCACAGACCTCCATCCTGTTGCCGCACCACCCCGAGAAGACCAGTCCTGCACCCTCAAGGTCGCTGATATGTTCAGGGTTCACTTCGTACCTGTGCCTGTGCCTCTCTGTGATCTCATCCCTGCCATAGAGGCGGTGCACCATGCTGCCCTTCCTGAGTTTGATGATCCAGTCACCCAGACGCATAGTGCCCCCGAGGTCTGTCACGTCCTCCTGTTCAGGGAGGAGTGCGATCACATGCCTCCCCCCATCTGAGAATTCCCCGCTCCCTGCGTCCTCCCAGCCGAGGACATTGCGGGCATATTCGACCACAGCCAGCTGGAAGCCGAGGCAGAGCCCCAGGTATGGTATTCCTTTCGCGCGGGCACATTCGATCGCCTGCATCTTCCCCTCGGTGCCGCGCTTCCCGAAACCGCCAGGGACGAGGATGCCGTCCACATCTGCCAGTTGACCGGCATCGATCTTCTCTGCATCGAGCCAGCGGATATCCACCTCTGTTGAAATCGCCCTGCCTGCGTGTTTGAGTGACTCCTTGATGCTGATATAGACGTCCTCGATGCCGTACTTGCTGACGATTGCGACCGTCACTCTGCCGGTGTAATCCTGCATGACGGTGCGGTACCATTCCTGGTCAGGTTCGCGCCTCCCAAGGTCCAGGCACTCTGAAATGACGTCTGCAATCCCCTCTCTCTCCATCTCCATCGGTACAGAGTATATATCAGGGACAGTGGTGGCGCCGATGACCGCCTTTTCCGCCACGTCGCAGAATGCCGAGATCTTCTTCTTGGTCTGCGGTTTGATCACCAGTTCGCTCCGTCCCACGATGATGTTGGGATGAAGCCCGAGTTCACGGAGTGCCTTCACCGAGTGCTGTGTGGGCTTTGTTTTGAGGTCGCCCATGCTGTCGACAGGGACGAGCGTGACATGGACGAGCACCATGTCATGTGCAGGGAGTTCACCGTGCATCTGGCGGACAGCCTCCAGAAACGGCATGCTTTCGATATCACCGACAGTTCCGCCCACTTCGACGAGGCAGATGTCTGCCTCTGTGGTATTGTCCAGCAACGTCTCTGCCGCCTCTTTGATGAGCGCCTTTATCTCCCCGGTGATGTGCGGTATGATCTGGACGGTCTCCCCCAGGTAGTCGCCGCGCCGCTCCTTCTCGATGACGTTCCGGTACACTTTCCCTGTTGTGATATTGTGTACGGATTTCAGGTTGATGTCAAGAAAACGTTCGTAATTGC
>DARA01000010.1 GCA_002503135.1 Methanomicrobiaceae archaeon UBA207
GGGCGTGACCGCGACATGGGCGGAGTTCAGCCAGTCCCTGGCGACCCCCACGTCATCACCGCCCACCTTCACAAAGGCATAGAACGCGCCATCGGGTGGAGCGGTCTCGAAACCCATCCCTGCGAGGGCGGAGATCACATAGTCGCGCCGCTCCTCAAACCTGCGCCGCATATCCTCCACGCAGCCCTGGTCACCGGTCAGGGCTGCCAGGGCTCCCCACATCGCAAATGTGGTGGGCGAAGTGACAGAATGCTGCTGCACC
This sequence comes from Methanomicrobiaceae archaeon UBA207, assembly GCA_002503135.1. Lineage (GTDB taxonomy): Archaea > Halobacteriota > Methanomicrobia > Methanomicrobiales > Methanoculleaceae > UBA207. The sequence continues at coordinate 263 of DARA01000010.1, forward strand.
CGGAGCATCAGGCGGATGATCTCTTCCGGAGCGACCGCATAACCGATGCGCCAGCCTGTCATCGCATACGCCTTTGAGAAGCCATTGATCGTGATCGTCCGCTCCTTCATGCCACCGAGGCTGGCAGGGGATATGTGCGCCTTCCCGTACACCAGTTTCTCATAGATCTCGTCTGAGAGGAGGTAGAGGTCATGGTCCTCGCAGATATCTGCGACCAGCCTGAGCGAGCCGGCATCCAGCACCACCCCGCTTGGATTCGACGGCGAGTTGACGACGACCATCTTTGTCCTGCGGGTGATCATCTCGATGAGTGAATCGCCCACCTGGAACGTCCCCTCCTCCAGACAGGCATGGACAGGCACACCGCCGGCAAGCCTGACATCGGGGTCATATGAGACCCAGCAGGGATCAAGCAGGATCACTTCGTCGAGTGGGTTCAGGACCGCCTCCATCGCCTTACAGATCGCGTCCTTTGCCCCGCAGGTAATGATTACCTCCCCGGGAGCGGCAGCAAAACCGTTCTCGCGTGTGATCTTGTCAGATACTGCCCTGACCAGCTCAGGAATGCCTGAGCTCGGCGCGTAATGCGTCTCGCCTCGCTCCAGCGCCTCGATGCATGCCGCCCTGATGTGTGCGGGCGTATCAAAGTCAGACTCACCGATAGAGAGTGAGATCACGTCGATCCCCTGACCCTGCATCTGCTTTGCCTGCTCTGAGATGGCGATCGTGGCAGACGGGGCGATCGACGAGACCTTCACTGAGAGTGGCTTCATCCCATACCTGGTTTAAATATCCGGCGACGGAACCGCCGTTTCTTAAACATCCGCTCTTCTGACCATCTTCACCGCAGACTCGACAGCACGTTTCGCATAGTCGATGCGTTCATGCGCCTCAAGCCGTGTCATCCCGGGTCCGGATATCCCAAGTGCGACCGGCTTCCCGTACTCAAGACTGAGATCAATGATCTTCCGTGAGGCGTGCTGCAGCACGATCTCATCGTGCTGGGTAGCACCCTCAATCACGCACCCTATGCTGACGACCGCATCGACTGCGCCCTTATCCAGCATCCTCTTGATCGCGAGCGGTATATCATAGGCACCAGGCACATACACGCACTCTGTCACCTCAGCGCCAAGAAATGCCGCATGCTCTTTCCCCTCAACCTCCATCATATACGTAATGTCGCGGTTAAACTCAGAGACCACAAAACCAAGTTTGATTGCCATAACATATCTCCTCATCTTAATATCATCGCATAATGCATTAATTCTGCCACCCCTCTCCTACATCCTGGCAGGGCTGGCATCGCTGAAACCCTGGCGCTGCCCAGTACCTGCCTCTTTTTCAAGATCCTTCGGATGTAAGAGGAGTTTTACCACATTTACAGCATGTTCACGCGTCCGCTGCCCGGCGAGCCATGCCAGCTCCCTGTCATCTGACGCCTCGTCTTCATGGACAAAGACCTCTATGATATGTTTGCCGGTCAACACCTGACAGAATATCAGTCCCTGTGACGCCTCATGGGCGCACAGGCGGTCCTTCTCTGCCCCGCCCGGCATCCCGAGCGCCATGACGATATCGCAGCCGCGCTCCGCAAGGAGTTTTTTGCATGCCACAGGCAGGTCCTTGATGCCGGGCACAGTGTATCGTTCGATGCCTATGGATGCATGTTTCCGCAGTTCGTCGATGGCGACCCTGCCCATATCCACCCTGGCAAAGGTGGTGTCAGCGATCCCAACCTTCATTCCATCACCTCTGCAGCCGCCTGCACGCCATCACCTGCAACAGGGATGCCGTGCCTCCTGAGCACCCTCTCCACCGCCGCAAGGGTGGCGAGTATCTCGGGCGCTCCGACGGCGCCCATCGTGCCGATCCTGAAGATCCTGCCCTTGAGATGGTCCTGCCCGCCGGCGATCACCACACCCAGGTCCCTCACACCGCCGCGGAACCCGGCGTCACTGATACCTTCAGGGAGTGTTATGGCAGTGACGGTATTGGAGTAGGCATGGATGTCGTCGATGACAGGGAAGAGGTCAAGCCCCCATGCCCTGGCTGCCGAACGAACCGCCTGCGCCATCTGCTCATGGCGCGCAGCCCTGGGGAGGACACCTTCCTCCTCCACGATGAGGAGCGCCTCCCTGAGTGCAAAGAAGAGCGGCACCGCCGGGGTATACGGAGTTTCAGGCGGTGATTTTGCCGCGCTCTTTCTGTACGCCTCGAGATCAAGGTAGAAGGGACGGTCCTCAGCCAGCATGTCCCATGCCTTTCCGCTCACCGAGATCGCCGAGAGCCCTGCCGGGGCGGCAAGACACTTCTGTGAACCCGCGATGGCGACATCGACCCCCCACCTGTCAGCCTCCACCACGTCGCCGCCGATGGAGGTGATGCCGTCCATAATAAAGAGTGCTCCATGCTCCTGCGCCAGTTTTCCCACCTCACGGGCAGGGTTCCTGATACCTGCCGAGGTCTCATTGTGCACCATCGTGACCACCTCTGCGCCAGCCTCAAGGGCACTCTCGACTGCACTGAGATCGAATGGCATCCCCCACCCGGGTTCAATGGGTGTGACACTCCCGTAACGGTCTCCAATCCGCCTGAGGCGGTCACCAAACTTGCCGTTCACCAGCGAGACAATCCTGCGGCCACGCCCGAAATTCGCAACAGCAGCCTCCATCGCAGCTGTCCCTGAACCGCTGATGACAAAGAGGTCGTTTGCGGTGCCGGATACCGTCTTCAGCACCCTCATGCAGTCAGCATAGACCTCTCCAAATGCGGCGCTGCGGTGATTGATCGCCTGCCGCATCATCGCCTGCCGCACACGCTCCGGCATCGGCACCGGACCGGGCAGCATCAGAAGTGGCTCATTCTCCATGCAGAACAATATTAAATATAACCTGATATAAGTTCAGTGGAGTACATGGCAGATATATCTATAATTACCGGTTCAGCCTCTGACGCGCATGTGGCTGAAAAAGTCACCAGGGTGCTGGATGAGCAGGGCATATCATATGACTGCCAGACCATCTCCGCACACCGCGAACCTGAGAGGCTGGACGACCATATCGCCTCCAGTCCATGCAGGGTCTATATCACAATCGCCGGACTCTCAGCGGCGCTCCCTGGGGTTATCGCTTCAAAAACAGATAAACCCGTCATCGGGGTGCCTGTGGGCGGTCCGCTCCTCGGCATTGACGCGCTCCTCTCCATCGTCCAGATGCCAAAGGGCGTGCCTGTAGCCTGCGTGGGAATAGATAACGGGGAAAATGCCGCATATCTCGCAATCAGGATGCTGAAAATGCTTTCCGGCGGCAGAGAATGAGGCGCAGGACTACTCCCTGCCACCTTTTTTATCAAAGATCTCCTGTACAATCTTGATGGCGCAGAGATCGCCGCACATAGAACAGGTCTCCATATCCCCGTCACGCTCGTGTATGCGCCGGGCATGGTCGCCATAGAGAGCCAGCCTGAACTGCTCGTCCCAGTCAAGGCGCTGGCGGGCTTCTGCCATCTGCAGCTCGCGCCCCCATGTCCGACTCTGGTCCTTCCTCACCAGGTCGCCGATATGGGCGGCGATCCTGGCAACGCGCGTGCCCTCCATGATATCCTCGGGCGATGGAAGCGCCAGGTGCTCACTCGGTGTGACCATGCAGAGAAAATCTGCGCCATGCATACAGGCGACCGCACCGCCGATTGCGGCGGTGACATGGTCATAACCTGGCGCAATGTCAGTCACCAGGGGTCCGAGGAGGTAGAGGGGGGCGCTGTCGGTCATCTCCTTGATCATCCTGACATTATAGCCCACCTGGTCAAGAGGTATGTGCCCCGGACCCTCGACCATCCTCTGCACACCCGCCGGCAGCGCACGCTTTGCGAGACCAGCAAGTGTGAGGTATTCTGTCGATTTCGCAAGCCTGCCGGCGTCATGGAGACATCCGGGGCGCATGCCGTCGCCGAGACTGATCACCACATCATACTCTGCCAGCATCTCGAGCAGGTAATCGTACTCGGCATAGAGCGGGTTCTCCTCACCGCGCTCCACCATCATCGCCACATGGAACGCGCCTCCCCGGCTCACCACACCCATGATCCGCGGGTCCGTCTTCAGGGCATCCACTGCGTCCAGGTTCACGCCACAGTGGAGAGTCAGGAAGTCCACGCCATCTTCACAGTGCTCACGTATCACCCTGAAAAGGAGGTCGCTGTCCACATCCCCTGCACTCCCTGCCCTGCGCACCGCCTCATAGACAGGAACCGTACCCACCGGCGCATCCAGTTCAAGAACCCGTCTCCTGACCTCCCTGAGATCCCCTCCGGTCGAGAGGTCCATGAGCGTGTCTGCACCATTGTCCAGCGCCGCTCGCGCCTTCCTGATCTCGAGATCGATGTCACACCGGTTCACTGACGTGCCGACATTCACATTGACCCGGATCCCGCACCCTTCGCCTATGGCGCATATCCTGTGCGCCCTGCCAGGATTCGCGGGTATGACGATGCGCCCGCGCGCGATCGCCCGCGCCATCCTGTGCGGATCGATATGCTCATCCCTTGCGGCTGACACTACCTCGGGCGGCACACCTTTCAGGCACTCCCTGATCAGGGTCTGCATAAAAAACATTTGTCTGGAGTCCTTATTAGTGTATATGCCGGTTAGATGGTTACCAGACGGAGGAAACTTCGCTAATTCGTTTGTTTACGGAAATATCCTCATAGATGCAGGAATCCCCCCCATGGCAGTCAGCAGGTACCGGGACGTGATCGATGTGATCATCCTCACACACTGCCACTACGACCACACCGCCCACATAACCGCGATCTCTGGCATGTGCGACGCTGAGGTCATGATCCATGCATCAGATGCACCAGGGATGAGTGACGAACGCTACAACCTTGCCCCGCTCTTTGGCGCCCGGTCACCACCCCTCGTCCCTGACAGGCTGCTGAAAGACGGTGACATAATCGGCAGTCTGGAGGTGATCCATACCCCGGGACACACTGCAGGGAGCATCTGCCTGTATGACAGGGAGCGGAAAACACTCTTCTCGGGCGATACCGTCTTCACAGGCGGGTCATTCGGGAGGTGCGACTTCCCTGGAGGCGATGCCGCCGCCCTCAGGGACTCCCTGAACAGGCTGGCAGACCTTGAGGTTGAGGCTCTGTACCCGGGTCATGGCGAACCTGTGGAGGCAGAGGGTATACGCCACATCCATGCCGCCTCGCAGGTGATCAGGGGGTACCTGTGACCAGGGGCATCTACTGCCTCATCTTCCGCAACCCGGCATGCCGCATCAGGATCGGCAGACTCGGTGACCGTGAGTTCATGGCAGGCTGGCACATCTATGTGGGGTCGGCGCAGGGAGGCGGAGGTCTGGAAAAAAGGGTTGCCAGGCATATCAGGGTCAACAGGCATGGCAACACACCGCCAAAGTGGCACATCGACTATTTCAGTCTCGGCAGGGAGGTCATCCTCACCCATGCAGTCTGTGGTGAGACCTCTGCGCCCCTTGAATGCGAACTGGCGCGGGTGATTGGTGGCGACTCTGTCAGGGGATTCGGGTGCAGTGACTGTTCGTGCCGGTCCCACCTGTTCTACAGGCATGATCTGCCCCTTTCAGAGGTTGAATCCGCATTCCTCACCATTGGGCTTGATGCCGCAAGCAAAACACTCATATGACTGCGGATCAAGGATAGACTATGAAAGTGCTCGGCATCTCGGGGAGCATGAGGGCTGACGGCAATACTGCACTACTTGTCAGGAAGATCCTGGAACTTGTTGATGCAGAGCAGTGTTCCGAGATCAAGACCGAATTTATATCACTCGCCGGGAAAGAGATAAAACCCTGCACAGGATGTGAGAAATGCAAGGAGAAGAAGTGGTGCGTCATCGAAAACGATGACTGGGACAGCATCATCAGGGAGGTCCTGGACTGCGATGTGCTGGTCATAGGGTCGCCCACCTACTATTATGACGTCTGCGGTCACCTGAAAAACTTCATTGACAGGACCTACTCTCTGTACCATGACAGAAAACTGGCAGGACGCAACGCAGCTGTGGTCGCGGTCTGTGCTGAGAGGGGGTGTGAGCGCACACTTGAGACGCTTGAGGGGTTCGTAAACACCCATGAATTTTCATATCTCGGTTACACCTGCGGCAAGGCGTACCTGCCGGGCGAGATCCTGAATGACGCACATGCCATGGATGGCGCGCGCACAGTGGCGCAGAAGATCGTCAGGCTCCTGAAAAAGGACTCACCCCATATCCGCACATTCTCCGGAGACAGGGATGCAGAATAGGTGCCTGGATTTTTTTTTTCCCTGGCGTGCTTCACACCAGTTCATATAGTGTTGTCCGCTGCCTGAGCGGTCTCCCCATATCATCAGCCATCCTCTCCATCTCAGCTGGATCGAGGTAGTCGGTATCCGTGGCACCCGCGCTCTTTGATATGCTCTCCTCAAACATCGTGCCGCCGAGGTCATTGCCTCCTGCCGCCAGACCCAGCTGCGCCAGCTTTCTGCCGAGTTTCACCCAGGAAGACTGTATGTTATCAAAATTGTCGAGAAACAGGCGCGAAACGGCAAACATGAGGAGATCTTCCCTGCCAGTGGCGCCAGCCCCGGCGATCCCCTGCTGGTAGATTGGGGTATTGTAATGGATAAAGGAGAGTGGGACGAACTCGGTAAAGCCCTGGGTGTCGTCCTGGATGCGGCGCAGAACCCCGAGATGTTTTATGCGATCCGCGTCGGTATCACAGTGCCCGTACATGATCGTCGCAGTCGTCCTGATGCCAAGTCCGTGAGCCTCCCTGATGATCCGCTCCCATGCGGCGCTCCCGATCTTCCCGGGACAGATCACTGCCCTGACATCATCCACGAGTATCTCTGCCGCTGTCCCGCACATCGAACCGAGCCCGGCAGCCTTCATCTCATCAAGCATCTCAAGTGTTGCGATCCCGCTTTTTCCGGCGCCATGGGCGACTTCCATTGGATTGCTTGCATGTATATGGATATCGGGCGCCGCCTCATGGATCCACTCAATGATCTCGATATATGACCCGGCACAGAAATCAGGGTGCAGACCACTCACGGTGCAGATCTCAGTCACGCCCCTGTCACGCGCGGTGTGCGTCTTCTCCTGAACGATCTCCTTCCCATAATAGTAGGCATCCGCGGCGCCGGGTTTTGTTGAAAAACCACAGAAACCACAGGAGTTCACGCAGATGTTTGTGACATTGATGTTCTGGTTCCTGACATAGGTCACCACATCCCCTGCACGCTCCTCACGTAGGGTATCTGCCGCTTCTACGACCTCCCAGAGCCCGCGACCGCGCACATTCATCAGAGTGAGCGCTTCGGCTTCCGTCAGCCGGTGCCCTCCGAGCACATCTGAAAGAAGGTCCTGCACGCCAGCCGCCCCTCTGGTCATTGCTCAGTGGACCCCTGTGCTCTCGCGCGGGACCGGATTCCAGGTGCCTGAACCGCCGCCAAAATCAAAAAAATAAACTGGAAATCTGTGATAATATCCACCATTCACTTGGCTATAACCGTAAATGGTTTTTTCCGCGTTGCGATGTACTCCCTGAGCTTTGCTGCAGTGACTTCATCGGTGTCGCCCATCAGGACGATGAAACCGGTGTTGAATGTCTTTTCATACTCCTCACACTGCCTGAGAAGGTCTGAAAGCTCATCCGCGTTCTGCAGATTTCTGACGAGCTTGACCACTACCGGTTCAGATGCTCCGCTCTTTGGCACTCTCACATACAGGTCAAGATATTTCCCCTGTTCAAGACCCCGGGGTGCACCGGCAGAGAGCCTGACGTCATGAGGCGCTCCGCTCTTTGCCAGCCGCTGCCCGATCACCTTCATAAGATCGTCCAGGTGGCGCGATGTGAGGTGGTAGTGCGCTTTGGGTGTCCATTCTTCAATAATTGATCCTATCTCTTCTGATATACCCTCTTTCATCAAAATATCCTCCGCTTTCTTTATCTTTCATGATGGAACCGGGACAGCCCGTCCAGTAAAGATATTACCGCAGATGGCATATTTAACCTATCTGTTTGACTATAACAGGCATTTCCCGTCACCGCCTCGCCGCCCATGCAGGGAGAGAGGCGCGGTGCGGCTTATTTGCCTAAACTCCGGGCGGATTCGCCCGGCTTCTGACGCCGCTTCCACCACTCCTGCACCAGCAGCACCACCAGGATGATTGCCGCCACCTCAATGGCGTGCAGAGGTATATAGCCGAGAAGCGGGACGGCAAAGAGCGCCTTTCCCACCACCCACTCCCCCTTCACGGGCTCGATGACACCCACCCCGGACAGGAGCGCGCCCTGGTCGATTGCGGGATTGTTGTCGCCTTTTGTGATATACCCCTCATGGGAGTCAGGGAAGTAGAGCGCAACTGCCGCAGCGTCTGCCCATACCATCACACGGTGGATGATGGGGGTGACCGTCCCGGCACCATTCGGGCGATAGACGATCACATCCCCATAATCGCCAAACGCCGTATATCCGGTATCCTTTCCATCCACCCAGGTCTGCAGGTCCCCAAAACGATTCTCCTCTACCACAAAGACGAGATCACCCACATTCATGTGCGGGATCATGCTCCCTGATTCAATGGTCACAACCGCAGGCCATGTACCTGACACCAGAAACAGACCCAGCGCAACACCCCCGACCAGAAGGAGGACATAAATGATCTCGCGCAGGAGGACGACCCGTGTGTGCCGGCTGCTCCTGAATTCCTCAAATGCCGACCGCAATCTGTTGATCTGCCCAGGTACGCGCATATATATCTATCGAGTACTGAACCGCACCTATACATATATTTCCACGGCAGTGGGACCACCGAGACTATATCCTGATCAGGACAATACTATGATCAATGCTCAGCGAGCGGGAGATCGTAGAGCGGTTTCTTGACCTCAAACTCCAGGTCCACCCTGATGTGGTGACCTACATCAAGGAGGGCAGAGATACCTGCCTGGTGGACAGGATCATCAGAGGGCTCCCTGAGAATGCCGTTGTGGTCTCCAGAGAGCATATCCCTGACCTGAAGGCAGAACGGGACGGCACGCGGTTTCTCACAGACCCGGAACTTGAGATCATTACGGGAGGTGCCGGGTCATCCAGGGGCATCAGCGGTTTTGAAGATTCCCTGCACTATTTCAGAGACAGATACAACCGGCTTTCAACAATGATCAGGTCGCGGCACACGGCGATGCCGGTTGAAGCCCTGCTCAAATCCCCTGGAAAATACCGCGATCAGGAATGCGGCATCACTGGTCTGGTCCTGAACGTGAGGGGGACCTCAAACGGGCACCGCCTGGTGGAGGTCGAGGACTCCACCGGTTCGGTGCAGGTGCTCTTCAATAAAAAAAAAGAGGATCTCTTTGCAGACGCCGAGCGGATCGTCCCTGACGAGGTGATCGGGGTGAGGGGGAAGGTCTCAAATGATGGCGGGCTCTTTTTTGCAGATACCCTCGTCCGCCCTGACATCCCATTCAACCATGCACCATTTACCAGTGATATACCAGGGAAAGCCGTCCTGATCTCGGATGTACATGTCGGGAGCGACACATTTCTTGAAGAGAGCTGGAGCCGGTTCGCAGACTGGCTGCAGGACTCTGATGATGTGGGCTACCTCCTCATCGCCGGCGACCTCGTAGACGGTATCGGGGTCTACCCGGGACAGGAGCAGGAGCTGGTCATCAAAAACATCCATGAACAATATGACGCCTTTGGCACGATGCTCAGGGACCTCCCGTCACGCCTGCAGATCATCATATCCCCGGGCAACCATGATGTTGTGGTCAGGGGTGCAGAGCCACAGCCTGCCCTGCCTCCGAAGTTTACAGGCAGTTTCCCTGCAAACTGTGTGATGGTCGAAAACCCATGCCTCGTCAGCCTCCAGGGCGTGCGCGTACTGATGTACCATGGAAGGTCGATCGATGATCTGATCAGCATGATCCCTGGCGCCGCCTACACCCAGGGAGGGGATATCATGGTTGAGATGCTGATGAGACGGCATCTTGCCCCGACATATGGCAAACGCACGCCTATCGCCGCTGCAAAAGAGGACAGGCTGGTGATCGACCCGATCCCTGAGATATTTCACACAGGGCACATCCATATCTGCGGGATGAGGAAGTACAGGGGGGTGCTCTGCGTCAATACAGGGACCTGGCAGTCACAGACATCATTCCAGAAGCGGATGAACATCCAGCCGACACCGGCAAGAGCCACACTCGTAGACCTCCAGACACTGGAGCCGAAAATAATCGACTTCACCTGAGGCGTCTTCTTTTTATTATCAGAGTGTGACATTATTATATTATAATGGCAAACGCGATTGGCGGCAGGTACTGCCTGTTTACAGAGGCGTTTGGCGTTATATGGATGGAGCCGGACATTCCTGAAGGTCTGGTCTCTGACCATGGAATAAAAATCAAACTAGAACCTCACTCTTAGATAACTCAGGTGGAGGATGAACTTAAGATGGATTTAATTATTTTGGCACCGGTATGTGCCCTTCTTGGCATTCTTTTTGCAGGTTACTCGTTTTTGAGTGTGCGGAAAGAGGAGGCAGGGACAGAACTCATGCAGAAGATTGCCGCTGCAATCCATACAGGGGCAATGGTCTACCTCAACCGCCAGTACAGGGCGATAGCAGTCTTTGTCGTGGTCATGGCACTCGTCATTGCAGTCGTTCTTCCTGCAAACGGAGTGCTCACTGCGGCATGTTTCGTGCTGGGTGCAATACTCTCGGCAACAGCCGGATATGTCGGGATGTACACCGCCACCATGGCAAATGTGCGGACCACGAACGCCGCACGGCGCGGGATTACAGAGGCGTTCCGGGTATCATTTGCAAGCGGGACCGTCATGGGGATGTCTGTGGTGGGTCTCGGTCTCTTCGGACTGTCTGCCGCATTCATCGCACTTTCGATATTTCTGCCTGCAGGCGTGCCACAGACTGACCTGATCAACATCCTTGCGGGGTTCAGCCTTGGTGCAAGTTCAATCGCATTGTTCGCCCGTGTGGGAGGGGGCATCTTCACCAAAGCCGCAGATGTCGGCGCAGACCTCGTAGGCAAGGTGGAGGCAGGCATCCCTGAGGACGACCCCAGGAATCCGGCTGTCATCGCAGACAATGTGGGTGACAATGTGGGTGATATCGCAGGCATGGGTGCAGACCTCTATGAGTCCTATGTCGGATCAATCGTCGCCACCATGCTCCTCGGAGCCGCGACCGCGAGCCTGATATTCCCAGACGTGCCTGTGATCAATGTCATCCTGCTTCCGCTTCTGATCGCCGCAATTGGGATAGTCGCCTCAATCATTGGCTCTTTCTTTGTCAGGACCGACAAAACAGAGAGCGGCGCCATTCACATGGCATTCAACAAAGGGCTCCTCATCGCCATCGCGCTCGTGGTCGCCGGGACTTACTTCCTCACGGGTATGATGCTCGGAGACCATGGGACCGGCGCTTTCATCGCCACAGTCAGTGGTCTCGTCGCCGGGTTCCTCATCGGTCAGATCACTGAGTACTATACCTCATTCGAGAGGGCGCCCACCCTCGCCATCGTGAAGTCATGTGAAACCGGTGCGGCGACAAACATCATCACCGGGTTTGCAAAGGGGATGGAGTCGACACTCTTCCCTGTGCTGATCATCAGTATTGCCATATGGGTCGCCTACACCTACTCAGGACTCTATGGCATCGCCATCGCCGCCGTAGGTATGCTCGCAACCCTTGGAATCTCACTCTCGGTTGATGCCTACGGACCTGTGGCAGACAATGCCGGCGGTATAGCAGAGATGTCGCAGCAGGAGCCTGGCGTCCGCAAGATCACAGATACCCTCGATGCCGTCGGCAACACCACAGCCGCAATAGGCAAGGGTTTCGCCATCGGTTCAGCGGCGCTGACCGCCCTTGCACTCTTCTCAGCCTACTCGATCGCGGTCGGACTTGATTCAATAGATATCATGGTGCCGACGGTCTTCATCGGAGTCCTCATCGGCGCGATGCTCCCCTTCCTCTTCTCGTCACTGACCATGATGGCAGTCGGAAAAGCGGCATACGCCATCGTAGTCGAAGTACGCCGTCAGTTCAAGGAGATCTCCGGACTCATGGAAGGCACCGCAGAACCTGATTATGAGTCATGCATCGCCATCTCCACCACTGCCGCACTCCGCGAGATGATCCTGCCTGGCATGATCGCCATCACCGCCCCGCTGGCGGTCGGGTTCGTCCTTGGAAAAGGCGCCCTTGGCGGTCTGCTCGCCGGTTCGCTGGCTGCCGGATTCATGCTCGCCATCACCATGGCAAACTCTGGCGGGGCATGGGACAATGCAAAGAAGTACATTGAGCAGGGATTCCTCGGCGGCAAAGGGTCAGACGCCCACAAGGCAGCAGTCACCGGCGACACCGTCGGTGATCCATTCAAGGACACCTCAGGTCCTGCCATCAATATCCTGCTGAAGCTGATGTCGATCGTGGCAGTGGTCTTTGCACCACTCTTCCTCTGATCTACTTTTTTTACGGTTTGCGCAGGAGAAGAGCGTAAGATAAAAATAAAATAGCCGGGTGTGCCTGCGACAACCGGACTATAGTCGAAAACCAAACTTCTAGGAATGTTTGGTTTTCTCAATACCTTCGAGGAACATCATATGGAGACGCAGGTCGCCGCCCAGCTCGGGGTGGAATGAGAGAGCCATGACCCTGCCCTGCCTGACCGCCACGGCGCCTCCGCCAGCCTCTGCCAGCACCACGACACCAGGACCGGTGCGGACAGCCAGGGGTGCCCTGATGAAAATGGCATGGAACGGTTCTTTCAGCCCTTTAACATCGATATCAGCCTCAAAAGATTCGCGCTGCCGTCCAAATGCATTTCTGTCGACACGCATATCCACCAGACCCAGGGGCTCCACCCGCGGGTCATCGACTTCGTCCGCCACCAGGACCATGCCCGCACAGGTGGCAAATATCCCGCCGTCAAATAGATGGAGCTGGCGGCGCATCCTGTTTTTGTCTATCAGCCGGGATATGGTGGTGGATTCCCCGCCAGGTATCACCAGGGCATCGAGTGGGGCGATCTCCCCTGCCCGGCGGACAGGGACCACCGCAGCGTATCCCGCCTCGCATCCCATGAGAGAGAGAGCCCGGGAAAATGCCGCGATATGCTCGCTTACATCCCCCTGAAGGGCAAGAACTCCGACTTTAATACCCACGGTACTGCAGCCTTTCGTCGTCCCTGAGCAGGTGCACATCCAGACCCTTCATCGCCTCGCCGAGACCGCGGCTCACTTCAGCGATCACCTTTGGGTCGTCCCAGTGGTTCACTGCCTCAACGATTGCATGCGCCATCAGCTCAGGACTGTCTGATTTAAAAATGCCTGAACCAACAAAGACGCCGTCAGCCCCGAGGTGCATCATAAAAGCGGCATCTGCAGGGGTGGCAATGCCTCCGGCAGAGAAGTTCACCACAGGCAGGCGCCCGCGGCTGGCGCATTCGATGACGAGATCTGCCGGTGCCTCGATCTCGCGGGCATGGTCGATCAGCTCCTGGGTGTTCATGCCCTGGAGGCTCCGGATCCCGCCCATGACCGCACGCATGTGCCTGACCGCCTCGACCACATTGCCGGTGCCTGCCTCGCCCTTGGTGCGGATCATCGCCGCCCCTTCGCTGATGCGGCGGAGCGCCTCACCAAGATCACGGCAGCCGCAGACAAAGGGTACAGTAAACTGCGTTTTATCGATGTGGTACTGCTCGTCCGCAGGAGTGAGAACCTCGCTCTCATCGATCATATCAACACCAATCGACTCAAGCACCTGCGCCTCGACAAAATGCCCGATCCTGACTTTTCCCATCACCGGGATGGAGACTGCATCGATGATCCCGGCGACCTTCTCTGGATCTGCCATGCGGGCAACACCGCCAGCCTTCCTGATATCCGCAGGTACGCGCTCAAGCGCCATCACTGCCACGGCGCCGGCTTCCTCTGCAATCAGTGCCTGCCCGGCATCCACCACATCCATGATCACCCCGCCCTTCTGCATGGATGCAAAACCGCGTTTGATCAGCTCCGTGCCAAACCTCAGTTCCTCGAGTTTCATATCTATATTATATTGGTTCCGGTCTACAATAAAAATAGTGCAGCCATGACTATGAGGGAGAATATGAGCGCGACCGCACGGACCGCCCTGATAATCTCCCCTCCTGCCTTTTCAAGGGTATGTTCAGGCTCGCCGATGACGTACCTGCCAGGCTTCTCAAACCTGATCCCCACACCACCGGCGATCGCTGCCATGGGAATGCCGCCATTGATGCCCGGACGCCTGCGGGCATCCCGCCTGAGCACCGCATATGACTGCCTGAACCTGCCGCACAGTCCGAAATATGCCAGGATGAGGAGCCCGGCGATGCGCGCCGGAATATAGTTGAGGAGATCATCAAGACGTGCGGCGCACCAGCCGATGCGCTCCCTCTCATCGCGGTAGCCGAGCATGGCATCCATCGTATTTACAGCCCTGAAAAACGCAGCTCCTGCCAGTCCGCCGATGGCAAAATAGAAGAGGGGTGAGATGATGCTGTCGACCAGATTTTCTGCCATCGACTCATATGCCGCTGACAGGACCAGCTCATGGCTGAGGGATGAGGTGTCGCGGCTCACCACCATCCGCACCTGTTCCCGCCCGCCCTCAACACCACTCTCCAGGGCGCCGATGACGGCGGACATGTGATCCTCAAGCGACCGCCAGCCGATGCATGCCTTCAGGAGAAACGGGGCAGCCACCAGGTACGCGATGCCTGAAAGATATACCTGGACCAGAAGAAACGGGGCAGCAAAGAGTGAGGCGGTCACGAGACAGAGCACCGTGCCGGCACACCTCTGCAGGGGAATGGGGATGCGGTGCGGCGACCCCCACCACCCGATGAACCTGCCGAGGAGCGCGACCGGATGGAGGCGGGTATGCGGGTCACCAGTGATGCGGTCGATGATCAGGGCGCCGGCGACCACTACCGCCGCATGAACCATGCTGCAATAACTCCTGCCAGCAGTGCCGCATAGGCAAGGTAATTGAAGAAATCATTGCTGACAATGAGCCAGTACGCATACAGGATGAGTGAGACGGTCACCGCAGACGCAGGAAGTATCTGTATTTCCTGCCTCAGTGGGCAGAGGGAGACTGCCGGTCCGGGCATCTCCTGAACATCCTCCACCTGAGTCCCCTCCATATCCTGCGGCGGGGGCGCCTCCGCCGGAGCAGGCTCATCAGCACCAGCCCCCTCCCTCACATCAACAGTGACCTGCGCCTTCGTGCCCCCGTACCCGGTGATGATCCCTATGACAAATGTGCCTGCAGGCGCATTCGGGAGGATCGGGATGCGGTATTTGTATTCGTCGGAAACATATAGATTTTCATGGCAGAATCTGGTGAACATCCGCGAATTGTCAGATCTCAGTGTAAGGTGCAGTGGTATGCCATGGTTGATCAGCCTGAGTGCAAGAGTCCCGCCCGGACTGACGGCAACACCGGCAGGTGCCTCAATCGAATTGATACCCCGCTGGTTCAGGTGAATATCACATAACGCCATACTGTCACCTGCCACCACATCTCAGGTCTTTGGGAGCAGGTCGGGTATCCCGTCATGGATCCCGTACTCCACCCCGCAGTGCCCACACAATAGCCCGCCTTCCATGATTTCAGCCTCGGTCTCCTCAATGACCCGCAGCTCGAGGTCGCCTTTGCACACAGGACAGCAGAGGATTTCCATGAGGTTTCTCCTCATACCTCATACCTCAGATCAATGGTCTGGGTGATCTCCGGACCTGTGGAGATGAGCGTGACCGGCACCCCGATATCGTCTTCTGCCATCTTGATGAAGTCTTTCGCCTTTTTTGAGAGCTGGCTGTATTCTGTGGCGCCATAACACGCGCTGTCCACGTGATCGATGCCGGTGATCGCCGCCTGGGTGCACCCATTGATCATCGCCGAGTAGCGCGCCATCTCCCCGTCCCATGTGCCGATGCGGCGTTCGCGGTGGGTCACTGTCCCGAATTCCTCTATCCCAAGCTTGTGGGAGACCTCACGCGGCATCTCGGTCTCAAACGGACCTTCGCCCACCCGGGTGGGGTATGCCTTGAAGACGACGATGACATCGTCTATGCGTGTCGGTCCGACGCCATTGTCAGCGGCAATCTGCGATGCAGAGGTGTCCTTGCTGGTCACATACGGGTACGTGCCATAATAGAGAGAGATGCCAAATCCCTGCGACCCCTCAAGGAGCACCGTCTCACCATCGTCCAGTGCGGTGTTGAGCATCAATGGCACATCTGTGATATAATCTGCCAGCTCAGGGACGTCTTTTGCCTGACGTGAGAGGCGCAGCACACGGTCGCTGTTCGCAGGACCGCACCCGGTGCCGGTAGAGCCGATCGTCTTGCTGAGATGGGCGCTCCCCTTGTCCCTCGCGATATGCTCCTCCTCGATGATGCCGCAGCGTTTGTCAACAAAAATCCTCGTGCCGACGCCCAGCGCCCCGACCTCATTCAAAAACACACGGGGATCGACAAGCACCCCGCTCCCGATGCAGAGTTTTGCATCAGGATATATAAAGCCGGACGGCACCATCCTGACGCCGAATTCCTTTTCAGCGGTCTTGACGGTATGACCGGCATTCGGTCCGACGCCGCCGCGTGAGATGATGCTGGGATCGTCCTGATAGGCGACGTGTGCGACGATTTTTCCTTTCCCCTCGTCGCCAAAGAACCCACCTACAATTACAGTACAGGTCATTGTTTAATCAAGTATGGTGGGTGATTGGTAGAGATAAAGTTAACATATTGCGCCGACTGCACCGGCTCAGCCGCAGATCTCCAGTGGAAATGAAGGGGTAATCAAGCCCCCTCTCAGGGGGAATGTGATTCAGAGGCAACCTATGAGAGGGTTGCCATAAAGGTCTCCATCCGCCTGAGAGCTTCCATGAGGTCCTCCCGCGACGCCGCATAGGCACAGCGGACGTGATCTTTCCCTGACTCCCCAAAGGCGCTGCCGGGAACTACCGCGACATGCTGCTCTTTTAAAAGTCGTTCCGCAAACTCAGAGTCAGACAGCCCGGTTCCCTCTGTAGACGGAAATGCGTAGAATGCACCTTCCGGCATATGGCAGGGGAGCCCGATCCTGTTTAAGCCCCTGACAAACATGTTGCGCCGCATCCAGAATTCGCGGAACATCGCCTTTTTGTCCTCCCTGGCATGGCGGAGCGCCTCCAGAGCAGCGACCTGACCCATGACCGGGGCGCAGAGCATCACATACTGGTGGATCTTCAGGGCAGCGGCAGTGATCCCGCACGGGGCGCAGAAATAGCCGATGCGCCATCCGGTCATCGCATATGCCTTTGAAAACCCGTTCAGGGTGATCGTCCGCTCCCTGAGACCCTCAAGCGATGCCGGAGAGCAGTGCTTCTGCTCATATGTGAGCTCGGAATACACTTCGTCACTGATCAGCAGGAGATCGTGATCTGTCACCACATCTGCGATCCCCTCATAATCAGAGCGGGTCATCGTCGCACCCGTGGGATTGTTCGGGAAGTTCAGTATCAGCGCCTTTGTCTTTGGAGTGATCCGTTCAAGAAGGAGGTCTGGTGTCACTTTATAGCCGTCGGCTGCCGTACACGGCACAGGCACCGGCGTTCCCCCGGCGAGGGTGACGCATGGCGCATATGAGACATATGACGGCTCTGCCACCAGGACTTCGTCGCCTGCATCAACGACCGCCCGTACCGCGATGTCGAGACCCTCGCTGACGCCGGTGGTGATGATCACCTCGTCGTGGGGATCATATTCAAGCCCATATAGTGACTTCAGTTCCTCTGCAAGAGCCTGCCTGAGCTGCGGCATCCCCTTGTTTGAGGTATAGGAGGTGCGCCCCTGCTCGATCGCATAGATGCTCGGCTCACATATGCTCCACGGGGTGCTGAAGTCGGGCTCCCCCACACCAAGTGAGATCACGTCCTCGAGATCCTGTGCGATATCGAAAAATTTCCGTATCCCTGATGGCGGGATGGCGCGTGCCCGGCTGGATATGAAATCCCTCACTGCACTTCACCTCAGAATGAGTACGGGAGCCGCTCCACTTCATCGCGTTCGACGAAAAGCGCGCCATTCTCCTTGTAGGATTTCATGATGATCACGGTCGCCGTCTCCCGGATGCCATCCATGGGGGCGATCTCCTCGGCGACGAAGCTGGCGATTTCATGCATGCTCTGCCCTGTCACCAGGAGGTGGAGGTCATAGGTGCCGGTCACCAGCCTGAGTGACCTGACATTCCTGAAACGTGCAATCCGCCCTGCAATCTTGTCATACCCATAGTCGCGCTCAGGGCTGACTTTCAATTCGACGATTGCGGCGATCTGACCGTCGCCGGTCCGCCCCCAGTCAATGAGTGCGGTGTAGTTTCTGATTATGCCGGTCTCCTCCATGGCAGAGATGCGCTCCACAACCTCGCGCTCATCAAGATCCACCAGGAGTGCAATTTCACCCGGAGATATTCTGCTGTTCTCCTCCAGGAGGAGGAGGATTGATCTATCTTTTTCGTCCATCTCTTCACCTGCGGGTCATCTTCAGATGGCTGATATCAATCCCCTTTACCTTGTGTTCACCCAGCCGCGGGTCGCGCGCAATGACTTCCTCGATTTTCTGGATGCTGGTGTCAAACCACATCTCTTTTGTCCGCCCATAGCGACCCCTGCTGACGACGCGCGTATTTATGACCCCCAGCATGCCCAGCTCAGAGATGAGATCTGTGATCCGCCTGTGGGTAAGCACATCAATGTCGAGTGCGCGTGCGATCTCCCGGTATATCATTGAGACTTCGCCGCTGGTAAAGATCCGCCTGCCTGCATCCTCAAGCAGAACCATTGCATAGAGAAGGGCCTTGCTCTGGGTGGGGAGGGTGGAGATGCACTCCACCATGCTGTCGGTTTCAATCTTTTCCTGCGCCATCCTGACATGACGCTCTGTCACCTGGTCTGCGCCGGCGCGATCTGCCACCTCGCCGGATACCCTGAGGAGATCAAGCGCCCTGCGGGCGTCGCCATGCTCCTGGGCGGCGAGAGCTGCACAGAGGGGTATGACACCATCTTCGAGAGCGCCGTCGGAAAACGCCATGTCCGCTCTCTGGTGGAGGATGTCACAGAGCTGCGGCGCATTATATGGCGGAAATACAATCTCTTCCTCGCTCAGGGAGGAGAGGACACGCGGGTCAAGAAAATCCGTGAATCTGAGATCATTTGATATGCCGATTATGCTCAGCTTTGAGTGCTTCAGGTCAGTGTTGATCCGCGTGAGGTTGTAGAGCGTCTCATCGCCGCTCTTCTTAACGAGATTGTCGATTTCATCCAGGACGATGATAGAAGCGCCGCCATGCATCTCGAGCCGGTTCTTCAGTTCGGCATACACCTGATCCGTGGGCCAGCCGGTCATGGGTATATGACTTCTTGCAGCGTCACTGGAGCGTCCGTCAGCGTCATCAAGGCTGTTTGCAATCTGCGCCAGCACCCGGTACTGGGTATCAATCACCTCACAGTTGAGGTGCACCACCTGGCAGTTCGTGTCAGTGAGCCCGCTCGCATTTTCCAGTTCTATGCCGATGTGTCTGACCGATGCCGTCTTCCCGGTTCCTGTTTTTCCATATATGAGTATATTTGACGGGGTCTCGTTATTCAGTGCCGGTGCGAGAATACCTGCGATGTCATCTATCTGAGACTGCCGGTGCAGGAGTGTCCTGGGGTGGTAGGTGTGCCTGAGGATCTCGCGGTCTTTGAAGATCTTTCTATTGTCAAGGTATTTCCGGAACAATCCCATTGAAGCTATTTTATCTGGTGACATCAACCACTCCCTGAATGCAAGTGCAGTAAATTATTTTGTACGCAGCTTATTTTCTCGTACCCCTGCCTGATAAGTACATCGCTTTGGTGTAATTTATCTTACCGGGTTGAGATGGTCCAGGATGATCAAAAATTGAGAAACCAGCCTGGATGAATGTATGGATCTATAGATGATATGTGGGTGTTATGAAGATGGTATGTTGATGTTATGCAAATATTATGGAGATTGCATAACAACTTTCTGGATGAGTTCATTCTGCCACATTTAACCACTGAAACGCCCCTACCCCTTTGTTTCCAGTGGAATGATAAAAATGACACTACAGGTTCAGTGTCATAATAAAAGAATAACAGCTTGTGGTATTTCTTTGTATAATAATATAAAAATGTATTGAAATAATATAGGAGAGATGTGATAAGATCAGATCGGATCAGATGAGGTAAGGTTGGAT
>DARA01000069.1 GCA_002503135.1 Methanomicrobiaceae archaeon UBA207
TATAAGCGTAACTGTATCCGATATCCGGCGTCTGCGTCACACCTCACCACCTTCTCCACATCGTAGCGCAACACAATCTCCCGCGTCCTCCCCCGCTGCTTCGGGGCGTGCAGGTTGATCAGCCGCATCTCGTCAAGCGCCAGCTCCGCGATGTGGAGCACTGACCCGGGTCTTTGAGGAGATGATCGCTTCCAGCATGAATACATAATGTATTCAATTGAGTAAAAAATGTATTCGTTTTCCCGGCGTGCGTGAGCATGTCCCGCTTTGATGCGATGATCCCCTGTACCATCCGTCTGGTGAACCCGGGATTGGTTTTGACCACGTGTTCCTGAGAAAGTGGGCCCGATGCGATTCGAACGCATGACCGCCCGGTTATGAGCCGGGCGCTCTAACCAGACTAAGCTACGGGCCCAAAACGGTCAGCGCCGCCAACAGGACTCGAACCTGTGACATGCTGGTTAACAGCCAGCCACTCTACCAACTGAGTTATGGCGGCACACGTTTGCGCTCTCATATCTTTTAATTGTGTGTTATTAAAGATTATGTGTGTTTGTTTTTCATGGACAGGATCTGCTCTGCCAGGATGTCGAGCCTGTCATCGAGATCATCCAGAAGTTCGTGTGCACGGGGCGTGACGACTGCGCCTGCCGGTGTGGCATGGATGTAACCATTATGCTCCAGCACCCTGAGTGAGTAGCGGACGCGGTGGTGCGGCAGGTGAAGACACTCTGAGAGTTTCAGGATGCCGATCGGCTCATGTGCAAGGACAGCCCTGATCACATCGAGGTGGCGTCCCATGAGGTCGATCTCCGAGGCGAGTTTATCAAGCATATACGCCGGAATGTAATTGCTGGTGATATTTCAATCTGTCTATCCTATGTCTGTTCATCGAGCCATGCCTTTGTCTTGTGGTAGCGTTTTCTGAAGCTGAGTGTGAGGGGCACGACGGCAGCGAGCATGACGCCTGCCATGATATACCCGTTATCAAAGAAGACGAAGGCGAGGATCGCACCCGCAATGAGGAGCACGATGACATTCAACATGATGGTGAGCATGAAATATTTCATTTTATAGATCTTTGCAGTCTTCTCATCCATGCCCTAATATTTGACCACTCCATACAAGTAAGTGAGCCCGGCAGAGCCGGCTATGAACAAATATACTTCTGGAGGGACCGCACCAGTTATATGATGGACGCTCTGGACGAGGCGATCAGGGATGCGGGTGCATCTGCATATGTGGCATATGCGTCATCCCTTGATGCGAATATGCTGTACCTCAGCAGGTTCAGGACAACCGATCCTGTGGTGTATATCAGAAAATATGCCGAATCCGGCACACTCATAGTCCCTGTGATGGAGTACGGGCGGGCGGTGAGGGAATCTCAGGCATCGGTCATCACCCGTGCCGATGCAGGCTATTTCAGTTTTTATGAGGAGGAGAATGACCCCTGGCTGGCGACCGCCCGCATGATCGCGGAGCAGGCAGGTGGTGATATACTGGTGTCAGCCGCGTTTCCATTTGCCCTTGCCACTCATCTCCAGTCTCTCTGCACACTGCACCTCGACACCAGTGCCATTGAGGGTATGCGTGCCATCAAAACTCCCGCAGAGGCGGAGTGCATCATGAAGGTGCAGCACGCCGCCGAAATGGCGATGGAGCACGCCATATCCCTCATCAGTAAGTCAGAAGTCAGCGGTGGCGTACTCCATCACGGCGACGCACCCCTCACCTCTGAGTATGTGAGGACTGCGATGCACAAGCTGGTGATGGACCATGGGTGCAGGGCGGCGGATACCATCGTCTCGTGCGGGCAGGATACGGCGCTGCCGCACCTCCGCGGCTCGGGACCGCTCCTGGAGGGTGAACCGATCGTCATTGACATCTTCCCGCAGGACGAAGTGAGCGGCTATCACTCGGACATGACCCGGACAGTGGTGAAAGGTGAGCCCGCGCCCGAGGTGGCGGAGATGTATGACGCCGTCAGGGGGGCAAAGCAGATGGCTATGGGGATGATCGCCGCGGGAACTGCCGGTCGGGATGTCTACCAGCATACCATTGATTATTTTACAGGTCTGGGTTATGACTGCGGCAGCAGCGGCTTCACGCACTCCCTTGGGCATGGCGTGGGGCTTGCCGTGCATGAAGCGCCGTCTCTCGGTCCGCATGGTGATGAACTTGCTGCCGGCAATGTGGTGACGGTTGAGCCCGGTCTCTATTATCAGGGGACAGGCGGGGTGCGGCTGGAGGATATAGGCATAGTCACCGAGGGCGGGTTCTCATCTTTTACACATTTCAGGGAGGAGTTTGTCATATGAATGAAGAGACTACGGAGGACTACCTGGCGGCAGGCAGGCTTGCTGCAGAGGTGCTCCGGAATGGCGCTGCCAGGATATCTCCGGGCGCCTCTCTGCTTGAGGTGGTGGAGTGCACCGAAGCCATGGTTACAGACGAAGGGGCAGCGCTTGCGTTCCCTCTGAATATCTCGTCAAATGAGGATGCGGCGCATGACACGGCATCTCCCGGGGATGAACGCACCTTCTCAAAGCATGACCTGGTGAAGATTGATCTGGGCATCCAGGTCAATGGTTACATCGCCGACACCGCCATGACCGTGGATCTCGGGAAGAACGACCTCCTGGTGGAGGCGTCAAGGGCAGCGCTTGAATCTGCGATTGCGATGATCCGCCCGGGCATCACCGTGGGTGAGGTGGGGGCGGTTGTCCAGCAGGAGATCGAGAGGAGGGGATACCGTCCGGTTGCAAACCTCACCGGACATGGTCTGGCACAGTATAACCTCCACGCGCCGCCAAGCATCCCGAATATCGCCGTATCAGGCGGGGCTGTCATTGAGGAGGGCATGGTCATCGCGATCGAACCATTTGCCACGACCGGCACAGGTCATGTGAGTGAGCGTTCCAGGGTGGAGATCTTTCAGCAGCTGGTGGTGAAACCGGTGCGCATGAAGTCTGCGAGACAGGTGATGGAGACCTCGCGCAGGGTGCATGGTCTGCCATTTGCGCGCCGGTGGATCAGGAGCGATAAGGCAGATATCGCACTGAGATCCCTTGTAAGATCAAATATACTCCGTCCATTCCCGGTGCTCCATGATGTGGAGGGGTCTCTCGTCTCCCAGCATGAGCACACCGTAATCGTAACCAGTGACGGGTGCATCATCACCACGAGATGAGATATATTTATTGGGTTTCCAGTCCAATATACTGGTTTATAACATGTCTTCACAAGAGCAGGCAGATATGCCGATGAGAGTGATGGAGGTTCTGCTGACCGCAGAAATCTTCAATCAGAACCAGGAGCTCGATATCAATGATTTGAACCCGCATTGCAGGGACGTGTTTGGTGCCGGAAACAATGGGGATTCTTCAGTGAAACGCCCGCTTTTTGCGAGTGATGGGGCGCTGGAGCGTGCACTTGGCATTCATGACGCCCATGCGCTGCTTGAAGAGAATCCATTCGTTGCATATGAGGAGTTCGGGCACCGTCTCCGCATCACAGCCCTGAAACCGGCGGCGCAGTGGTTCATAAAGAAAGACGGGCTGCACTTTGTTCAGAATAATCCGGTGCTTGCATCCTTCTATGAGGAGTTTGATTCCGTTGGTGTGAAATACGAAGAGGTGAAGTCGAACAACCCGCGTTTTGAGGACACCGCCGTCTGCCTCAATGCAAAGATCTCAAAGATTGTTGCAGGGAGTGAAGAGATGCGGAATGCGCGCGACCTGATCATCATCAGCGCTCCGGAGGAGATTGAGCAGTCACTCGATGACCTGGTCACCACGCCTCAGCAGGAGGATAGCTTACGCAGGATTACAGTCGCGATCAAAAACCAGGACTTCCTCCGCGAGCGCGGCATCCACGAGATTGGCAAGCAGCTTTTTGTGGGCCCCCCGGGTACAGGCAAGACCTCTTTTGCCCTCTCCTCATCCCACCAGCTCCATATGCCGGTCCTTGAGGTCAGGCTCGCCATGATCACATCACAGTACCTTGGTGAGACGTCAAAGAATGTGGACCGTATCTTTGAAATTGCACGCAGACTGGCGCCATGCATACTATTCATAGATGAGTTCGACTTCGTGGCAAAGACGAGGGATGCCGACGACCACGGCGCCATGAAGCGGGCTGTGAATATGCTGCTCAAGAACATTGATCACATCAGTCTCGTCAGAAACGGTGTCCTCCTCATTGCGGCGACGAACCACCCCTGGATCCTCGACGAGGCGGTATGGCGGCGGTTTGACGCCGTGGTGGAGTTTCCGCTCCCTGACCCGGAGATGCGGAAGAAGATCCTCCTGAAGGTGACGCAGTCCCTTGACTGCACCTGTGATTTTGATGATCTGGCTCTCCGCACAGAAGGGTTATCAGGCTCTGATCTCAGGATGATCGTCAAAGAGGGGCTCCTCTCAGCCCTGATGAGGGGCAGCACCACGATCCTGCAGGAGGATGTTGAGAAATATATGGAATCAGCCGGGAAACGCGGTCACATCCGGTCATTAGGGAAACCATAGCATGGAGATCACGCTCCTGGGTTCGGGTGATGCGATCGGCACGCCAAAGATCGGATGCGCGTGCGAGACCTGCACCAGCGCCCGTGACAGGGGCTGGTCACGCCTGCGCTCCTCCATTCTCGTGAGTGCCGGCGGGAAGAATATCCTCATCGACACCTCCCCGGACCTCAGGCAGCAGCTCCTGCTGGCAGGCTCACCCCGCATCGATGCAGTGATCTGGACGCATGGTCATTACGATCACTTCATCGGTTACGGGGAGTTCTATCGTGTGCAGGGTATGCCGCCGGTCTATGCGGCGCCCGGGGTGCTGGATTACTGCAGCAGGTTTTTCAGGTTTCTTCCATTTGAGAAAGTTGCCATTGAACCATATTCTGCCTTTGACCTGATGGGGGTGGAGGTGACCCTATTTGAGATGAACCACCCGTCTGCATCCACATACGGCGTCCGCATCGATGCCGGTGATGTATCTGTTGCATCCACGTCAGATACGCGGAGGGACGTCTGCCAGAGAAGCATGGACCTCATGGGGGGGGTGGACCTGCTGTTTGTGGATGCCATGGCTCCGGCAGGCTATTCCATCTATAAGCACATGAACTACCCGGAAGCCTGTTCACTCGCCAGGGAAACCGGTGCGGCAGATTTCCGGTGCATCCATATGAGTCATCTCGTTCTCCCTGGCACCCCGCATGCAGGGAGGGACATGGAGTCCTTCCATCTATAGTTACGAACGTCACTTTTTGACTATACTGACCCGGCAATACTTATATGGTACACAGGGCACCAGTCATAGTGCATATGGATATAAAAATTCTTGAGCTTGAAGATACCGAGGCACGGATCCTCTTCTCGGGTGAAGGACACACCTACCTGAATTCCCTTGTGAACGAACTCCTGAATGATCCGGATGTCGATGTTGCGAGATATGATATGAAGTTCCCGGACTCGGATCCGGAACTGTATGTCAGCACAGTCGGTAAAAAAAGCCCGATCGCGGCGATCATCGCGGCGGCGCAGCGTCTTGCCGCCAGCTGCGATGAACTCCTCTCACACCTGAAGAGCACTGGCACCTGAACCCGGCTGCACCAAGGGTATGAAAAAGAGCGCCTCCGGATTCAACAGGATCGCGAAAGAAGTATTTGCACCCGTATATCCGGTTATAGCCAGGATGGCGGTCGCGAGGTCAGGGATCACAGAAGGGTGGGCACTTGACATCGGGACCGGTCCGGGTCTGCTGGCGGTAGCGCTTGCATGCGAAACCCGCATGGAGGTATGTGCCCTTGACATGGACCCTGAGATGGTCAGGATCGCCGGGCAGAATCTGGTGACTGCCGGAGGTGGTCCCGGGAGCAGGATATGCCTGGTCAATGCAGATGTCCACAGGATGCCCCTGAAGGAAAAGAGCATATCTCTCGTGGTCAGCAGGGGCTCTCTCTTCTTCTGGGACGATCTTACCCGGGCATTTGATGAGATATACCGTGTCCTGCGCACCGGAGGTGCTGCATTTGTAGGTGGCGGCTTTGGAGATGCGCACCTGAGGGATGAGATCTTCGACCAGATGCGCATGATAAACCCGGACTGGGACGCCGATGTGGCGCGCCGCAGCAGCATGGCGACACCAGAGATACTCAGGAGAGCGCTCGAAAAAAGTGGGGTTCCTGATTTTCTGGTGAGGGATGACGATACCGGTATCTGGGTGGAGCTCCGGAAGTTCTGAGAGGTCAGGTTGCGCGTTCGGTGAAGGCAATCGAGCCTGCAACGCGGGTGATCTTAATCTTCACGGTCTGACCTGGTTGTGCGTTGGCGACATACATCGTGTAACGCCCCAGTTTTACGACGCCGTCGCCGCGCCTGCTCAGGTGCTGGATCGTTACGTCCATGACCGCACCCTCCTCAAGTGTCTGTGTGGCAGGTTCTGTGCGTGCCTTCCGCTTTCTCACAGGGCGGTGCCCTCCGCATGCCTCGCACCTGAGCAGCAGGGTGCGCCCCTCTTTGACGAGCCTGGTATCGGCTTTCCCGCATTCTGTGCAGATTACATAATCCTCGACATAGGCTTTGATGACCGACTTTATCTGTTCAGATTCGAATTTTCCATTGAATATTGCACGGTTCGAGTCGATCTTTCCGGCGGTTCCGAGTTCTCCGACGAGATGTTTCATCAGGTGATCAGGCTCTCTCCTGAGGGTGTCGGCGATCTCAGCAAAGTTTTCGAGAATGGTGGTCTTTCCCTCTATGGTTACCTTCGGCACCGGGGTTGAGAACCTCTCATCAGAGGTGCCGGTCACTGTAATCCCGGCATATGCCTTCTTCAGGAGCTTTTCATATGGGTCGCCCATGTGGTATTTATAGGGCGTGATGCGACAAAAAGGGTACTCCCCACTCCGGCAAAGACATGCTTATCTTCATCAGCACCAGATCTCTCTGGTACATGTTGCCTGACGAGGACTTTGCCATGCTGCGGGAGGTGCTCCGGAGGGAGCCTTCAGACCTTGAGGTCGCCTGTTTTGAAAATCTCTGGAGTGAGCACTGCAGTTACAGATCCACGCGGGCGCTGCTCCGGACCCTGCCGACCACTGGCAGGAACGTGCTCCTTGGTCCTGGTGACGACGCCGCAGTCGTGCGGTTTTCAGAAGAGTGCGCCATAGCGATCGGGATGGAGAGCCACAACCACCCGAGCTATGTTGACCCGTACGATGGTGCGGCGACAGGCGTGGGCGGGATTGTGAGGGACATCCTTTCCATGGGTGCGCGACCGATCGCTCTGATGGACCCCCTCTATTTTGGTCCTCTCGGTGAGGAGAAGAACAGGTACCTGTTTGAGCACGTGGTTGCAGGGATCAGTAATTACGGAAACTGCATCGGTGTGCCCGTGGTAAGGGGCGAGACCGTTTTTGATCCCTCATATTCAGGAAATCCGCTGGTGAATGTCGTCTGCGTGGGTGTGGTGCACCCTGAGCGCTTCATCACAGCCCGGGTGAAGGTCCCCGGGTCCCGCCTTCTCCTCGTCGGCTCCTCCACAGGACGCGACGGTCTTGGCGGCGCCTCATTTGCCTCCAGGGATCTCAGCGAGGATTCAGAGGCTGCAGACCGCCCGAGTGTGCAGATCGGGGACCCGTACACTGAGAAACTGATCATCGAGGCAGTGCTTGAGATGGCAGCCACCGGCAGTGTGCTTTCATGCAGGGATCTCGGCGCTGCCGGGCTCGCAGGTGCATCGAGTGAGATGGCGAGCACATTCGGTGCAGTGATCCATGCAGACCGCATCCACCTCCGCGAGGAGGCGATGAATCCGGTTGAGATCATGCTTGCAGAATCACAGGAGCGGATGCTGCTGGAGGTGGCGCCCGGGGATGTGCTGCGCATGGGTGCCATCGCCGAGAAGTACGAGCTGCAGTGGAGTGATATCGGGGAAGTCATAGAGGAGTCGAGGTATGTTGTGATGTTCCATGGCGAGGTGGTCTGCGATCTCCCGATGGACCTGCTTGTGGACGGCGCCCCTCCATGCGCCTGGGAGAGGAAACCATATTCCGCGGAGAAACCCTTTGCCAGACCTGCCGGCAGCCTCAAAGATCTGGCGCTCCGGGTGCTCTCACACCATGATGTTGCCCGCAGCGACTGGATCTATGAGCAGTACGACAAGGACGTCCAGCTCCGCACGGTATCATTCATCAATGATGCGGCGGTTCTTCGCCTCAAAGACGGCGCACTCGTCTTCTCCTGCGGGTGCAACCCGCGGCACATATATCTCAGACCATATGAGGGGACCGCGAACAGCGTCCTTGAGAACGCAGCCAATCTTGCCTGTCTGGGTGCCGAGCCGCTCTGCATAGTCAATTGCCTCAACTTCGCGAGCCCTGTCCACCCCGAGATCTACTGGCAGGTGGAGCAGTCTGTCCTTGGTCTCGGTGATATGGCGCGGACGCTTGACGTCCCTGTGGTGGGCGGGAATGTGTCGCTGTATAATGAGAGTGACGAATATGGCACGCAGATCAAACCGACGCCCACGATCGGCATGGCAGGTAAGGGCAGGGTGGTGAAGTGGGTGCCGCCGCCTGATGGGTGTAACCTGGCTGTCGTCGGCGCAGACACCCCGTCTTTCGGGGGTTCGGTCCTTGATGCCGTGACCGGGTGCGGAGGGGCGGCGCCGCCGGTCGCCGATGCCGGCACGGTCAGTGCCGTGCGCGACCTGGTCAGGGAGGGGCGTATCGTCACAGCCACTGATCTCTCCCATGGCGGTCTCTGTGCAGCACTGGCAAAGATGGCACCCGCCGCCCGCATTGAACTCGGCGGTGACCCCGTCGCCGACCTGTTTTCAGAGTCATATGGCAGGTTTCTCG
The DNA here is from genome assembly GCA_002503135.1 of Methanomicrobiaceae archaeon UBA207. GTDB lineage: Archaea > Halobacteriota > Methanomicrobia > Methanomicrobiales > Methanoculleaceae > UBA207. The sequence continues at coordinate 8,861 of DARA01000069.1, forward strand.
TGGCATACAGGGACGAGTCCGCATTACGCGGGCTGGAGTACAGGGTGATCGGTGAAACCGGCGGGGCTGACCTCAGGATAGGGTGTTCCGGCAGGGAGGTCAGGATCACCGGCAAGGAACTGGACGCCGCACTCTCGTCTCTCACGGCAGTGATGAGGTACTGACGCCCCTGAGGGAGCTCACGGGACCGCGGTCAGTGACTGAAAAAAGGATTGTGCAGGTATTACTTCTGCAGGTTCTTGAACTGGGGCATCATCCCGCGTATCTCCAGCCCCACTTTTTCGATGATGTGCTCCTCGTCGGCTCTTGTGAGTGCAGAGAAGACCGGGCGGTTGACACTGTTCTCGAGCATCCACTCCCTTGCGAACTCACCGCTCTGGATCTCCTCAAGCACCTCCCTCATGGCGATGTAGACCTCAGGACCGATCACCCTGGGTCCGCGGGTCAGGTCGCCGTACTGTGCGGTATTGCTGATGGAGTTGCGCATATTCGTGAAACCGCCTTCATAGATGAGGTCAACGATCAGTTTCAGTTCATGGAGCACCTCAAGGTATGCCATCTCAGGGGCATATCCTGCATCTACCAGTGTCTCGAAACCTGCCTTGATGAGGGAGGTGACACCGCCGCAGAGGACCGCCTGCTCTCCGAAGAGGTCTGTCTCGGTCTCTTCCATAAATGTCGTCTCCAGCACGACGGCGCGGGTGGCGCCGATGCCCTTCGCATATGCGAGTGCGATCTCCTTTGCCCTGCCACTGTAGTTCTGGTGGACTGCGATGAGTGCAGGCACTCCTTTGCCCTCCTCATATGTGCGGCGTACCATGTGACCCGGTCCCTTGGGGGCGACCATTACGACATCAATGGTGGGCGGGGGCGCGATCTGCCCATAGTGGATATTGAACCCGTGTGAGAACATGAGACAGTTGCCCTCCTCAATGAAAGGCGCGATCTCTGTGCGGAATACCGCGCCCTGTATCTCGTCAGGGAGGAGGATCTGGATGATGTCTGCACGTTTCACGGCTTCATCCACGGTATGGACGTCAAACCCGTCTTCAGAGGCGAGCTGCCAGCTTTTTCCCGGGCGCAGACCGATGATCACTGAGAGACCGCTGTCGCGCAGGTTGAGTGCCTGTCCGCGTCCCTGCGACCCGTAGCCGATCACGCCAATGGTCTTGTCCTGGAAGATGCCGGTGTCTGCATCAGATTCATAGTATTTTTTGATCATATGCACCATTCCAATATCTGCAGGTGACCAGATAAATAATTATATCATACAATCAGCCGATGTGGTTTGGGTCATTTTAATTATCTGAAATGATAACCATGAAATACAATAATGGGGTTTTGCAATGGAATTGCCCGATGTCCAAGCCACCTGTCCCGACATCCGCATCAACCTGACGCGGGTGGGGGTAAAGAACGTAAAAAAACTCGTTGAGGTTGCACGTCCCGGGAAGCGTCCTGTGATATTCATATCCAGTTTTGACGTATTCGTGGACCTGCCCGGCAGGCTCAAGGGAGCAAACCTCTCCCGCAACTTTGAGGTGATCGACGAAGTTCTCCAGCAGGCGATTGACGGGGAGGTGAAGGAGATCGAGGACCTCTGCAGTGTGGTTGCCGGAAAACTTCTTGACCGCCATGAGTATGCGGACATGACCGAAGTGCTGATGAAGAGCCAGTTCATGGTGAAGAGGGAGACGCCGGTAAGCCGGACGATGTGCCAGGAGGTGGTGGATGTCCACGCAAGGGCAGTTGCGTGGCGCACCGGCGGCACGCCGACCATCAGGAAGAGCATCGGTGCTGAAGTCACTGGCATGACCGCCTGCCCCTGCGCACAGAACATCATGAAGGACCATGCGATACATACGATGGAGCGTCTCGGCATAGAGGAGGAGATGATCAGGAAGGTCCTTGATGCGGTGCCTATGGCATCCCATAACCAGCGTGGAAAGGGTTTTCTCTGTATCGAGACCGATGACGAGGCGCATGTGAGCCTGGAGAAGATCATTGATATCCTGAAAGACTCGATGAGTGCACGGATTTTCGAGCTGCTCAAGCGCGGCGACGAGAGCTACGTGGTCATGGAAGCCCACAAGAATCCACGGTTTGTCGAGGACTGTGTGCGTGAGATGGCGCGGAAGGTCGTCGCCGGCTTCAGCGGACTGCCAGGCGACTCGGTCGTGACCATCAAGCAGACGAATGAAGAGAGCATCCACCAGCACGACGCATATGCGGAGCGAAAGGCGACACTCGCGGAGCTGATGGATGAGGTGGGAGCCTCTGACGCGTTCTGACTTCGTCATCTAATATTTTTTTCGTACGTTTCTGCCACAATTTATCAATAGGTGCTAATCTGTGCTACTTTTACACTAATTCGTAAGCTCCTGCGTATTCCGACAATTCGCAGTAAAATCCACGCCCTGATTTAATTTCAACCGCAAGATCTTTGTACTTTAAGTAAATA
>DARA01000053.1:0-2398 GCA_002503135.1 Methanomicrobiaceae archaeon UBA207
TCCGGATGGGTTTATCAGGGATCTTTACCCTGTCAGGATTCCTTTCAGGGAATCTTTCGATTGCCATCATGACAATCTCTTTTGCGGTATCAAGCCCGCTCTCAGGTTTGAACTCCCTGTATTCTGCGCCCTGCACTTTTGACTTCTCGCTGGTCGTTATGACTTTTGTATGATAACAGCTTGCGGTATCTGTGATGGAGGGGAATATGCACTGGTAATCGATCACCATCACCTCCACGGCACCGGTTGCAATGGCGAGTTCCTGATCCAGCATATTCCCTGCGATGGGTATCCCGTGCCGCATCAGCAGTTCGTTTCCGGTGCAGCACATGCCTACAAGATTGATGCCTTTTGCACCCTTCTCTTCTGCAAGTTTTTTGAGTTTCGGGTCTTCTGCCGCTTTGACGATCATCTCGGAGAGGATCGGGTTGTGACCATGGAGGACGATATTCACTTTATCCCTGCTCAGCGTGCCGAGGTTCACCCATGAACTGACCGGGGTTGGAGTGCCGAAGAGGATGTCTGAGCCCTCTGTTGCCATCATAGACCCACCCCAGCCGTCGGAGAGCGAGGTTCTCATCCCATGCAGAAGGATGTTTGCGTAGTCGGCACCGACACCCATGTGAATCCGGTGCATGGACTCGACTATCTCCCTGTCGACGCTGCGTGGATAAATGCCTGCCTTCTTCCAGAGATCTCTTGTCTTCTCAGGAGCTCTCTCTGCAAGCTGGATCCTGTTTTTGAGCGTCCCGTACTCCTCAAGCATTGCTTTTGCGAGTTCTTCTGCGATCTCTTCTTTTTTACGCCCGTCGGTTTTTATCCCGTATTCTGTGGCAATTATTTTCAGTTTCTCTTCACCCAGGATCTGGTACCCCTGTGATCTTCCTTCAGCAGTCTCGAGCAGCACTTCCAGAACCTCACGCCCGTGATCAGAGTGTGCAGCCGCTCCTGTCGAGAGATCATCAAGCAGGTTTCGTGCCACAATGAGGTCAGCGGTAGCACCGCATACGCCCCAGTCAGGCTTCTTTCCGAAGGGTTCAATCCGGCAGGGTCCCATCGCGCACCGGTTGCAGCAGACTCCCAGCTGCCCGAAACCGCATTGCGGTTGTTGGTTTGCGAGCCTGTCCCATGCAGTCTCAATGCCGTCTTCTGCAGCCTTTATGATCATCTCCTGGTCTGTTTTGTCAAGCGCCCTTCTCTCTGCAAGTTTTTTTCCTGCAACTGAATCATACATACGAATCTACCTCCTATGCTATTTCTCTCCTCATAATTCTGCCAGTACTCCCATGATCTCCCTGAACGCCCTTATGTTTGGAGGAATCCTCGGGACCTCGACATCTGTACCCTGAGACGTGATCAGCCTCGTGGTGAAATCCTTCCTGCTCACGCGGATGAGGTCGTTTGCGTCACCAAAGACCAGTGCGCCGGTCTTGCATGCCTCTGCGCATGCGGGGATCTGCCCTTCTTTCTGCCTTTCAATGCAGTTGTCGCATTTTGCATTGACTGCCCTCTCCGTGTCCAGCTGGTGCACCTTCCCGAACCTGATGATGCCGAACGGACATGCCATCGCACATACGGCGCATGCTATGCATTTGGCATAGTCAATGACGACAGAACCTGTCTCCTCATCCCGGTAGAGTGCTTCTGTCGGACAGACCTGCATACAGGGGGCGGGATCGCAGTGCCTGCACCGGTTGGGAAATGTCAGGCAGCCGACTCCCACTTCAACGAAGATGCGGGGTTGGGATCTCTTCTCTTCGCAGATCGCGTCGAAGAGATCTCTCTTCTCGGCATGTTCGATAGCACATGCGACCTCACAATGCCTGCACCCTATGCAGAGTTCAGACCATACTTGAAAAAACAGTTTTCATAAATTTAGCCTCCATATCTCCCCTTTTTGGTGGTTGATATAGCTCAACACGGCATTGTTGTATGCGGTGAACACTACTTTCAGGTGATCTCTGTATCTGTCACTATTGACAGATGCATATACTCATACACTAATAAAACTTCCTCCCATTCCCCATGGCTCCGGGCAACCCTGCCTGCAGGACGCCGGATTCAAAAAATCAGGTTTGAACCCGGTTCTGCATAATCCAGGCTGCTTATTACCCAGTTTCCTGACTGTTAACTTCTCTGAAGTCTCTCTGCCCGCCAGCCGGGACAACTGATATATATTTTCTCCGCGTACATCTACAGTTACTGGAGTGAGATGTCTGGCAAATTATAATTCAAGAAAGAAAAAATCCAGTTCAGGAACCCCAACAGAGATCGTCAGGGTGCGGCTCCCCCGCAAACAAAAAAATGAGATTTTTGGAACCGCGGATCTGATGCTCGGCGCAAACCACATTCGTGTGCGCTGTTATGATGGCGTCACACGCATGGGCAGGATCAAGGG
>DARA01000053.1:2790-5848 GCA_002503135.1 Methanomicrobiaceae archaeon UBA207
AAAGTGTGATATTATATTCAGGTATGTAAAGGCCCAGGTGGAGTGGCTGAAGAAAAACGGCTACCTCTGATGGGGTGCCGGGTGACTGCATGGGGTCTGCAGTATCCCTCTATATCAATAAAAAGCGATTATTTTCAGGTCTGGTGCCGCTGCCTGCCGCATCAGAGGTCATCGACTGTGATGACATATTGCTTGATCACAAGTTTACTGACCCCTGTTTTGGTGTAGGTGTCTGCCGCCGTTTTGGTCATCCCCACACTGCCGGTGAGGTAGTTCCTCCATGCGACTGAGTAGTCATCATTTGTGCAGGGATGGTACTCCACCCGGACCTTCTCGGCACCGTCCACGATCGTCTGGGTCTGCGAATCCACATGCATCCCGATGACACACATCCCTGAAGCTCCCATCGGTGAGCCCGCCTGCAGCTCCATGAGATAGATGACAAACATCCCGGTGGTGCTGTCATAGAACCAGCGCGGCTCTGCAAGCATGGACGACCCTGCCACAGCTGAAAATTCCAGGCGCTCATGAACTGCGCCGTTTTCCAGGGTGATGATCGTGTTCTCCGTGTCTGAACGGTAGCGCAGCTCTCCCGGGTTGAAGGATGAATATGCACCGCCGCCATTACCATCCCAGCTGATAGTGAAGCACTGGGGTGTGTCCCCACTGTCGAGTACGGAGAGAGTTCCGCCTCCCGCCTGCATCATCATCTCAGTGTATGGCACATTCCTGTAGCAGAGACTTTTAATGTCATTCTGGAGCACGATCATGGTCTGCTCCATATTTTTCACGTCAGTGGCGCCCTGTTGTTTGAGCAGGAGCGGGTAGCCGTACAGGGTGACAATCCCTATACTCGTCACGACCAGTGATAATATCAGTATGAAACCCACGGTTTCGGAAACAGAGTTCTCATTCATCATCGTCATCATTCAAAACCCCTGGAATCATATCGTATCCTGTTCCATCCCGCACCAGTGGTATTCCCTGCAACCGCCATCGTCGCCCCGATCCCGCTGATGGTGACGGTGTTCCGGACCTTCCCGTCAGTCACCACAATCCGCTGGTCCAGTCCGCTCATCTCCACATTCACATAATAGTCCTTCCCTGCCACATCATCAGGGATGTCAAAGGCTGTCGTGATGGTCCCGTTGACCGGCGCGATCACATAGAGGTCCACGATTCTGGTACTGATCCCGTTTCCGATGTCAACAAAGGCGTGATACCTCAGCCTGTCTGCCGGTCCCTCCATAAATGCGGCATTGACAGCCAGTATCAGGATGACCATCATCACCATCAGTACACTGGTGATGGTGATGTACTCCATCACGGTCGTCACTCCTTCATCATTGCGGCGCATGGTAGGCGGTCTCATCATATTCAGTCACCCCGTCATTGTAGTGGAGTTTTATCTTGCGATACACGGTACCTGATATCGTCTCATCCGTGATCTCATACCAGACAACCGCATTCTCGCGATGGAGTGCGATCGTCTCCATATCATCTGCGATGTTGCTCTTCTTGTCATCAGTGAGGCTGTCCCAGTCGTCAGCCAGGTCAGAGAGTTCTGCCCTTATATCCTGAATTTTGTTCTTCGGGAATTCAAGGACGCTCTCGGCGGTCGTCTGCCCCACAAGCACGGACTGGTGGATGATGATTGCGAGTACAAAGATGCCGGTACAGACCAGAAAACCCATCAGTACGATCCACTGCCCGTCCTCATTCATCACCGCCACAGCAGCACCTCCACGAGCATCGCCTGCTCCCGGCTGTTGACTCCAGAGGGTGCCCCTGATGGTTTCCCTGGTACCCGCACCCAGCGCGTCACCCTCACCGCCGGGTCGCGTCCGGTATAGAAACCGGAGCTGGAGCTGACAAGGTGGTACGCCCCTACTCCACTCCCGCTGTTCCTGTACCAGACCGTTGCATTCATGTTGAGGTTGTCAGTCGTACCAGCTGTCGTTTCATTCAGGTATCCCGTAAATACTGTCTCAAACCCTGTTTTATTGGTGGCATAGACCATCGTCACAAGGTCGCTCGTGGCGCCCTGGCGGTCGGGCGTGTCCATCATCGCGAGCACATCACTGCCGAGCTGCTCGAGCTGCATATCAGTGATATGCTCATCCCCGGGAGTGTAGATGTTCGTGGCACCCAGCACCAGGTATGCGGTGAGGAGTATGATCAGTGCTGCGGATAACCCTTCGATGGTGTAGAGCTGCCCGTCTTCGTCGCCTCTCACCATACCGCCACCTCCACGGTGCCGTGCATCAGGTCAGGGCGTGTGACATTTGTGTAGTTGTAGTCATAGAGGATGGTGCCATGGATGAGTGTCTGCGGCAGGTCGTCCTCGAATGTGTATATGATATCAATCACACTCGTCCGGTCTATGGGGAGCACACCTGGTTCGAGTATGAGGCTCAGGTTGTCATAGACCTGTGCATCCGGTGTGAGGTCGGCAGGCATACCATCGATAGAGAACGTGTATTTGCTGCTGTCTGTCGTGGTGTATGGGAACGGCAGTGCGCCTGCCGCATAATTTTTGTGAAACCGCACTTTCCGGAGTGTGGCAGAGGTGTATGTACCATGTGCCAGCGGGGAGGGGTTTCCGCTGTTATTCAGGTAGGCGGCGAGACCAGTGATATTAACCGTCACGGGTTCGATCCTGGGATCGATCCTGTATGGCAGGGGTACTGAATCGTCGAGGAGCACACTCCCGTCGAGCCTGACCGTGAACTTCTCGGTCACATCCCCTGCCCCGGTTGCATTGAACTCGGGGCGGTCTCCGCAGCAGAGTTCCATGCCTGAAAACCCCTTCACCTTCACAACCCGCCTGATATATCCATAGATGTAGGGTCTCTCCTCTCCCACTCCATAATATCTCCCATCCCCTGTGAGAAGAGAGATATTGAATGAATACGGGATGTCGCCGAGCGCCAGCCTGATGCTGTAGTCGTCAGGATAGGTGAAGTATGCGTCGTCAAAGAACTTCCTGATCTTTGTCATCGCAAGAATATTCGGGTACTCCCTGGATACGGCCAGCCCGAGTCTTTCGATATCCTCT
>DARA01000040.1:0-1631 GCA_002503135.1 Methanomicrobiaceae archaeon UBA207
CCGTCCTCGCCCATGTCCATCCCGGGAGTGTGCTGCATCTGCACAGCACCGGTGACGTCACCGCCCGTATCAGGGACGCAGTCGGGGTGGCAGGATTCTCTGCAGATATATCCGTGCAAACCGTAAAGAAGTACGGACCTCATAAATGGCATATAGTACAGGATGTGGTCATCTCATGACAACCCCCCTGAAGACACTTGACGGCAAAGTGGTGGTGCTCGCGGTCACCGGGAGTATCGCTGCGGTGGAAACGGTGAGGCTTGCGCACGCCCTCAGGCGTCGCGGCGCAGAAGTCAGGGCAGTGATGAGCCCGGCGGCATGCAGGATCATCGCTCCAGACGCCCTCACCTATGCGACCGGGCAGGAGGCGATCACAGAGATCACTGGCATTGTGGAGCATGTGGTCTACTGCGGAGAGGGCGGGAAGGGAGACCTCCTGCTCATCGCACCCTGCACGGCAAACACGCTCGGCAAGATCGCGCATGCCATCGACGACACCACGGTGAGCACGTTTGCGACTACGGCACTCGGGCGCGGGATGCCTGTGGTCATCGCCCCTGCAATGCATGAGAGCATGTACAGGCATCCAGGGGTGGCTGCAAACATCGAGAGGCTGCGTGAGCTGGGGATCGATGTCATTGATCCGCGAATCGAGGAAGGCAAGGCAAAGGTCGCGGAGATAGAGGAGATCGTCCTGCATACGGAGCGGGCGCTGATGGGGCATGGGCTTGCCGGCAAAAAGGTGCTCATCACCAGCGGAGCCTGTGCAGAGCCGCTGGATGACGTCAGGGTCCTGACAACACGCTCGGGCGGGGAGATGGGAAGAGCGCTCGCCCTCCATGCATACCGTATGGGTGCGGATGTGACGGTCGTGCACAATAACAGGTTCCCGTGCGTGACGAATGTCCATGCATCGACCGCATCGGATATGCGCTCTGAAGTGGAGAGGATACTGATGGAGCCGGTGAACATTTACATCAGCGCGGCTGCGATCTCTGATTTCGCACCAGAACGCATGGAGGGAAAGATCCGTAGCGGCAGGGCGGTATTAGTGCACCTGCAGCCATTGCCCAAACTCCTTGACCTGGTGCTTGAGAAGTGCCGCCCGGAGACTGTCGTCGCATTCAAACTCGGCTGGGATGAGGAGGAGGGAGCCCGGGACCTCCTCAGGCAGGGCGCGGACATGGTGGTGATCAATGCGCCGCCGGTGATGGGTGCGCCGTCTCTCCACACCGGTTCATTCACGCTGATTACCAGAGATGGAACGCAGAAGATCAATGGAAATAAAGAGGAGGTTGCAGCAGCCATATGCGACGCACTTCAGTAGCATTCTGCCCGGGGCACATCTCGGGCTATTTCATGCCCATCACGACGAAGGAGATCGCCACCACCGGCGGTGCCGGTGCAGGCATCGTCATCCACGAAGGTGTGCTGGCACGGGCGGAACTGGCAGAGAACCCAGGGGTCATCATCTACCACAGGAACCGGGAGGGTGAGATCGATGTCAGACTCACGGGTTCCCGGACAATCGAATATGTGATGAAAAAACTGCGTGCGAGCGCACGGATCACCACAGAGTGCAATCTGCCGATGGGCGCAGGTTTCGGGCTCAGTGCCGCCGCACTCCTCGC
>DARA01000040.1:2005-8795 GCA_002503135.1 Methanomicrobiaceae archaeon UBA207
ATCGCGGCGCTCGCTCACGAATCCGAGATCGTACACCACAGCGGGCTCGGCGACGTTGCCGCCTGCATGGGTGGCGGCATGGAATGCAGGAGAGAGGCAGGGATCTCTGCAGAGGTCATGCGGTGGCATGACATGAGCGAGCCCATATTTGCAGTGACACTGGCACCCCTCTCCACAGAATCGGTGCTCAATTCGCCTGAAGTGATGAACATAGTCACTGCAGCTTTCCCGGACCGCTGCCCCAGAGACCTCTCAGACTTTTTCAAGCTCTCACGTTCATTCGCAGAACGGAGCGGTCTGATCTCAGATGATGTGCGATCAGTGCTGGATGCCTGCGATGACTGCCAGGTACAGGCGAGCATGACCATGCTCGGAAACGGGGTATTTGCCTGCGGGGACGGGGCTGAAGAGGTGCTGAAGAAATTCGGAGGCGTTTACAGACTCAGAGTGGCTGAGCAGGGGGTGGATGTGATCAGGGGCGGTGTTGATGAGTGAAAAACGCGGCACCATACCACCTGACCACCTGAGATACCATTCACTCATGACGAGAGAGCGGCTGGCAGAGTGCATGCAGCAGGGCATCGTGGTGCCCGAAGGTCTGGCAGCCCATGGCAGGGCAGAGGCATTTGATTACCTGATCGGGGAGAGAACCACGGAGAGCGCCCTGCTTGCCGAAGAGACGGCAGCCGCGATGCTCCTGATGGCTGACCACCCGGTCATCTCGGTCAATGGTAACACTGCGGCACTCGCAGCAGGTGCGATCAGAGACCTGCAGGAGGCATCGGGCGCCTTCGTCGAGGTGAACCTGTTTCACAGAACAGAATATCGCATGAATGCCATTGGACGCCTCCTTGAAGAGCGTGGTGTGCGCCTTCTCACAGGTGAAGCGGCACCCCTGCTGCCACTCAGCCATGACAGGGCGTGGTGCCTGAGAGAGGGGATCTATGCAGCTGATGTGGTGCTGGTGCCCCTGGAAGACGGCGACCGGTGTGCAGCACTCTGCTCCATGGGAAAGCGTGTGATCACCATCGACCTGAACCCCTTATCGCGGACAGCACAGACGGCGACGCTGACAATCATCGACGAACTGACCCGGGCGCTTCCCGGGATCACAGAGGCGTGCAGGGACCTCACCCGGGATGAATGCACCAGCCTCATCTCGTCACTCGACAACAGGTATTTTCTCAGATCGGCACTGGAAGAGATAGGAGAGAGGATCAGGGATGCTCTGGATTGAGAAATACCGCCCCCACGACCTGTCTGCGATCATCGGGCAGGAGCAGGTGATCAGCCACCTGATCTCATTTGCAGAGTCAAGGGACGTCCCCCACCTTGTGCTGAGCGGACCGCACGGAACAGGCAAAAGTGCTGCGATCGAGTGCTTCTCCCGCCGCCTCTACGGGGAGGTCTGGGAGGAGAACGTGACCATATTCAGCACCAGTGAACTCTTCCAGCAGGGGAAGAAGTATCTTGAAAGTGATGAACGGTTCTCGCACATCTATAAAAAGGAGGAGAGTTTCCTCACCAATTTCAAATATATTGTGAGATCATACGCATCCATGCGCCCGCTCGACGCCGGTTTCAAACTCCTCGTGTTTGAAGACGCATCAGCACTGACGCGCGATGCACAGCAGGCGCTCAGGAGGATTATGGAACGCTACAGCCGGACCTGCAGGTTCGTATTCTGCACGACAAACCCGAGCGCACTCATCCCTGCCATCACCTCAAGATGTTTCCCGCTCTTCTTCACACCACTCTCAAACACGGTCGTCCTCCAGTGCCTCAGGTCCGTCCTCGCAGAGGAATGTGCAGGGAGGGACGGGATCAGGCAGGAGGATGATCTCGAACTGATCATGCATATGGCAGGGGGCGACCTCAGGAAAGCCCTCATGCTACTCCAGATTGTGGCAGAGTCGGGAGGGGAGATCGAGCTGGGGAATCTCAGCCAGTCAGAGACATCGGCATTCGCCGCATCGGCATTCGCAGCACTGCAGGCATGCAATTTCAAAGGGGCAAAACAGATCATTGAGACTCTGATGATCGATTACGGGCTCACAGGCAGGGAGGTGGTGCAGGAGATCAGGCAGATAGCAAAGCGGGAATACAACCACCCCCGCATCGCGCTCATGCTGGCTGATACAGAGGCGGTTCTTGCTCACAGCACAAATGAATTCATCCAGCTTGATGCCCTGCTGGCAAAGATGATCAGGGAGGTGTTCGGTGTCAAAAGTTAAGCACCACTATGATCAGGTAGCCGACATCTATGACGGGCGTTATGACGGGGAGCGCGGCAGACAATACCACACCCATATCTGCGACCATCTGATGACCCGCATCCCAAAAGGTGCACAACTCCTTGACCTCGGCTGCGGCACCGGACTGTTCACCCACCGTTATATACAGGCAGGGGGTCGCGCCGTGGGTCTGGACATCAGCAGAGGTATGCTCTCGAAAGCCAGGGATAGGTGCAGGCAGGGGGAGTATATCGCAGGTACAGCAGAGGTTCTCCCATTCAGGGACTCTTGTTTTGATGTTGTTTCAAGCATGCTCGCATTCAGTTACATACGTAACCCCGGGGCTCTGCTGGCTGAAGCCTGGCGGGTACTCAGACCCGGCGGTCATATTGCCATATGCACACTGGGCAGAAACCTCCTCACGACTGCGGTGCCGGTGGTCTATCATGTATGGGAGAGACTGGGTGTCAGGCAGGTCGGTGTCGGGACCTTTGACGAGCACTACTACACAGAAAGAGAGCTCGCAGGGCTCCTCAGAGACGCAGGGTTCTGCAGCATACATAGCAAATACTGTTCCTTTGCACACCACTCACTCCCGGACCCGTTGTTTGCACTGGTAAAAAAGGTTGAGCCGTTCGTGGAGAAGAGTGCGCCGTATCTCGCGTACAATATCTGCGCAAGCGGGATCAAACCTGAAGAAGAGACCGCCGGAGAGTCATAAAAGATTTGCGTAGAGGGTGTGCAGAGGTGCGGTCTCACAGATCATCATCCTGATCCGCCTGCAGGCGCGCCAGCAGACGCATCTTCTTCTCAATGGCGGCATCCGCCCCTCTCCTCACCTGCTCCTTCATCTCAGCCTGCCTCCCAAGCGCGGTGCTCCCATCCACCACTTTCTTCACAGGGGTGTAGGCAGACTCCCTGAACCGCGGTGAGAAGTCCTGTTCCTCACCCCTGACCACCAGAACCGATTCGTGCCTGCCTGCTTCGACATAACCGATCTCCTTCATGGCGACACCGGCAGACGCAACCACGTCCCGAATCTCTGGCGCCACATCCGCAGGCGCAACTACCAGGAGTGCATCGAGCGAGACCCCGAGATAATCTATCCCGAGCCGGTCGAGCATGGCGAGTACATCAGGCTGCACAAGTGATCTCAGGTCGTCCTCCACGACAGTGATGCGGCACTCCGCCGTTTCAGCCATCTCGTAGACATCACCACGCAACCCCCCGTTGGTGACGTCTGTCATTGCATGGATCTTCTCAAGGACGTCGCTCTCCAGGAGGGCTCTGCATGCATTGAGAAAGTGGAGGTTGATGGTAGCTTCAACAATCTCAGGGAATCCGGAGTATATGGCTGTCGTCGCAATCGTGCCGCCGCCTGCACCCTCTGTCATCAGCAGGACGTCGCCGGGCTTGATCTGCTTCCTGGCAGTGAGATGCTCTGCAACCCCCACCGCACCCACACAACCGGTCATGCGGCTTCCGAGCACCATGTCACCACCGATACGGAGCGTCGATCCGGTGATGAGCGGCACATCCATCAGTTCCCCCACCACTGAAACCCCTGCGGTGTAGTCAAAGATCTTTGCCACGTCTCCGTCATCTGCGACATGTATGTCAGAGAAGAGGGCAACTGGGCGGGCACCCATCACATAGACATCGCGGAGCGTTGCTCTGGTGACATGGAAGCCGGCAAGGAACGGGAAATCAGAGAGCCGGGAGTGCATCCCGTCCACAGTGCATATGATATACTTTCCATCAGCACTGACCGCGCCGGCGTCATCCATCTCATCGACGCCCACAGCCACCTCACTTTTCCCGATGATCCGGGCAAGCTGCCTGTGGGCAAAAAAATCGCCTGAGCCCCGTGAGCCGACACCGAACTCACCCATGCCCACACCGGCTGGTGCAAACTCAAAGAGATCGCCGGTCAGACCGCCTGAGTTCTTCACCTCTTCGATGACGGCACTGGCGAACTCCCCTGCATATTCAGGGGATACATCCTTCAGAGCGAGGATGTGCTTTTTCAGCCGTTCCCTGACCGTCTCCTCACCGGCGCCGGTTGAGAACTGCCTGCGCGAGAACTCCTCAAGATCCATTGTATATGGTTTCAGTGACGGTCCAGTTAAAACCAGTGATCAGAGTGGTGCCGGGGGTTGCAGGGGACGGCGTGACTGAGTCACCAAAGGTGACATATCCCGGAAGACAAAGTACCTGCATATGGGAGAGTTGATCTGCGCCTGCACCATCGCCGGCTCTGACCCGGGCGGGGGTGCCGGCGTCCAGGCAGACCTCAAAACCTTTTCCGCTATCGGCGTGTGGGGGCTCTCTGTCATCACCGCACTCACTGCCCAGAACAGCAGAGAGGTCCGCAATACATGGGTGATGGCGCCGCAGGTCGTCGAAGACCAGATCAGGGCGATCCTTGACGATTTCCCGGTCCATGCCTGGAAGACAGGGATGCTCGGCAATGGCAGCATCATCACTGCCGTCGCCGGTGCGCTGCCGGATGAGACTCCGCTCGTGGTCGACCCGGTGATGATCTCAACATCCGGGTGCCCCCTGCTCGAAGAGGGGGCTCATGACGACCTGATCAGGCACCTCATCCCACGGGCGACCGTCGTCACCCCGAACCTCCATGAGGCGGCTGCACTCAGTGGCATGCCACCCATCACAAATGCGAAAGAAATGAGTGAGGCAGGGAGAAGAATACTCGATTACGGCGCCTCCTCGGTGCTGGTAAAGGGCGGGCACCTCCCAGGGGACCGCGTATTTGACATCCTCGTCATGAAGGACGGGGAGACCGTCCTTGAGGGCAGGCGGTACCCCTATCAGGTTCATGGTTCGGGATGCGTCCTCTCAGCCGCCATCACCGCGTACCTCGCCCGCGGGTATCCTGTGCCCAGGGCATGCCATGAGGCGCGGGCGGTGATCGACCTGGCGCTCCGCGATGCCGTGGTAAGCGGGAGCGGGGCACGGGTGGCGAACCCGGGTTTCAGCAGGGAGTGGTTTAACTCGCAGGGGTGAAGGGGGCAGAGCGGGATGTCACACCCCACGGGGCGTGACTGAACCACCGAAGGTGGTGGATGTCACACTTCGCAGGGGCGTGACTGAGCCGATGAAATCGGCAGATGTCACAGGCCTTCAGGCAGGGGTAGTTCACAAACGCCTCTCCTTTTCAACATTTGATATGAATGTCGCATAGGCTGTGCTGATCTTCTCATTGAGCTTGTTCAGACCGATGATATCTGACATCAGCCTGAGGTCCATCTCATCAAAGCGTGGATATTTCAGCAGCCGTCTGTAATCTTTGGTCACATGATAGTGGTAGTGCCCATACAGGTAGAGGAGCAGGTATGAGAGAAGGTTGCTCAGCCGGCGTGCAGAGGTATAGACCACCTGCCGGGGGTCATAACAGCACCTGATGTCGCCCTCCCTGTACATCCGTACTGAGAGGTCATAATCCTCAAGCACAGAGATGTCCCTGTGACCGCCGATCTGTTCATACACCTTCCGGCTCATTGCCATATTTGACCCGATCAGCCAGTAAAATTCAAAGAGATGGAGGAAATTGTACTGTTTTCTCCAGAGCTGGAGGAGTTCGGACCTGAAGGTCCTGTCATAGAAGAGGACCGGACCACTGCTCACATCATAACCGTGATGCCGCAGGTTGTCCCTGATCATCTCCAGCCAGTTCTCCTTATGGAGCGTATCCGCATCTGTGAATACCAGGATCTCTCCATGTGACGCCCTGACACCGTCCCCCCTGGCACCACCGATACCGCTCCTCTCCTGGGAGACCACCAGATCGGCAAATTTCCCTGAGACCGTGGCTGTGCGGTCGTCTGAACCCCCGTCAACCACGATGATCTCATATGAGTCCCTCTCAATACTCTGGTTCAGCAGGGACTGCAGGCAGTAGCCGATACTATCCTCCTCATTCAATGCCGGGATTATGACAGATATCAGCACCATATCGCACCTGCACTCAAAGTAATATCTACAGCTTAAAGTAATATATCAGCACCTTTCTGACTGCGCCGCCCATCTCCCCCGCAAGCACGTCCCTGCAGGCATAGGCAGGGTACACCAGCAGTAATACAAACAATGCAGGATGGATGTAACTGTTCACCTCAATGGAGGGGACGATCAGTTCCAGGGCGATGAGAGAGAGGAGCCCCGTAAACCCGAGAAGGGCACAGCCGTTTCTCTGACCTATCCTCACCACGGTGGTGGGTGTATTCCCAAGATCCTCCATGTAATCATTTATCTGGTGGGCGATGAGCGCCTCAGAGCAGATGAGCGTGCAGAGGGATGCGCCGGTGAGAGGGAGCAGGGTATAGGAGAGGAGATCCCCGCCTGCGAGTGCGAACCCTGCCAGAAACGGAAACCCGCCGAACATTACGCCGTGACAGATGATATCAATGAGAAACCGGTCTTTTAAACGCAGGGGTCGTGCCGAATAGATGGTGAGGCTGAGGATGCTCAGGGAGGTGAATAAAAACCCGGCAGCGCCCATCATCGCGGAGAGGAGGAGAGACACCAGCACCAGCACC
>DARA01000040.1:9107-14327 GCA_002503135.1 Methanomicrobiaceae archaeon UBA207
CACCAGCACCAGCACCGCAGAGAGGAGGAGCGTGCCCCTCTTTGTAACGCGACCGCAGGCAAGAGGGTTCTTGCCGTGTTCCATCTTTTTTGCATGTTTCTTATCGATTTCAAGATCAGAATAATTGTTTATCACAAACCCGTAACCGGTTGCGCAGATAAAAACAATGCATACCGTAACGAGGTCAGGCGAGACGCCGTGAGCCAGAAACGCCCCGGTCAGCGGGAAAATCATATAAAATTTTATCCAGTCCCTGGTCCTGATCATCCTGAGATATCCGGTTATCCTGTCCATCTTTAACAGTTTAATCCCTGATATGCCAAAATTGTATCCCCAGGTTGCGGGTGCCATGTGGAGGCTGTCCAGAGCGAGTGGAGAATGATTGGACAGCCTCCTCATAAAAAAGTGTTAATAGTAATCCTCCATAGTAAAATAAAGGAATCAACATTGAGAACCATCTGCAGCCAGGCAGGAATATTCGGAACTTCCATTTTTGAGTAACCAGTACCAGAGAGGCAGATAATTTATTTTCCTGCCTGCCACATTTTCCTGATCAAAAACGTCAGAGGTTATTATAGTACCTTCCTGCAGGTCAAAATGTTCCATTGCTGAAATAAGACCATTTATCTCCCTTTCTTTGGTTTTTGGATCTGAGAGATCTACGCAGACCTGAATCAACCGGATTGGATCCAACCCCACTTTTGTAACAAAATCCACTTCTAATCCTTTTTTGTCCTGCCAGTAGTAAATCTCCTCACCTGAACGCAAAAGCTGGATGAAGACAAGGTTTTCATATAATCTTCCAAAATCGTCTGAGAACCTGAAAGAGACCGCGTTGATCATGCCTGGGTCTATGCAGTATAGTTTTTTGGGTTTATTTATCTGCTTTTTAACCGAAACGTCATAGTGATTGATAGTGAACAGCAAAAATGCGTCCTCAAGGTAAGAGATGTAGTTGATTATGGCATCCGTGCTCAGGGACGTGTAACCGGAAAATAATTTTCTGAGTGAATTGTATGTATGAGGTTTTGCTATATTTGATATGCAGAAAAGGGCAAGTGCTTTGAATATTTTTGGATTGCGTACCTTGTGTCTTGAGACAATATCCCTGTAGATTATATCGTCAAAATAGGATTGCAACAATTCTCTGTGATCTATGGTGGGGTTGAGTATGACCTCCGGGAACCCTCCCCGACCCATATATTCGTTGAACTTCCTTTTGATCTCTATTTTCTTCTCTGAAAACTGCAGGGTTTTTATATTAAAAGATATTTTCCGGCATCTCAGGAACTCGGTGAAACTGAACGGGAACATTCTGGTGGTAAGATGTCTTCCTGTTAAACGGGAGGAGATATCGTCTGAAAGAATTGATGCATTGGAGCCGCTTATTATGATTTTGACATTCTTCTTTCTGTCATAGATGCCCTTTAACCAGTTTTCCCATCCGGGAAAGTTCTGGATCTCGTCTAAAAACAGGTACAGTTTATCCTTTTCTGATGTCCCATAAAGTTCCCGGAAAGTGTCTATCAATAACGCAAGTTCATCGCCATTTAAGGGTTGAAGTCTGTCATCATCCAGGTTGAAATAAAGTATATGAGATTTCGGCACCCCTTCATTAAGCAATGCTGAGATCAACTGGTACATGTAATATGTTTTTCCACAACGTCTGACACCCACAATGTCGTTGATATGTGGCAGATCGATATTTGCCCGGCTTTTTCTTTTATGCAATTCCGGCAGTTCGCTTTCCTGCCATTCAATGATTGTAGTTTTGAGTTTGTTCCGGGTATCCATTATATACGGATTTGTCTGCATCAGGTATATATTTGTCGAGTGTAGACGATAAAATTATAGATATCTATCATATATGAACGATGAATGACAATTTGCCGGATCTCTCCGGAAGTTCACTGCAGATGACCTGGCAACGGTTATAATTAATACTAATCCTGATTAGTACTAATCCCGAGTAGATATCTTATTGATCGTGGGGCAGAACAGGATATACAACAGAGAACCGGCATTATTTGAGTTTGCAGATGATATGCTGACATTTGGCACTACGTCTCCGGCATTTATCCTCTTGCTTCATGCATTGAACATTAATAAATAATCACGAGTCTGACTCTTCAGACTTGCCTGACAGACCGTTCTCCTCCAAAAATCCGGATAAAAGCTTTACCTGTTCTTCATCTTCAACACTTTCTTCCCATTTTTCCCTGACATACTGAGACATGTCATAACAGAAATCCGGGACTTCCCCAAGCAGTAAGGAACTGTATTCAGTCTCAAATTTATGCATTCCAAGAAGAATTGCAGCGCAGTAATCCCTGGACTGATCCTTCATATCACGAAGGATATAAATATTCATCTCATCGATATAAGGATTTATTATCTCCTCAAGCATCTCATATGCTCTCTCAGATGGATCAACATAGCCATCACGGGTTCCTCCGGAACTGTCCCAGACCTCCTCAATAGCAGGTCCGTTTAGATCATCTGCAAGAGAGTTGGCAATATCTTCAATATCAACATCAAGCAGAATCTCCTCTGCAAGTTCTTCGGCACGGGCAGCAATTTCAGGGTACTGGCGGATGAGACCTCTTAAAATCTGGTGTCCCCGGGTCAGATCCAGAGAATCAAAGTATGGTGTAGGGATCTGAATACTGACTTTTTTCTCTTTCATATCTAATAATTTCCTTCTTGCCGGACAATATAATATCTCATAAGAGAATTGACTCTTCTCCACTTTTCTGATTCCCCACTTCACTCTTTTTGTCGCGATGTACGCAACACCGGGGAGCCGGAGGGAGGCTCGTCCCTCCCCGGTGACCTATCCAGGATCCTGGGGCAGGGTTCAGGGGAGGGGGATTTTTCCCCTCCCCTGCTAATAATTTATGACTCTTCTCCACTTTTCTGAACTCAATTAAATCAACAGCCCTGCTGTGATCAACTCTTCAGCCCGTTCTGCAACCATTGATTATAGTATCTTTGAGATACATCAATTATGATCTCTTCACCTGATGGACTAAAAGGGCTGTTCCATCTGTCACCTGTGGTGGCTCAGTCACGCCCCCGTGGAGTGTGACATCCCGCTCTGCCTCCTGTGCCTGAACCTGCGTACCCGTACTACCTCTACAAACCTTCCCCTGTTCTGATTTTTTGTGTGGGAGAAAGATATAGTGCATAACTTTTCCTCGACAACCATAGATAATAAATACCGTTTAATGTCTGTTGTAGTAGAACCATATATATACTAATCAGGACAGACCCGATCATATGATCGAGCATGCCATACGCAGGTGGAACCCATGGTGGGCAGAAAAGAAGGTGCCTGAGGAACTTACGGGAATCAGGCGGGATATTACAGAGTCCATAATAAAGACACTCAAAACCCCATATATAAAAGATGTAATCGGAGTCAGACGTTCGGGCAAGACCACGGTGCTCTATCAGGTGGCAGACCATCTCATAAAGAGCGGGATACACCCAAAAAACATAATGCTCCTGAACTTTGACGATCCCACCATAAACGCTACACCTCTTGATACAATCCTGACTGAAATCTACAAATTAAATCCTGACACATCACATCTCTTCCTTGATGAGATACAGCAAAAGAAAGGGTTGGAACAATGGATCAGGATGCTCTATGATACAAAAAGATTTGACTGCATATTCCTTTCCGGATCTTCTGCAAGCCTGCTCTCATATGACATTGGCAGGGTGTTAACCGGGAGGCATATCACATTCGAAGTCATGCCCCTATCATTTACAGAATATCTCAGGATGAGAGGATTTGAAAATACCGAACCGGATAATCTTATCTACAACAGAGAAAAGCTTCTGCATTACCTGAGTGTATATCTTGAAGATGGCGGATTCCCGGAATCAACAGGTCTGGATGAATTCAACCACAAAAAAATACTGACAGCGCTGTACAATGATATAATTGCAAGGGATATAACCTCAAGATTTGGTGCATCCTATGATATCACAGGGAGAATCTGCCAGTTCATGCTGACAAATACAACTGGCGAATATTCCTTTAATAGTATTGCAAAAAATTCCAATGTAACAATTGAAACAGCAGAGAAATACATAGGTTATCTCAAAGAATCTCTGGTGAT
This sequence comes from Methanomicrobiaceae archaeon UBA207, assembly GCA_002503135.1. Classification (GTDB taxonomy): domain Archaea; phylum Halobacteriota; class Methanomicrobia; order Methanomicrobiales; family Methanoculleaceae; genus UBA207. Next base: position 13,238 of record DARA01000040.1, read on the forward strand.
AATGGATCTTCCTTTATTCTCATACAAATTAAAGAGCCAGTTCAGGCAGAACAAAAAGACATACGCCATTGATACCGGACTTAGAAATGAAGTATCATTCAGGTTTTCTCTTGATATAGGCAAACTTGCCGAGAATGCAGTTTTTCTGGAATTAAACAGACGTTATGACGAAATCTATTACTGGAAAGACAAAGACGGATTTGAAGTTGATTTCGTGGTAAAAAATGGTCAGCATATTCAGACACTAATACAGGTCTGCTGGAATGCAGATGACGAAAAAACACGAAAAAGAGAAGAGAATTCACTCCTCAGGGCATGCAAAAAGTTCAAACTTAACAGTGGCATGATCCTGACAGAGGATCTCTGTGAGACTGTTCAGAGAGAGGGACTTACAATACAGTATTATCCTCTCTGGAGATGGCTTTCCGGAATATCAGCAGATTTTCCCGGGTAATCGACCTGGCGGCGAAAAAGAACCGGGAAACTCCAGAGTATCAAAAATAGATCGAGTGTCTTGCGAAAAGAATGGAGAATTAGATCCACGCAAAATTATTTAAGTTCATCCGGGTGAATCATTATCAATGACACAATCCGCGGCAAAAAGAGAGAGCAATCCGGAGAATCTTCTAAAGGAAATACTAAAAAAACTTGATACATTTGAAATAAAGATTGATGAAGGTATATATCCCCCCGAAGAGTCAATAAACCAGAAATTCATTGATGAGGTTGAGGACAGGAAAGATCGGGTTGCCGCTGGTGAATATCGGAGATATAAAAAAATGGATGACTTTCTTGCAGAGATAATCTGATGACACACCAGATTGTTGTGCCTGCTGCCACGGAGAGGGAGATCCAAAAAATCTGTATTATTCCGGGCAATCCAACACCCGTGTAAATGCGCCCCGGAAATAAGTATTGTCACCCAAAACCCGGCGCAGTGTCTGGTGTTTGCGGGAGTAACGAAGTCCTGCGAGCACTACAAGACCAGGGTCATCATTTGACCGGCTCTCTGAAAAGTATCCAAACATTGATTATAGGGCTCTGTAGAAAACCTCTGGTTGAACAATGGAGATGAGTTTACTATTCATCC
>DARA01000076.1 GCA_002503135.1 Methanomicrobiaceae archaeon UBA207
CGGTTGAGAGCTCGGGATAGGAGCATATCCTGGGTTCCGATGATGATGGCATCCCGTTCCGGGTATATATCCCACCGTTCCCTGTCCTCTCCACCCATGAGCACAGTGATCGCGATCCGCTTGCCTTCCCCGTTGCAGCTTTCAGCAAATCCGGCTACAGGAGATTCGTCACCAGGAGACTCTGCGAGGATACCCAGCTGTTTAAGCCATTGTTCCGTTTTGTCTCTGGTCTGCTCCACGAGAACTCTCATAGGCAGGCAGTAAATCAGCCTCCGGGGAGTGCGTAAACGGACCTCGTCTCGAGGATCAAACCGCCTTCTCCACAACCAACCCAAAATCATTGCATCGGTCTTCCCCATGCCAGTGGGGATCTTGATCAGGTCGGGAAGTTTTTCTGAGGTTGCCAGATTGCATTGAAATGGATACGGCGTGTATCCGGTAGCCCGCTGAAAGAAAGAGTGAAACCCAAACTCAACCTCTGATCCCTCATCCGGGCGTTCTCTTAACGAATCAGATGAATGAAGCCAATTTATAGACATTATAATCTCAATTCCTTCTCATCGAGAACCGAGAGTCAATATTTCATATTATAAATTCTTCTATTTGAAATATTGTGATCTCTGCTTTTTTGAGAAAATCCTGTTTCAATGATTCCTTTGATATCACGATCAGATGGTTCATCCAGAGCTACGAATGTAACCGATCCCCACTATTTTTTAATCCCACGACCGCCATCACCCAGTAAAACCCGCTCATCACCACCACATACCAGTTCCACTCAACCAGCCCGTACACCACCCATAGCAGGTTCCCCACCGTCCAGCATCCAAAACCTAACTGCCGATAGTGTACAGACCGTCCAGCCACCAGCATCGCGCCCATCATCCCGAGCACCAACACCCCAGCCCGGCGTGAACCCCGGGAGTGGTGCGGACGCAAATCCGTTCAGCATCCCCATCGACACTGTATCAATCTGAATACACATCCGAAAACTCCTCCAGCTTCTCTTCGAGAAATCTTCTGATCGTCTCTTCTTCCGGGAGATTCAGAGTGTATCGGGAGACAAACAGGTTATTGTCCATACCGGCGAGAGCATACCTGACAAGGGCATGGTTCTTATCGGTACAGAGCAGGATTCCCACAGGCAGATTGTCACCTTCGGTCATCATATTCTGTCTGTACCAGCTGACATAGGTGTTGAGCTGACCGACATTCTCCTGGCTGAAGGGCTCCAGCTTGAGTTCGACAAGCACATGACATTTAAGAACACGGTGATAGAACACCAGATCAACAAAGAAATGCTCACCACCTATCAGAATGCGTTTCTGCCGGGCTTCAAAGCAGAAACCGTATCCAAGTTCAAGCAGGAATTCCTGTAGTTTGGTGGTCAGCTGTTCTTCAAGGTGGGATTCGCTCATGACCTCCGCGGGTTTGAGACCTAAAAACTCAAACACATAGGGATCACGGATGGTCAGTCGGGGCTGAGCCTGCTCGGCACCGGACTGAACCAGAGCAGCGAGTTTCCCCCTGTCCACGGAAAGACCGGAGCGTTCGTAATAGAGGCTGCCGATCTGTCGTTTAAGCTCCCGCACCGACCAGTTACCAAGGATACACTCAGCCGCGTAGAAGTCGCGTTTGAGATCGTCATCCAGATCCACAAGCATCCTGAGCTTGCTGTATGAAAGGTTGTTCAGCAGTTTTTCCGCCGGAACAATAGATTGTGCCGACACTGTCGGCACTTTTGTCTCTTCCCTGCTAACCCCTTCAGGTATAAGGGCTTGTAATTGTGCCGACACTGTCCACACGATCTGCGGGTAGACGCGGTAAAACCGGAGGTAATCGTAGAGCTGGCGCCGGTTGCAGTTGCTGATTTGAGCTGCGGTGAGGCGTTTTGCCAGCTCCGGCAGGAGTTTTTCACCATAAACAGCCCGGTCTTCGCCACACAACTCATACTCAGCGATGTAGCAGCCGATCAACCAGTTGCGCACCGTCAGGCTGATGTTGACCGCCTTACCTGCCTGTTCGGCGAGGTGGTTATGAACCTCCTGAATTGAAGAAACCAGTGAGTTGAAATCAAATGATTCGAGGTTATTTGACAAAGCCTAAAACCTCCAGATTCTCCCTGATCTCCCCCTCCAACCTCGCCGATTCCACAAACTGCTCCGCCAGCTCCGTGGTCATCCGCTCCATCTTCTCAGCGAACGGCTCCCCGTCGTCGTCATCAACGATCTCTACCCCGACATACCGTCCCGGTGTCAGCACATAACCGTGCTCTGCCACTTCCTTGATTGTCACGCTCTTGCAGAACCCTGGCACATCCTCATACTCCCCGGCGTCCGGGTCGCCCCGCCAGGCATGATAGGTTCCGGCAATCTTTCCGATATCCTCATCGGTCAGTTCCCGGTGGGTGCGGTCCACCAGCACACCCAGTTTCCGGGCGTCGATGAAGAGGATCTCGCGCTGCCGGTTCCTGAACCGGTTGTTCTTCTTGTCGCGGGAAAGGAACCAGAGGCACGCCGGGATCTGCGTTGAGTAGAAGAGCTGTCCCGGAAGCGCCACCATGCAGTCCACCAGATCGTCCTCGACGATATTTTTCCTGGTCTCTCCCTCTCCTGACTGGTTCGATGACATGCTGCCGTTTGCAAGCACGACGCCCGCCTGCCCGGTTGGTGCGAGGTGGTGGATGAAGTGCTGCATCCATGCAAAGTTTGCGTTGTTCTTTGGGGGGATGCCATACTTCCAGCGTACATCCTGCCTGAGTTTTTCCCCGCCCCAGTCTTTCATATTGAATGGCGGATTCACGAGGATGTAATCTGCCTTCAAGTCCTTGTGGAGATCATTTGAGAAACTGTCTGCATGGTGGGAGCCGAGATTTCCCTCAATTCCCCGGATGGCGAGGTTCATCTTTGCAAGCCGCCATGTCGTCGGGTTCGACTCCTGACCATAGACGCTGATATCATTACGCCTCCCCCCATGAGCTTCAACAAACTTTTCAGACTGGACAAACATACCGCCAGACCCACAGCAGGCGTCATACACTCTGCCTTCATATGGTGCAAGCACTGCAACAAGTGTCTTTACAATACTCTGCGGGGTGTAGAACTGACCGCCGAGTTTTCCTTCAGCACTGGCAAACTTTGCGAGGAAATACTCATATACCCTTCCCAGAACGTCCCTGGATCTACTCTCTTTGTCGCCAACCGGAATACTTCCGATGAGATCAACAAGTTCACCAAGCTTTGTTTTATCCAGACTCTCACGGGCATAATCCTTAGTCAGAACCCCTTTCATCGACTTATTGCTCTTCTCGATTGCGACCATCGCATTATCAATCAGAACTCCAATCTCCGGTGACTTTGCGTTTGCCTGAAGATAATCCCAGCGGGCTTTTTTCGGGACCCAGAATACCTGCTCCATTACGTATTCATCGGGTTCTTCCAGTGCTCCATACCTTGCTTCAGGTCCAGAAATATACCATTCACTTTCAGGATTTCCGTAGTCTTCTTCAAGCTGCCCACGCCGTTCACCAAAGGCGTCATTGATATACTTTAGAAATATCAGCCCCAAAACAACGTGCTTATACTCCGCTGCATCCATATTCGAGCGTTGTTTGTCTGCTGCTTCCCAGAGTTTGTCCTCAAATCCGAGGACTGCCCCGTTTTCCCCTGGATTTTTGGAAGATTTATTATTTTTTGCCATAGGTCAACCTGTCAGCAAGCTTCATATCTGTGAATGATGATGAAAGATTCTTTCCTTTTCAATCTAAATAAATCAACCCTGATTTTATTTCACCAGACAAAATATTTTTAGGATTAAGAAATAATTCAGTTTATAACCTGCTGGCTTGCCATCACCAACCGCGACAACTCCGACGTGGTAATCATGAAAAACATCTGGGGTGTCCCAATACGGCACATCAGGGGGCAGGCGATGCGCACCATCCCGGAAGAAGACCATCAGCTGATTATGAGTCAAGCAGAGTAGGGAACTCCCATGTACCTCTTTTTCGACACAGAAACCACCGGACTCCCGAGAAGCCGGCGATTTATCCCTCCCGAAGTAGATCCTGATAACTGGCCCCGTGTTGTGCAGCTTGCATGGGGAATTTATGATGATCAGGGAAAAGAGCGTTTATATAGCAATGAGATCATTCGACCAGATGCTTTTGATATCCCTGAAAAAGCGGCTTCCATCCATGGAATCACCACCGAGAGAGCTCTTGAAGAAGGGCGTCCTATTGAGGAGATCCTGCCGATTTTCACTCAACAATTAATCGAACGGCAGTATCTTGTCGCTCACAATCTCGATTTCGATATCAACGTTCTTTCTGCTGAATATTATCGCTACCAGGTTCCGCATCGCTTTGGGGAGATCGAGAAGATCTGCACCATGAAATCTAAAGATGTGATCGATTTCTGTAAGTTTCCAAATCCATATCGGAGCGGGTATAAATGGCCTCGGTTGTCACAGCTTCATTGTAAGTTATTTGATGCTGATTTTGAAGATGCGCACAATGCCCTTGAGGATGTCCGTGCAACGGCACGATGTTTCTTTGAGCTGAAGCGGCGAGAGATAATTTGAGGAAGGTAGCAGTCTATTGCTGGACTACACCCTCCCGCCTCGCCGTCAGCCTCTTCCCCAGCCTGACACCCTCACCCGAGAAGCAGACCTCAAGGTGCGCAGACACCGTACCGGAACTGACGTGAACAGCACACCGATCCCGGTTGGGGCGGTGTGTCACCGGAGGTGACATGTTCGAACACCACTTCCGAGAAGTGGTGTGCAGTGGTTGAACAGAGGGAGGGAAAACACCCCTCCTACCCCCTCTTATGGGACCCTGGATCAGGGTAAAACACCGCCAATTTGGGTTTCAATTCACCAGATCCCGACCTCAGGATCAGCTCACCCGGAGACCCATTCTTGAAAACAGGCAATCCTCTCTTATTTTGCCAAACCCACCTCTAACCGCCGGTTTTTACCGACCGCCATATCATCGTTTTAAGCCCCTCTAAAATCTCAGGGGATGTTTAGTATGTCAGGGGCGGAAAGAATCGATGTAAGGGGTCTCTGTGTGCGTCGAGATCTCGGCGATATGGGCTTATTTTGGGGATATATAAACGTAACTGTATCATATACCATGTCGAGAATTGACAGGATTGACTGCCCGGCAACCAGCACCGCGCCCATCATCCCGAGCACCGCCGCCGGCCCCTGGAGCAGGTCAAAAGAGAGAGCGAGTCCCATCACCCCACACCCTCCCGCCTCACCGTCAATTCCCTCCCCAGCCAGACATCCTCACCCGAGAAGCAGAAACAACATGGTGGTGCAGTGTGGTGTTTTCTTTTATTGGATTGTTCAGATCCCAAACACATTATCATCCATTGCTTCCACTTTAACCTCCACCTTAACAAAACTGCATCCAGTATGTTTCAGGATCAGAAACTTTTTGTTTCCGTAACAGAAACAAATTGTTTACAGAGTGTAAACATATGACAAAAGAGCTGCTCTGCGAACTCTTCAAGACTGAAGAGAGAATTAAAATTATCCGGTATATTGCCCGTGAAAGCACTTTCACCGCCGTATCTGTAGTCGAAGCCACCGGAACATCAAAGGGTCATGTATCCAGGTACCTGAATCTGCTCTCCGGATACGGAATCATCATCAGGGAAGGGAGAAGATATCGCTGGATTGAGAATGCGGAAAGCATTCAGATAAAAAAGATGCTGAACATCGATATGCTCTGGCGATACATCTCCCTGCCAGAGTGGGCGGAAGGTATCGGTGTATACGGAAGTGTCGCCGAAGGCATGGATACGAAAGAGAGCGATCTTGACATCTGGGTTCTTGTGAGATCATATGACAGCAGGACAGAGATCAATGCGGCGAAACTTGAGAGAAGGATCAGCGAGGCAACAGGGATGGAGACGCATATACTGATCCTGACCAAAGAGAAACTGGAAGACCTCAGAAAGACCGACATCCCCTTTCATGAAAGCCTGATTAGAAGATCGATTGCCTTGAAGGGTGAATCCATTGACAAATATTGATGACTGCTTTAACCAGAGACTCCTCCAAAAGGTCCGGCCATCGGGAGAGAAAGCGTATGAGTCTCTCAATCTTGCCCGCTCTTATCTGGATGAGGCAAGAAAGTCTGCCGGTGCATCAGCACTGAGGATGAGTTTTTCGGCTGCATACCTGACATGGTTTCATGCCGCCAGGGCGCTTTTGTTCCGTGACGGGATACGCGAGAAAAGCCATTATTGTATTGAATTATACCTGGAAACCTATGTTCAGGCAGGGAAACTTGAAGAAGACTGGGTTCTGATGTTTAACCGGCTTAGAAACAGACGGCATGAGAACCAGTATTCATTCGGAACCGTGCCCACGGATGATGAGATCAAAACCGCAATTGATGAGGCGGAGAGGTTTATCGAGAGAATCCGACTTCTGTTACTGGATTAGGATATATTATTCATCTTCCTCCCCCGTCTCACCCCCTCTCTTGAATGTCACGCCTGAGCCGGACGCTCCAGCATCAATACCTACAGGAGCGTGCCAAGAATGATGGAGACGGCATAGACGAGCAGTGCCCCATGAAAGAAAGGGAGGGCCTTCATGGCAGCGACCTCATCTCCGGAACGTCCCAAAAGAATCAGGGCTGCACAAAGGAGAAGAGCGCCCAGGACAAATCCCGGCAGAGCCGCCGGAACGACACTCATCACAAAGACGGCGGCGGCAAGATGCAGGAGCGTGAAGAGCACAATCCATAGGGTGCAGCCCCGGGTGCCGTATAGAACAGAGATGGTCTTCATGCCCCGCAGGTGGTCGCTTTCTGTGTCAGCGAGATCATTGACACCGAGATGGGCGAGCGTGAAGGGATAGAAGAAGAGAATGAACAGGATGGCGGTCATGTCCGGCTGGCCGATGCAGAGGTATCCAGCGACAGGAAAGAGCGTGAAATCGGTTCTCCCGATAATCTGTGCCACAGGGAATGTCTGGTCTCTCTTTTTGATCTGGTAGAATACCTCAACGCCGTAGCACCAGAGCATGATCAGGAAGACATAGACGCTGTTGGGATAAGGGAGGACAGTAATCAGCAGTGTCGTAAAAACGACCAGCACAAGGAACAGGCTGAGGGCGTGGCTGGCCGGAATACGGTTCTGTGGAAGTGGACGTGTGCCAAAGAGTCGCCAGTAGTTCGTAAGGAGATTGGGAGAGGTCTCAAACCGATCGAGGTTGCGGTCAACGTAATCATTGAGCACCAGACCGGCGATGAACCCGAAGAGCCCGATCAGTGCCGCCGTCAGTGTGACCTGCCAGGAAAAACCGCCATAGTTGTGGTACGCAAGAGCCAGTCCCGAACAGAAGAGCAACGGCCAGACGAAGGCGAAATGGACCCGTGTGAGATCGATGTAAGCTTTTATGGTATCAGAAATCATGGTTCTCCGGACTGGGGGATATGCTGGTCAGCGTGCAGGATACTATTTTTATGATTTTGAGGAGGATAAAAGGTGTCGGATTACCACAGAGCGGACTATGTCGTTATCCGGCATAGATAGCTGATGAAAATTCTAAAGGGATTTTCATACCAGCCAGAAAAAATATGAGTGTCTTGAGAGGGCGAAAAAACTGATCATCCAGAGCTACGAAGGTAACAGATCACCCCTGTTTTTCAATCCCGGCACTGCCATCATCCCCACGCCACTCCTGCCCCGTAATCCTCGCAATACACTCCGCACATCCGCTCACTGCGCAAGTGCATCCTAAATATCCATGAGGGTCTGCATACTGGCACCATCAAGCGCTGCAAGTTCCTGTGCCCCGGGGCAGCAATGGTGTGTGAAAACGACAACCTGCGTGACAGTCTTCAGACAATAGAGCATTACTATTAACACCTTTTCTTATGAGACGCCACCAGTTATCGCCTCCTTCTCAGAGCATACCTGAGTTATACGCTGTTTTTCGAGTGGGTGAAGATGCTGGACGGGATGCGGCTGGTGGATGTGACTCATGTCCGCGGGAGGGGCGGGAGGAACACCATGTTCAGATCTTCACTTCTCTTTTTCGTGGGATATCCGGTTAACTTCGAAAAAATTCGCACCCAACGCCAGATATAACTATTCGCCGGATCTACCACCACACCATGAATCAACACACATGTATCCTGTGCTTAGCGTCGCTTCTCGTAATCGGCGTTATCGTCGCGGGATGCACCGGTATTCCTGGCGTGGATCCCGGACAGCCCGGACCTGCCACGGACGCAGAAACAAGCGTGGTCGGGGGGAACAACCGGTTTGCATTCGACATTTATGCAGAGCTGGCACACGATTCCGGAGGAAACATCTTCTTCTCTCCGCTCAGCATCTCGGAAGCCCTGGCGATTACCTGCGATGGCGCCAGCGGCGTGACTGCCGAAGAAATCAGGTCGGTGTTTCATTTCCCGGAGAACGACACTGCCAGAAGAGAGGGATTTTTTGCGATCAATGCGGGCATCAATGGTGAAAATGCCGGCTACACCCTGCGCATAGCAAACGCATTGTGGGCGGAAGAGACGTACCCGTTCCTTCCCGCCTTCATCGACACGGCACAGCGCTATTACTCCGCAGAAGTCACGAACCTTGATTTCATCAACACGCCCGAGGATTCGCGCATTATAATCAATGACTGGGTAGAGGATGAAACAGAAAATAAAATCAAGGACCTGCTGCCGTCAGGTTCGATCGACCCGGTGACCCGTCTGGTGATCACCAACGCGATCTACTTCAAGGGCACGTGGGTCAAGCAGTTCGAGGAAACCGCGACGCATGAAGCTGATTTCAGGACAGGGGCTGCTGATGAGACCGTCCGGGTGCGGATGATGCAGAGGACTGATGAGGACGCCGTCTATGGATATACGGAAACCGGCACCCTCCAGGTGCTCGAAATGCCATATGCACACGAAAGCGGGAGGGAGCTTTCGATGCTCGTCGTCCTCCCCAAAAACGATGACCTGAGCGCGGTCGAGGCATCGCTCGATGTAGAGGGACTCTCCGAACTGCGGCAATCATTGCAGCAGCAGCGCGTGGAGGTGTATTTCCCGAAATTCACGCTCGATACGGAATACCAGCTGCCAGAGACTCTATCGGCGATGGGGATGCCGACCGCGTTCGGACCCGGAGCCGATTTCAGGGGGATGGACGGCACAAAGAACCTGTTTATCAGCGACGCCGTCCACAAGGCATATATCGACGTGAACGAGGAGGGTACCGAAGCGGCGGCGGCGACAGGAGTCGTAGTCGGCATTGGCGCCGCACCACCGGAAGACGACGTGCCGGTATTCCGGGCGGACCACCCCTTCATCTTCGCCATCCAGGACAGCGATACCGGAAACATCCTCTTCATGGGGCGGGTCGTGCGCCCGAGCAGCGCCTGATGCATGGCTGTTGAAGGGACCCGGAGGCGGGGACGTCCGGGGATCTTCTATGGCGATTATTTACCTTTTTTTTGGGAGGGAGAAAGGTGATCAGGCTGCGGTACGAGCCGGAGAGGGCGGGGGAGATTTGTAGGAGGTCATTGCGGCTGCGGGCGGGTGGTGCATCGCACCTTGCTCCTGTTGGGGTTACTTAATAGTAATGAGAAAGAAAACTTAAAATATTAAATTATAAAATTATGGGACTGTAAAAGGCGATATGAAATGTTGAGGACATTTACGGCTGTAATTCATTAAGGAAGAAGATATGTATATAGCGGAGTGCCCGGAGGTGGGCACCGTAAGTCAGGGAGAAACCATAGAACTGTCTCTATCCAATTTAAAGGAAGCGACGGAGTTGTATCTGGAGGATTTTCCTCTGGAAGATGTGCCACACCCTCCCATCCCACCGGCACTTCCCCGAGCCACTCAATCCCGGAGTCCCTGTACGCAGGATAGCGTTTCCACCGCGTCGTCATGAATTGCATTCTTCCTTTCCGCTCGTGGGATTGGCCGCTGCTGCCGTCAGAATACGCTCTCCTGTGAATATGCCCTCTCTCCGGCATTCAAATGTATCACATGTTACCATATCCGGTACGCAACGAAATTTGTGTATCACCGGTGTTCCACAAGCGGGTACTATCCCGCTTTCAACCCTTTCTTCCACGCTCCACATCCCCGGTGATCCGCAGTAACCGGACGCATGCGTAGATCGTCGCACGCCGTCCCCAGCCCGCCGGCTCCTCTCACCCACCTCCCCAGCGTAATGCCTATATCAGAAAGTCACTTATGTAGTCACATGAACCTTGGGATAACGATCATCAGGTCACGGCGGAGTATCAGGAAGTACAAAGATGAACCCATCAGGGATGAGATCATCAAAGAAGCCCTCGAATGCGCCAGTCTCGCACCGACTGCTCGCAACGAGCAGCCCTGGCTCTTTGGCACGGTCACCCGCCTGGAAACCCTGAAAGCCATCGCCGCACTCACTGATCACGGAAAATTCATCGCAGATGCCAGGATCTGCTTTGCAGTCTTTGGCGAACGTGATGCCACCTACTACCTTGAAGACTGCTGTGCGGCGACGACCCAGCTGATCCTGGCGCTCCAGTCACATGGTGTCGGGTCCTGCTGGGTGGCAGGCGAGAAGAAACACTATGCAGAGGATGTGCGGAAACTCCTGAATGTGCCTGAGAATTACACCCTCGTATCACTCCTGCCCGCAGGCTACCCTGAAGAGATCAAGGTCCCTCCAAAGAAAGACCTTGAGGACGTGACATTTTCAGAAGTCTGTGACTGAGTTACCAAAGGTGACATGAGCAACGCCTGAAGGGGTCATAGACCCACAGACGTCATACGCCCTCCATCTGCAGGGCAGGACAGAAAGGGCAGATGGAGAACTCCACATCATCTGCTTTATCCCGGATCGGGCAGTAATACCTGCCCCTGCGCAACTCCACCACAAACCCGCCGGGAAACGGCGTGCCCACCGGATGTCCGGGCTCGCCGAGAACGAACATGGTGAATGTCGAGAGCAGGTAATAAAGAAGCACAAGCCGCGGATCATCCCCAGGCAGGGCGTCGTGGGATGCCTTTGTGACCATATCACAATATTCGCCCAGAGATTCGTCAACACGCCTGCCAGGGCGGTCAAAATCACCCCTCCGGTACATCGCAATGAGGCGGTGGTGCGACCCGAATATCTGCTCCATCATCTTCTGCCGCAGTTTTCTCTGGTATGCAGGCGGGAGGTGGCGCATCTCCCGCTCGACCACACCCCGCAGGTGCTGGAGATCATGCAGTGAGTACTGCACAACCTCCATGGCGATCATCTTTCCCAGTTCACCGGCAGTCCCTGCCTGCTTCAGGCGGTCGCAGATGTATGGGATGATCTCGTGCCTCTCCTCCCGCCCCTTATGAAGCCGTCCGCCTGCCATACCTATCCAGATCCCTGAACCAGAGATATTGCCGCAGAGTTCCATATAATTCACCCGAATTTCCCGTCATATTCAGCTGGAAAAACCATCTCCCTGAACCTCGCCAGGAAATACCGGTCAGTCATCCCGGCAATGAAATCGCGGACCAGTTCCTCATCTGTTGCCCCTGAACAGTAACGCCCACTGATCCATGGCGCATCTGTGAAGTCTGTGAAGATCCTTGAATCCCTCCGCTCACCCCCGAGGTCTTCGAGATACCTGGGGAAGACGGTCCTGTACATATTCATGATCCTCTTCTTTTGCGCGACAATATTTTCATTATGATAGATATTCCGGTAATTGAATTCCTTCAGTGCCTGCAGGGCATCTGCCACCCTGTCGCTGTAGGATATCACGGGCTCCGCAACACTGTCACTGTGTTCGATCAGGTCCTTGATCAGGGTATCGATGATGACAGGCGTGCCGTCCCCGAGTGTAGTCCTTACAATCCCGGGGAGGTCAAGATCACGCGGGATGAAACCGACCTCCCGCGCATCATCGATATCCCGCCCGATATAGGCGATGGTATCAGCAAACCTGACCACACACCCCTCCAGTGTCATGGGGGCGAAGTCGTCTCCATGGGCAGAGAGATCACGCATCTCCCGGTCCAGTACCTCCCAGTCCTTCTCCATCGCAGGTCTGATCTGGTCGTCATAGCGCTCGCCATTGTGGCAGAGTATGCCGTCCGCCACCTGGAGCGTCAGGTCGCAGTCCTCGATATCCTGCAGGGAACGGAGACTCTGGACATTGTGCCGGAACGGTCCGATCCCATGCTCCACACAGATCTCTGAAAGGCACTCCTCCCCGGTATGACCATATGGGATGTGACCTATGTCATGCCCGAGCGCAATCGCCTCGATCAGGTCCTCGTTCAACCGCAGTGACCTGCCGATCGTCCTCGCGATCTTTGATACGATCTGGACATGGAGGACACGGTGAGTGATGTGGTCGTTGCGCACCAGATAGAATACCTGTGTCTTGTCGATATAGCGGGCATAGGCTTTGGTATGGATGATGCGATCAGTGTCGCGTGAATAGGGGGTGCGGATATCTGCAGGTTTTTTATTATACCTCCTGACAGCATCAGAGGTCTTTGCAGCGAAAGGGGAGAACAGGGATTCTTTCTCCCTGACATATGCAGAGATCCCGTCCACGATCTGCGGCGGCAGTTCCCGCATATACCTGTCAGGGAGACTCATAATGAAAAGTGGGTCGCCAGGATAAAAAATAATAGTGTCGCTCTGATCCATGCCTGAAGGGGATCGCGGCACCTGCCCTGCAGACTGCACTAGAATACATCTCTGAAGAGGTGGTGAAACGCCCCGGTAACCGCCGTCCACCCGGGGAGCAGATGCCGGGGGAGGCAGTCGCCCTGATTCGAAAAAACCTCCCTGTCAGCGGGACGATGCCCTTTTTTTCTGTTCTTCGGTCCTTCTGACTTTGCAGAAACTCTCAAACAACTGCAGGGTATCGGGTTTGTAGAAATGGGTGTTCAGGAAATCAACGAACATCCTGAGCTGTTCGATGGTCTTTGTATCCAGCTCATGCTCCATAATACATGCGTCGTGATCTGCGATCTTCTCAGGCACATTGATGAGTGTCAGAAATGTCCTGAGGGTATCGTGCCGGTACCTGATGACCTCAGCGATCTCCTTTCCTTCCGGTTTCAGCGTCACCCCCTCATAGCGGCGGTAGTTGATAAGCCCCATGGCATCGAGCTTGCGAAACATCTCCACCACGCTTGGAGGACTGATGCCGAGTTCCTCTGCAACATCTTTCGTCCTGGCATACCCTTTCTCAAGGGTGACATTGAGGATCGCTTCCAGGTAGTCTTCCGCTTTTCTGCTGATCCGTCTCACGCTGGTACCATTCACTTCAATCACCCAAATAATATTTGGTATGCCTAAAGCCAGTGCCGGGTGGATATTGAAACGTAAATAAAAAATTCAGGGAGGAGTGATTCTCCCTGATTCCCTCCCAGTGGCAGGAATAGCAAAGAGAGAGTTCATTCACCATTTTACGTATCAGAAGATCCCCACCTGCGGATGAGGCAAGCGATCACCAGAGAGAACGGCAGCAGGAGAACTGCCGGTGCATACGGCGGTGCAAACCCGCTGATGAAACCGGGAAGTGAATTGAAGAACGCGGGAGCTTCCTCCCCGGCAGGGATCGACTCGCAGATCATTGCAAAAATGTCACACCCTGCAATGATCCAGACAAGGATGGCTCCAAGGACCACCTTTGAAAACTGCTGGATATCGCCGATCTCCCGAACGCCGCTCAGCATCAGGGCGCCCGCGAAGGCGACGACAAGACCCCCCCATGCACCGCGGAAGAAGTCGTTTGGGACTGTCATAATGCCGACGGTGAGTTCAGTGCCGCCTGCAAAGACGAGGATCTGGGCAAGCCCCAGCAGCAGGGTCGCCATCCCGATGATTCCCACATAGATGGATACTGCCGTATGTTCTGTTTTCATTTTATGCCACCCCCAGCAGAATTCCGATCAGGTGTATCAGCCCGCCATAGAGGAAGACCACACAGATAAGCACCCCGACTGCCGCCACCAGTTCTTTCCAGCCTTCCTTCAGCATAACAACAAATGTTGCCACACAGGGGAAGTAGATCGAGACCAGCACCACCGAAGAGATCATCTGGTATGCGGTCATCGGGATGACTGCCAGCTGGGCAACGGCGAGGTCTTTTCTCAGGAATGCCGCAATCAGCGGTCCGGTCGTCTCTTTCGGCACGCCGAACCAGTACACGAAGAGCGGTGCGAGCGCATCAGAAAGCCACTGGATGACGCCTCCCAGGTACAGGAGGTTCACGATCAGCACACCGAACAGCACAAAGGGCACCGCCTCTTTGAGGAACCCTTTTGTCCTGTTCCACATCTTTTTCGCCACGTTCTCCCAGGCAGGCAGGTGGTAGGGCGGGACATCGATGAGGATCTCCGGATTGCTGCCAGGTATCACCTTATTCAGCACGAACCCGAATATACCATAGCCGATGAGGAGATAGAGAAACACCCACCCGATGGTATCGGGAATTGCCTTGAGCATGATACCAATCTGTGCCCCGCACGGCACAAAGATCGCAAGCAGCGTCATCATGATGAAACGCTGTTTTCGCGTCTCCAGGATCCGGGTCGCGGTGACAGCAGGCACGTTGCACCCGAGACCGAGAATGGTCGGGACGATGGCATAGCCGTGAAGCCCGATTTTATGGAGGAATGTGTCCATGAGAACCGCCAGCCTCGGTAAATACCCGCTGTCTTCAAGCACGGTCATCATCAGGTAGAAGATCAACACCGCCGGAAGCACCACACCAATGGCGACGAAGAGACCGGACGTCAATACGCCGAATGCTTCAAAACAATTATCAGCGACCGGATCGCCAACAAAGATGAAGTACAGCCAGGTGCCCGGGTCAGGCCACATACCCTGTATCCAGGGGAGAAGATACCTGTCAAAGAACTTCACCATGAAGCCGTCAGTCATCAGTGCCCCGGCAAAAGAGCCAAAAATGCTCCAGAACGCATATAACACACCAATAGCAACCGGAATGCCGGTCAGCGGCTTTACAGTCAGTTCGCCAAGCACATCTCCGAGGGTCTGTTTGTAACCCCCGGATTTCACGGTTTGTCTGGAGATCTCATCAATCAGAGCCCACCGTTCATCCTCTGACAAACCCATATCAGCATCTCCCGCATCCAGTGCATCCTGAGATCGCAGGGGTTTCTGCCGCATCGCCTGAAAGCCGGGATTTTATGCCCATGACATCGGTCACGCAGGCTTTTCTCAATATATCGATGAGGTCCTTTACCCCCTCACCACTGATGGCGGTCATGGGCACCACCGGCACGCCAAGGATCTGCTGGAGCCGCCGTGCATCAACAGCGATCTGCTTGTCATGCGCCACATCCATCATATTGAGGGCGACTACGAGGGAAAAACCCCTCTCGATCACTTCAAACAGCAGATACATTCCCCTCTCGATCAGTGTGGCATCGAGCACCACAACAACAACCCCATCCCGGTGCTCGTTGAGCATTTTTATGGCAACTTCCTCTGCCAAGTCTTTTGCCTCAAGCGAATAGGTGCCGGGAACATCGATGATTTCATAGGTCTTTTTATGCATGATCAGCGTGCCACGGGTAAAATCAACCGTTGTCCCGGGATAGTTTGAGACCACGGCATTCACGCCCGTCAACCGGTTAAAGAGCATGCTCTTCCCGACATTCGGATTCCCGATAAGCAGGACTGTAGAGCCGTTGCCGGCATCACCGCCTGGATTCCCTTCCATATCAGACCCACCTTATTTTTTGCTTTTCAATGTCAGGTGTCAGACCGGTTCTGAAACGTCAATCATGACCTCTTCTGCCAGTTCCAGTCCCATCGCCACTTCGGCTTCCCCGATGAGCACCACGACCGGACCTTTTATGGGTTGTTTTGTGATCATCTTCAGTTTCTTTCCCACCCTGACACCCATGCAGTTCAGGTCGTGGCGGGATTTTTTGATCCCGGCTACAACGCCGGTATCGCCAAAACCCAGTTCAGATAATTTTCGTTGCATCTATTCACACTCGCATTAAGTCAGAGATTTGATGGGAGTTGCAGATTCCTAATCTGCAATACTCACAACACGGATCTTCTCTGCCATTCCTCTGCCCAGAGCGATGACCGCCCCCCTGGCTTCCACCAGCACTGGTCCGGAAACTGTATTGATGATCCGTATCCGGCACCCCTCGGTGAGCCCGCGGTGACAGAGATTCTCTCTGAGCCCCCTTCCGCCCTCGATGGCAACAATCCGTGCCTGGTCATCCGGATTCAGTTCGGTCAGCATCATGCGTATTGCCTGATAATAAAGTTCATCATTAGGCACTCATCAACAATGCCCTAAAAAGATTAGATTCAGACAGATATTCCGAATATAGTTACGAACTTCAGTTTTTGAACTCATGCAGGGACTCCCCCTGAAGAATGCCCCATCTCCGGTCAAACATTATTACCTCGCTCTGCAAACACAATACCTATGACAGAGCCGGTACTCCAGGTTGCCCTCGACCTTCTCGAACTGAGACGTGCGCTCCGGATCGCAGAAGAGGCAGTCGCTGGCGGAGCAGACTGGATCGAGGCAGGGACGCCGCTCATCAAGAGTGAGGGGATGGATGCGGTGAGAGCCCTGCACAAGCGGTTTCCGGACCACACCATCGTCGCCGACATGAAAGTGGCAGACACCGGAAGTATTGAAGTGGAGATGGCGGCAAAAGCAGGGGCGTCAGTCGTCTGCGTCCTTGCCGACGCAGATGATTCCGTCATCGCAGAAGCGGTCAGGGCGGCGCACCTCTACGGGGTCAGGATCATGGCAGACCTCATCAATGTCACTGAACCCGTAACACGTGCAAAAGAACTCGAGGAGATGGGGGTGGACTATATCAATGCCCATGTCGGCATCGACCAGCAGATGACCGGCAAAGACCCGCTCGCGATCCTCCCTGCCCTGAAACAGGCGGTCACAATCCCCATCGCCGTTGCAGGCGGACTCACGGCAGAGACCGCTCCGCAGGCAGTGCAGCAGGGGGGTGATATCATCATCGTCGGCGGGACGATCACCAGGTCCGCAGACGTGACAGCCTCTGCCAGAGCACTCAGGGAGGCGATCGACACGCCAGAGGTCATGCCGCCACGCACCATAGACCCAGGGGAAGTGATCAGAGACCTGCTGGTGCAGGTCTCGGCACCCAATATCTCAGACGCGATGCACAGGAAAGGAGCCATGACAGGACTTTTCCCGCTCTGCCTGGGGGTGAAGATGGTCGGGAAAGCGGTCACAGTACAGACATTCGCAGGCGACTGGGCAAAACCCGTGGAGGCGATCGACGCCGCAGAGGAGGGGGATGTGCTGGTCATCAACAATGACGGCGGCACCCATGTGGCGCCATGGGGGGAGCTTGCCAGCCTCTCCTGCATAAACCGCGGCATATCCGGTGTCGTCATCGACGGGGCAGTGAGGGACGCAGACGACATACGGAAGATGGGCTTCCCGGTCTTCGCACGTGCCACAGTCCCAAATGCAGGTGAACCCAAAGGCATGGGCGAGATAAATACCGAGATCACCTGCTGCGGCTGCTCTGTCAGACCAGGAGACTGGATCGTGGGAGACGAGAGCGGCGTCGTTGTCATACCCCGCGAGCGGGCATATGAAATTGCACGGAGGGCGATGGAGGTCAGGAAGACAGAAGAGCGGATCCGCGAGGAGATCCGCAGGGGTGCGACGCTCCCGGATGTGATGGAGCTCCTCAGGTGGGAGAAGAAGTAACCACCTCCATTTCTCTCTGAATGACAGACGAGAGAGATGATATACGAAAAATAAGACTGGATGAGTTCAGGTGAAGGCAGATGCCTCCAGCAGGTCGCCGCCGCGGGAGAGGATCTCCTTGATCGCGTCTCTCACATGGTCCACCCTGAGGATGAGAACCGCCGCGTCTCTCCCACTGTATGCATAGGCATACTCGATATTGATCCCTGCATCACCAAGCACCGTGGCGATCTCATAGAGACCGCCGGGCTCGTCACGCATCTTCACGCCGATCACCTCGGTGTATGAGACGCGGAACCCCTGATCAGTCAGGATCCGGTGCGCCTTCTCTGGCGCGTCAACCAGTGCCCGCACCACGCCAAACCCGTCCGCCTCGGCGATGCTGAAAGCAAAAATATTGACATCCCCGTCCTTCAGTGCACCAGCGATCGCCGCAAGCCTTCCGGGGCGGTTTTCTGAGAAGACCGAGATCTGTTTGATTATGTATGCATCCTCCACTTACAACTCCCTCCTGTCAATTACCTTCTTTGATTTTCCCTCAAATCTGGGCAGCGTGCCTGGTTCAACGAGTTCGACATCCACACCGATGTTGAGGACAGTCTTCAGGCGGTGCTCCACCAGTTTCCTTATACTCATCAGGTCACTTATCTTGTCACTGAATGCCTCCGCAGCAACCTCAACACGCACAAGCATCGCATCAAGCACCCCCTTCCTGTCCACGATGATCTGGAAGTGCCTACCCACTTCAGGGATCTCCAGGAGTGCGTGCTCGATCTGTGACGGGAAGACATTGATCCCGCGGATGATGAGCATATCATCGACCCGCCCCATGATCCGCATGATACGGGGGTGGCTCCGTCCGCATGCACAGACATCGTCATCGACAGTGGTAATATCACCGATACGGTACCTGATCATGGGAAGGGCTTCTTTCTGCAGGACCGTCATCGTCAGTTCGCCTTTTTCACCTGGCGCCAGTGACTCTCCGGTATCTGGATCGATGATCTCTGTCAGGGCGATATCCCCCCAGATGTGTATGCCATTCTGTTCCGCACACTCAGTAAACATCGGACCAGAGATCTCACTCGTGCCATAGATGTCATATGCCCTGATCCCAAGCCAGTCCTGTATCCGCTTCCTCATCTCATCTGACCAGGGCTCGGCACCAAGGATGCCTCTCTGGAGGTCGGTGTCATCCCTGATCGAGATCCCCATCTTCTCTGCCACTTCACCGATATGCAGGAGATATGACGGCGTGCATGCGATGGCAGTGACATGCAGGTCCTGCATCAGCTCGATCTGGCGTTCCGTATTGCCCACACTGGTGGGCAGTACCGTTGCACCGATCCGTTCCGCCCCATAGTGAAGACCCAGACCGCCGGTGAAGAGCCCGTAACCATAACTCACCTGAATGACATCACCCCGCCCAAGACCGCATGCCGTGAGTGAACGGGCGATGGACTCAGTCCAGTTCTTGAGATCATTCGGCGTATAGCCCACCACCGTCGGTTTCCCTGTGGTGCCGGAGGAGACATGGTAGCGCACCAGTTCTTCACGGGATGCGGTGAAGATGGTGTCAGGGTAGTTGTCACGGAGGTCGTGCTTGTACATGAATGGCAGTTTCTGCACATCTTCAAGTACCCGGATATCATCAGGGTGCACTCCCACATCCTTCATCCGCCGCCTGTAAAACTCCGAGAAGCTGTATAACCTGTAGACCAGTGTCTTCAGGAGCCTGTACTGAAGCCGCAGGAGTTCATCCCTGGGCATCATCTCGATCCTGGGGTCCCATACCTGCATCAGAGATCCCCTCTCCTGTCCACAACACGCCTGGCTTTGCCTTCAAATCGCGGAAGTGTGCCGGGCTCAGCGAGTTTCACGCTCGTGCGGATGCCGAGTGCATCCCGGATTGCACCGGCAACCTCACTCTGGAGGCGTGCCAGGTCCTGAAGCTCGCCACTGAAGACATCCCTGTCGATCTCAACCACAATCATCATCTCATCAAGATGTCTGATCCTGTCGATGTATACCATAAACTGTTCGCCCACACCAGGCAGTGAGAGGAGTGCGTGCTCGATCTGCGACGGGAAGACATTGATCCCGCGGATCACCATCATATCATCGGTCCTCCCGGTGATGCGTGCAATCTTCTGCCCCCGCCCGCAGGCGCACCCGTCCTCCATGAGCATAGTGATATCCCCGGTGCGGTACCTGATGATCGGCATCGCCTCCTTCACGAGCGGAGTTATGACCAGCTCGCCGCGCTCGCCGCACTCCAGACGCTCCCCTGTCTTTGGATCAATGATCTCGACCAGGTACGAGTCGTGCCAGATATGGAGACCATCATGTTCAGGGCATTCAAAGGCGACACCAGGACCGTACATCTCAGAGAGTCCGTAACTGTCGAAGGCACGCACACCCAGGCGGCTTTCGAGTTCCCTGCGCATATTCTCGGACCAGGGCTCGGCACCGAAAAGCCCGGTCTTCAGGGTGTCGAGAGACGCCCCCATCTCCTCAGCCGCCTCTGCAAGGTAGAGGGCATAACTCGGTGTGCAGTGTATGACCGTCACACCAAAGTCTTCAATCATCTCGATCTGGCGTTTTGTGTTGCCGGTCGCACTGGGGATGACGGTCATCCCGATCTCCTCAGCCCCGTAATGAAACCCGAGACCCCCTGTAAACAACCCGTAATTCACTGAGTTCTGGAAGATGTCATCCTCCCCGATACCCGCCATCACCATATTCCTGGCAATCAGTTCAGACCAGTTCCCGAGGTCCTGGCGGGTGTAGCACACCACCGTCGGTTTCCCTGTGGTGCCGGAAGTGGTGTGGATGCGCACCACCTCCCTCATTGGCACTGCACAAAAACCGAAAGGATAACCGCCCCTGAGGTCAGCCTTGTGAGTGAATGGCAGTTTGGTCACATCATCCAGAGTGGCGATATCATCCGGGCTGACACCCGCCTCCCTGAACAGATTCCTGTAAAATTCAATATTAAGAGCCTGATTTAATGACCATTTCAGCCTTTTTGTCTGGAGCCGCTCCAGGTCCCCGGACTTCAGGGTCTCTATTTTTTTGTTCCAGTACATGGTCGTGATATGGTATGCCAGAGCATGACATAATAATTACCGCATTGTTCCTGTGCCCTTATATGCTTCCCGCGCCAAGAGGGTGCTGATGAAGGTTCTTGTGGCACTCGGTGGAAACGCAATCCTGCAACGTGGCGAAGAGGGGAGGGCTGAAGAGCAGTTCCGCCACGTCTCTGCAGCGGTCAGGCAGATCATCCGTATGATCAGGCAGGGATACCTGGTCGCTGTCACGCATGGGAACGGACCGCAGGTCGGGGATATACTCCTCAAAAACGAATATGCACGCTCCATACTCCCCCCCATGCCCCTTGACATCTGCGGAGCAGAGAGCCAGGGCATGATCGGGTACATGCTCCAGCAGACCCTCCTCAACCACCTCACAACCTCGGGTCTGGAGATCCCGGTTATCACGGTCATCACCCAGACCAGGGTCGACCCCGACGACCCGGCGTTCCTGACACCTGAAAAGCCGATTGGACCATACTACACAGGTGAAGAAGCCGGGCACCTCAGAGAGGAGAGGGGCTGGGAGATGCACAGGGTTGCAGAGGGCGACCAGGGATTTCGCCGGGTGGTCCCTTCGCCTGACCCACTGGAGATCGTGGAGCATGAATCGATCAGGACACTCTCTGATGAGGGCTTCATAGTCATTTCAGCAGGGGGCGGCGGCATCCCGGTCTGTGAGAATGAAGGCGGCAAACTGGAGGGTGTAGAGGCGGTGATCGACAAGGACCTTGCTGCGGAACGCCTGGCAACTGCCATCGGTGCCGACACCCTCCTGATCCTGACAGATGTCGAGTGCGCATACACCGGGTTCGGCACCGGCAGCCAGCATCCCATCGAACACCTTTCGGGAGCAGAGGCGCAGGAACTCCTGGATGCAGGGGAATTCGGTGAAGGAACGATGGCACCAAAGATTAAAGCCTGCATACGCTTTGTGGAGTCAGGCGGGAAAGCCGCAGTCATCACCTCACTCGGGCAGGCGCTGGACGCACTCGACGGCAGAGCCGGGACCCGCATCATCCCCTGAATCAGCGGGAGATGACACAGGTCATGCAATGGGCGCCGCCATACCCGCCTGTTGCATGGGTGAGAGATATGGGCGTCATCTCAATACCATGCGCATATATCGCCTGTTTGTGCGGGAAAAATTCGGCATCGGCACGGAGCTCCTGATAGTCGTGCTCTGCCTGGCGAAGCAGTGGACCGTACGTCTCAGGCTGCGCTTTTTTCTTCTCTGCAAGACGCTTCAGGACCAGTGGGGCAACCATAGCCGCATCAATGGATATGCATTCACCATCCCGCACGCAGAGGAAATTTGATGCATAACAGAGCTGCTCAAGTGTGGTGATCTCGATCAGGTCAAACTCCTTCTCTCTCAGATAATCTTTGAGATTTCCTGAGAATGAGCCCTTCACATACCCGTCAGATGCCTTATGGAAGACCTCGACCTGCGCCCCCTGCAGGAGGAGCGGGCACCCCACGGCAGTACCGTCACCTGCGATATTGAAGTACGTATCCAGGTGCATGGATACCATGTAATCCCTGCCGCCGATGAGGGGGTGAACCGGTTCGTGGACGACCGCCACCTCGTCGACGCCGGGGGCGGAGCCGAGCACCTCTGATATGCCATCCATGTTAGTCCGTGCACCGCACCCCACCAGTGCGGCGTCGCCTGCCGGCATGTAATCACCGCCTTCTAATCTGCCGCGTGCGACCTGATGAACAGGTGCGGTGCCAAGGGCGCGCAGTCCGAGCGCACCCAGCGCCACTTCGTCTGCCCTCTCCCGGGTCGCCATCCTGCCAAGCACCATCCCGTTTCCGGTGGCTGCCATGGGATCACGCATAAAATAGAGGTTATGAAGCGGGTTGCCAAGCTCAGTCCTTATACCACCGGGAGAGAGCAGTAGTGTGGGGTTCAGCTTCACGATATCCAGGAGGTCCTCACAGTCACGGTCGGCGATGTCAGGCACACCCTCAAAGGCGCACCTGGTCATCTCAGGCAGGTCTCCAGCGATTTCAGACGGTCGCCGCCCCAGTCTCCGGGATGCGAGCTGAATCAGCGCGGACCTGAGATCTTCACGCCATACCGCCTCACTGATCACCACCTCGTCGAGATGGTGCACGCGAACATCAAAATTGTAATGCAGCAGGTCACAGAGTTGGCGGTGCTCTCTCTGCGCCTCTGATTTCCTGAAATAACGTTCATACAGATGACAGCCCGGTGCAAGAAGCGCGAAAAAAACCTCAACCCCGGGTTCATGAACCATCACTTCCCGCAGAGTATGCCACTCTGCCCTGGCACCGGCACGAGTCCCAGACATAATGATTCAATGTAACGCCCCACTACATTTTATTTCCTATGGATACAATAATCTGATGATTTTAGTGAATACACCCTGGCTGGCGGTCACACGACCGGGCTCACACATCAGATCGACACCCACGCACCTGATCATCCAGGTCCATGGCGATCAGGATGAGATCCCACTCAAAAGGCTCAGGCACCTCCTCATCATCGGCAACCACAACCTCCACACTTCAGTCATATACCACCTCATGAAGGCAGGTTCAGCCATCTCGTTCTTTAACAGGGAGGGAAAACCGATTGGTTTCCTCAGCCGGTTTGGAGACAGGGAGGATGACACGGTACAGACCATGCAGCGCAGGGCAGGGAGATACAAATACGCGGTCATGATCGCCAGAACCGCGCTGAAGAGCCGGCTACTGGTGATAGAGAGGACGATAGAGAGATCTGATATGAATCTCCTCTACGAGGGCGAGGAGGCATTGTTGTACTCATCACTCGATGAGATGGAATATCTGATCAAGCCAGAGGAGATCCAGAGGCTGCACAGGCTCACCAGGGACATGTACTATGAGATCATCGCCCGCAGCCTGCCATCAGAACATATGTTCAGACAGAGAACCCCGCGTCCGCAGAGAGACCCTGTGAATGCGATGCTCACGATAGGTTACGCCATGCTCGTCGGCAACTGCCTGATCCATGTCATCGGGTCGCACCTTGACCCTGATGGCGGGATGCTCCATGAAGGGAAAGCAAGTCTGGTGCTGGACCTCATTGAGCCGCTGAAGGCAGGGATGGTTGATGAATGTGTATTCTCCATCGCACGCGATGTACTGAGACCTGAGGACTATGAGTGCAGCACCTCAAGGTGCTACCTCTCTGATGAACTGATCACACACCTCACTGCTGCACTCCACAAAACCATAAAAGAGGATGTCATTGGAGAGAATGTCCTCTCACTCTACAACTCCATCATGAAAAACAGCGAATATCAGATACCATACTGGTAGATGCCCCGTTGTATGGAAAAATCAGGGAAGCTGACATACCCGGTTTCATGAACTGCAAGATCCCTGATCACCGCCACAGGGCAGCTATACAGCATCGAGGTGAATTTCTCCAGGACTACAGGTTCTCCGGTTGCGTATATCTGCACCCTGCCATCAGCCAGATTCATTACCTTACCGCTGATCGCAAGATTCATCGCAATTCTCCGGACACATGACCTGAACCCCACATTCTGAACCCGTCCCGTGACAAGGATTTCCAGTGTCTTCACTGCCACCACTCCTGCATATGCACTGACACCCCGCACCAGTTGTTACATCTCCAGGATGCGGCTTCGCCGATGAACTTCAATCCTTCGTTGACTGGCATATCTAATATTTTTTCCTTTTCACCACGTACCCGCCGCCCCGGGGGTGATCAGGGGGTTTCATCCAAGGAGCGGGGCTATGGCATCCATGATTTCACGGCAAAACGCCTCGGCAGCCTTAATATCGTCAGATTCAACCATGAGCCGGACCAGGGGTTCTGTCCCTGATGCCCTGATGAGCGCCCATGTCCTGCCGCGGGATATTCTGACCCCGTCGCTCAGGTCAGTCACCTCACTGGAGAAGAGATCAGCACACCGTTCAATCAGTTCGTGCCGGTTTTCAGCAGAGATTTTCTCCTTTATCAGGCAATATGCAGGGAGATCATCAAGCATGGATGAGAGGTCGGCTCTCCGGGCGGCGAGGAGCGCCACCATCATCGCCGCCGTCATCCCGCCATCACGGCAGAACTGGAACCCCGGATATATCAGACCGCCGTTCCCCTCACCTCCGAATACCACCCTCTCTCCGGCTGCGATGAGTTCCTTCATCCTCCGCGCCACATAAATACTGCCCACAGGCGTGTAGTCCACAGAACACCCGTACTTCTCTGCCACATCCTCGATCAGGCGGGAGGTGCTGACCGGTGTGACGATGATGCCCTTCTCCTGGCTGCAGATATGGTCTGCGATCAGGGCAAATTCATGGTTCTCCTCGACGTACCTCCCCTGGTCATCGATAAAGACCGCCCTGTCAGCATCGCCGTCGTGTGCGACCCCGAATGCCGAGCCTGTGCTCACCACCATCTCTGACAATGCTTTGAGACCTTCCGGGGATGGTTCCGGGAGCCTTCCCGGAAATCTCCCGTCCAGTTGTGCATTGACAGTGTACACCCTGCACCCGAGCTGGGAGAGGATCCGGGGTGTGGTGAGAGCCGCAGGACCAGAGCCGGGATCAACGACGACATTCATCCCGTCCCCAATCCCTGCCGGGAACCGGCTTACAACCCCTTCGATATACCTGTCCAGAAGGTGCGCCCCTGACCTCTCGGTGCCCACCTGATCCCAGGACGCAGCACTGAATCCGCCATCAAAGAGGATCGACTCAAGTCTGATGATCTCTGCATCACCCATCTCTGTGCCATCTGAATCGATGATCTTGATCCCATTGTACTGCGGCGGATTGTGCGAAGCCGTGACCATTGCCCCGGCATCGCAGCGCCCCCTCTGGATGTACTGGAGCGCAGGTATCGGGAGGATCCCCAGGTCAATGACGTCACAGCCGCACATCAGAATGCCTGCCTTCACGGCATGGGCAAGACCTTCGCCGGATGTCCGGGTGTCACGACCGACCGCGATGCTCCCCCTCCTCATCGTGGCAAGCGCCGCCCCAATCCTGAGGGCGAGATCGGGCGTCATCTCTGTTCCGACAATGCCACGGATACCATTGGTGCCAAAGAGGCGCTTTGACATCTTCTGATCACTCATACGCAGTCTCCGGCAGAGGGCTCAGGGTAGATTATGAATCTCCTGCTTCAGACGATCAATCGCGCTGCTTATCGCCTGGAACGCTTCATGGCGGTGCTCTGCAATTACTGCGAGGTAGGTGATGTCTTCCCCGGCATACAGCCTGCCCTTGTGGTGGTGGAACCTGACGCCGAGTATCCCTGGCACCGCCTCCATCCCCTCCTTGATCTCTCTCAGTTTCTCATCGATCCGGTCATCGAAATCGAGGTACTCGGTCTTCTCATCCCCTGTCCATTCGCGGACAATACCATTGAATGTGAGGATCGCACCCGCCCTGCTGACATCGCAGTCGCGTTTCAGGTCCCTGACCAGCCCCTCCACACTGAAATAATCCTCAAATAGGTACAGTGAGGAGAGGACTTCCACGACAGAGGGGTTCTTCAGGACGCAGTTGTCTGCTTCGAGGTCACCTATGACGATTTTTGGAAAACCGCGTGTCTTGAAACCCTCGATGACCGCAAACTCGGTGCCTGCATCAGAGAGTATCCGCAGTACCTCATCCAGTCCCGCACCCCTGACTGCGATCACAGATTTCTCATCATCGGTTCCAACTGAGATTTCTGCCCCCCTCTCAAAGAAGCGGGTCGTATCCTTCTCATCCTCCAGGCTGTAGGTGTGATGACCAAGGTGCTTCACGACCCCGACCACCCCCCTCTGCTTCAG
Organism: Methanomicrobiaceae archaeon UBA207; assembly: GCA_002503135.1. Lineage (GTDB taxonomy): Archaea > Halobacteriota > Methanomicrobia > Methanomicrobiales > Methanoculleaceae > UBA207. The sequence goes on from DARA01000076.1 coordinate 26,645, forward strand.
TCCGCTGATCAGGTCCTCAATAAACAGGGTCTTTCCTGCACCTGATGCTCCGGTGACATGTATAATCTTCATTATTTCTCATCTCCGTTCTGGTCCACGCCATCAACACGCGATTTCAGGATCACCGATGCCGCCTCTGCAACACGCTGCATCACATCCGTGATCCTGTCCTCAACCTCGATCTCTTCATCGATGTCGAGCGACGTCCCCTCAACCTCAAGCAGGAATCTGGCGACCTCGCTGGCTTCAAACAGGATGTCATCCAGTTCATCTGCCGTGAAGAAGCCGCACATCGCACCATAGAAGAAGGTCGCACCCCCTTTTTTAACTTTCTTTTTAAATGAGCTGCGCGCCTGGTTGACAGCCTGCGGGGAATACTCGGCAGTCATGAAAGGCACGAGATCGGGCAGGTTCTTCCCGATGAAGGTCATCTCAGCCCCGCCTGAGGTCTGAAAATCAGCGCAGAGTCGTGCGATCGCCCACTCCCGCGCAGTAACATAGGTGTGTTTCCTGAGGAACTGGTTCACACGCTTGTAAGCGGCACCATCCACTTTTTTGAATTTTTTATATTTGCTGATCTCATCATCAGGCAGGGGTGCATCGTCCATCAGTTATATTTGGGCTATGCATGTAATCAAGATTGCTGGTCCCCAGGCCCACCTGAACACCAACATCCATAACCAGAGGGGGTGTTTTACAGGGGCAGAACCAGAGGGCATACCATATAGCATCATATGGTTTACGGGTGCCGGGCAAGCGCCAGGACATATTTTCAAATGCTACAAAAAACAGACTGCGATCCACTTTTTAACCACATTGGTGCCGGATATGCAGGCAGGCACATCCATTCGGTACACTACAATCAGGGCGGGCTCCACACCTTCCCGGGAGACCACATGACCCTGTGTTCCCAATATGGCTGCAGTCTGCATCAGTGCCCACAGCGAATTTCATTTCAGGATGGGCAAAAACCGGGCTGCAGAGATGCCCTCTGAGGCAGTTTTCAGGGGCAGGAGGTACTAATACCTGTCAGGATCATTTTCAGGGCGTCTGTGTGAAGATATGAGAGAGACCAGATCCCGGATCCCATGCCAGAACTGTACTGGAAGAGCGGCAATTGGGGTGGGACATTCACTTTCACACGAAATCAAAGATTTCATGGAGCGGATCATCCCTGAAACAGGGGGTGCACATATTGCGCAGAAGAGGGATTCTGCGCAAACCTTATAATAGAGGGGTTATGAAAGAAATAACAATGGATACTGGGTATTTCTCAGGATGGCTCAAGAGGTACAGATACTACCTCAGAATGAGGAATTACTCGCCCCGCACCATACAAAGTTATGAGCATGTGATCAAACATCTCGGCTACTACCTCTGGCTGAAGAGGCATGCCGAACCAGAAGATATTCCGGAACTCTGGAAAGACCTCTCAAAGGCACGGCTCGATACCGAGGTCGAGACCCCGTATGCTGCAATTGGAGAGTATCTCGCGTTTCTGACGTCGCTCTACCCATACAAACCAAAAACGCTCCACAGGATGATCTCTGCCATGAGCTCATTCTACCGCTTTCTCTATACCCAGGGGGGTGTCGAAAAAAACCCGATGATCAATATAGAGAGACCCAAAATCAAGGACCAGGAGATGCGGTACCTGAAACACAACCAGGTAATCGCCCTGATCAACTCCATCGCGGACCAGAGGGACCGGCTTGTTGTCAGGACCATCTATGCGACAGGCGTCAGGGTTTCAGAACTCTGCGGCATCGATGTTGAAGATATAGACTTTGAAGACCATACCATACGCATCAGAGGTAAAGGAGGTAAAATACGGACTGTTTTCATCGATGGCGATACACTTGTCGAGATCAGGGAATTCATCGGTGAACGGCAGGAGGGTCCGGTCTTCATAGGACAGCAGGGGGAGCATATCTCACCGCGCACGGTGCAGCATATCTTCAAGAAATACGCCCCGTTGGGGATAACACCGCATAAAATCAGGCATTCTTACGCCAGCGAACTATACCGCAGGTCAAAGAACCTGAAAGTGGTTCAGGAAAATCTGGGTCACAGTTCAATCAAGACGACAGAGATATATCTCCATACCGATCTGGATGAGAGAAAACGCATATACACGCGTTATTTCCCATTATCTGACGATAATGTGGAGGAATAATTTTTTTTCTCTTTGTACCCATAAACCATATGATGCTATACATTAGCCTGCACACAGACGGCGGCATCTGAGGACGCGCCTGAGGGAGGGGAGAGAAGTAAACAGCGCAGACGTAGTGAGATACCAGGGGCAGCATATGGATCACCCCCCAGGGTGGTGTTACCTCCACCGGAGAGGAGTGCGGTCACACCCCCATGCCCAGGGAGAGGCGGGCAGACCAGGGGGACCACCCCGGGCACCTCCTTCCATGACCTCTCCCGGCACAGGAGATTCACCCGCAAATGGACGTATTTTGCCATTTCACGCCGGGATGGACTGGAACTGGAAACAAAGGCATATGGCGGTTGAACCATATGATGCTATACATAAACAGGGGAGGTGACAAAAGGCGGCTGGAATGGCACATGTCACCTTCGGTGACTCAGTCACACTTCTGCAAAGTGTGGCACATGTCATCTCCGATGACTCAGTCACGCCGTCTCAGGTGTGACACATGTCACCTACCGGTGACTCAGTCCCACTTCTGCGAAGTGTGACACATACCACCATATTCCCACAGAGAGAGCGGGCATGCCCATTCTTAAGTATTGTCCTGAATAATAGATACTGCAGAGATCAGAGGATGCACCTGATCGGTGCTGCCATACACCGCATTCGGCAACAGGATCAGTACTGATCAATTTCATTACTTACCCCCGTAGTGTAGCGGTCAATCATGCCGGATTTTGGATCCGGCAACGGCGGTTCGAATCCGCCCGGGGGTACT
>DARA01000054.1 GCA_002503135.1 Methanomicrobiaceae archaeon UBA207
CTCTCCAGAATCTGAAGAACGACCAGTTCCCTTTCCCTTGTGGCGCTGATTGTCATTTAATCCCTGGTTAATTATGACTTATTGGAATATACGTATTTAAATCTGTATGAGTATTGTATCTGGGTCCGGTTCCGTCCTCAGCCTGCACCCCGGGATTGTGATGGCATCCCGGAAAAATGGTTGGGAGAGGCACGATCAATCACACCGGCGATGCCCGGCGAATCACAGGCAGCGGCACATACTGGCATGATGGAGATGCCGAACGGTTTTCTTCTGGTCCCGTGATGTATGCGGACCTGCCGGTGACAAGGAAAGACGAAGTGAGGTGACCGCATATCACCAAAGAGATATGGAGAGTGGGGTCAGGTAATGCTACTTTTTCAGGATCTGCCCGATCTTTCCCTTTATAATCTCAATATACTTCTGCCACAGGACGTCGTAGTGCTCGACATGGTGGGTTTTTAGAAATTCTCACAATATATTTAAGACTAGGAAGAAATACTAATCTGGTGACTGAAAATGACAGGGGCTAAAAAAGTTCATTTCCCTGTTCTTGTGGAGAAGGATGAAGATGGTTTTTTTGTGGTGGAATGTCCACTTCTTCAGGGATGCTATACACAGGGGAAAACACTGGACGAAGCATTAAAAAACATACACGAAGTGATTGAGCTGTGTCTTGAGGAGCAGAAGGAAGAAATTGTGGAACAGCTTGATACAATCCAGGAGTTCTGTTATCACCTCGTGACAGTAGAAGTATGAGCAAATTACCTGTTATTTTGTAGACGGCTCCCTCAAACAGTCTTGTCCTACCTTTCTGTCTTACGACTACATAGCCCAGGTTTTCAAAGCATTTAACCGCCTTTTCTTCAGAAATAACTGGCAATTTATTTGCATGTCTCTGATGGAGCGGTGAGGGAAACTATATAATGGAAAAAGCGTATCTATGTACGTAGTGAGTAAGTCCTTCCCGAAAAGGATGAGGCCACCATGAGGTGGGTGGGACGAAGTAGGGAAGGGGTCACACCTTCACTTTTTACGCCCTTTGAAGTAGTCAAGTTCGATAATCATTCTCTCTTCTATTATCTGGTGGAAAACATCATCATTTTCCCGGTAACGGTAGTGGATTGCCCCCGCCACAAAATCCGCTGCCTGGATGCATGGCTCCTTTCGGGAATCGCGATGATCAATTAATATTCGTTCTCTACTTATGGAGTCATTCAGGTTACCATCCAGCATTTTATAGGTGAGATAATCGTCAAAGTAGTCTCTCTGGATGCCGTAGAGTGACTTGTCAATGCATATGTGGACCGTGCCACTGCTCTGGCAGTGTACAAGAATCTGGGAGATAAGAGAGCCTGTCAGGTAGTTGTAAATTATCTGGTTTTTATCTCTGAGATGAGTATCCACCTGGCTTTTTCGTAAAAGAGCATATGCGATATCAAGATCACATTCTGCCAGACACATTAAAATTCGCCGTCTGATCTGCTTGTTGGTGTTGTTAAATTTCAGCTCTGGCAGCTCACGCAGTTTTTTCCTGAGTTTTTGCTGTCGAATCTTCTTGAAACACGTTTTGATTTTGAGATCATTCCGCACGATGAGTGCAGCAATTACAAAATATTGCGATGCTTTAGGACCAAATCCAAGATCACCGGATTCATCAATGTATATCTGCATAGGTAATGTGGTTGTGGGTTTTTCTATATACTCCTCCCCAAATTACAATACCTTTTATGTACAATTATGTGGTGGTTGTAAGATGGGAGCGACTATTGTAGAGAAGATCTTCTCAGCCAGGTGTGGCAGGGGTGTCTCTGCCGGTGACGTAGTGATGGCGCCGGTGGATGTGGCGATGATCCATGACATCACCGGACCGCTTGCTATCCGGAAGTTTCAGGAGATGGGCGGCACACGGGTATTTGACCCGGAACGCATTGTAATGCTCTTTGACCACCAGATACCCGCAGATTCGATACCTGCGGCTGAGAACCACAGGTTCATGCGTGAGTTTGCCCTCGAGCAGGGCATTCTCAACTATGACCTCAGGGAGGGCGTATGCCACCAGGTGACCCTTGAGAAGGGGCGTGTCGGTCCGGGCGAGATCGCGGTCGGCTCTGATTCACATACCTGCATGTACGGTGCAGTGGGCGCATTTGCCACCGGCATCGGCTCGACTGACATGGGTTTTGTCCTCAAATTCGGGGCTCTCTATTTCAGGGTGCCTGAGAGTATCCGGATGAATGTTGATGGCGTCTTCCCTGCACGTGTCGGTCCAAAGGACCTGATCCTCTCTATCGTGGGAGATATGGGTGCGGATGGTGCGACCTATCAGGCGATTGAGTTTGCCGGGGAGGCGATCACTGCGATGAGCATGGCAGGGAGGATGACCTGCACCAATATGGTGATCGAGATGGGTGCAAAGTCAGGGCTCATGGAGCCTGATGCGACGACATGGGACTACCTCCATACACTCGGGAGAGAGAGGTCCGGAGCCTCTGGTCCGGGTGCTGACGATGACGCCTCCTATGCGGAGCAGAGGGAGTATGATGTCGCAGATCTCGTCCCGCAGGTCGCCGTGCCCCACAATGTGGACCATGTGGTGGGTGTCGACGAGGTCACCGGCACCGGCATTGATCAGGTATTCATCGGTTCCTGCACAAACGGGCGGTACGAGGATTTTGCAGAGGCGGCTGAGGTGCTGGGCGATCAGGCGTTCTCTGAGGATGTGCGTGTGATCGTCATCCCTGCGTCGCGGACCGAGTACCTCCGGACGCTCAGGGCAGGTCTGATCGAGAGGTTCGTGGAGGCAGGGGCGCTCGTAGAGGCGCCGTGCTGCGGTCCATGCATGGGCGGCGCTTTCGGGCTGCTTGCGCCCGGGGAGGTCTCCCTCTCCACATCAAACAGAAATTTCAGGGGCAGGCAGGGGAGCGCCGGGGCTGAGATCTATCTCTGTTCACCTGCGACGGCTGCCGCGAGCGCCATCCGTGGCGAGATTACTGATCCGAGGGAGGTATGAAGATGAAGGTATGGAAATTTGGTGATGATGTGGACACTGACCAGATCGTCCCTGGCAGGTACCTCACCATATATGACACATCAGAACTGGCGAAACATGCGTTTGAGGGCGTCAGACCTGAGTTTTCTGCGGAAGTGCAGGAGGGCGACGTCGTCGTTGCCGGGCGGAATTTCGGGTGCGGGTCGTCCCGCGAGCATGCACCCCTCGCACTTCTCGGTGCCGGCATACGTGTGGTGGTTGCCGGTTCGTTTGCGCGCATATTCTTCAGGAACGCGGTAAATACAGGTCTTCTGCCGCTTGTCTCCCCTGATACGGATACCATCCCGGACGGGAGTGCGGTCGTCGTGGACCCCCATGGCGGTTATATTGAGGTGGACGGGAAGAGGTATGTGCTTGAACCCGTCCCTGCATTCCTCCAGAAGATCGTGGATGCCGGCGGACTGGTGGAGTATGCCAGAGGGCGGGAGGAGGTGGAGATATGCACAGGGTCGCAGTGATCGGTGGAGACGGCATCGGTCCTGAGATCATCAGGGAGGGCGTCAAGGTCCTTGATGCCGCCGGCGCGAGATTCGGTTTTGATATCGCCTGGGAGGAGTTCCCCATCGGTGCCGGGAGATACCTCGAGACCGGTGAACTGGTCACCGAGGATGACCTGAAGGACCTGGGAAAGTTCCGGGCGATCTATTTCGGTGCGATCGGCGATGACCGGGTGAAGCCCGGTATCCTTGAAAAGGGCATTCTTCTCGCCATCAGGTTTCATTTCGACCAGTACATCAATCTCCGCCCCATAAAACTCCTGGACGGTGTTTCAACACCGCTTGCAGGCAAGACGCCGGAGGATATAGACTTTGTCGTTGTGAGGGAGAATACCGAGGATTTTTATGTCGGTATCGGCTCCAGGCTGATCGGGACCGAGAGGAAGAGCCTGGAGGTTGTCAGGCAGATGTACCAGGTGAAGTTCGAGCTCGATGTCGAGAGCGATGCAGACGAGCTGGCGTACCAGATCGGCGTAATCACGCGTGAAGGTGCGACCCGCGTGATCAGGTACGCCTTTGAACTGGCAGAGCAGAGGGAGAGGAAGCTGACATCCGTCGACAAGGCGAATGTACTCACTGAGATATACGGGCTCTGGCGGGATGTCTTCACCGAGGTCTCCAGGGACTACCCTGATGTGGAGACCGAGTTCAATTTTGTGGATGCCGTGACGATGTGGTTTGTGAAGAACCCTGAGTGGTACGATGTGCTGGTGACGCCGAACATGTTTGGCGACATCATCACTGATCTGGGGGCGATGATCCAGGGCGGGCTCGGTCTTGCGCCGGGCGGGAACATCAATCCCGGGGGCACATCGATGTTTGAGCCCATCCATGGCTCGGCGCCGAAGTACAGGGGGCTGGGGGTGGCGAACCCGCTCGCAACGATATGGGCGGGCTCCATGCTCCTCGACCACATCGGGGAGCATGAAGCAGCTGCAGCCGTGCTGAATGGTATTGAAAAGAGCATCCTGGAAGGTGTTGTGACACGCGATATGGGCGGTCAGGCAGGAACCGCTGATGTCGGGGACTGGATAGCGTCCTATCTCTCGTCGGTCTGACCACCCTCTCTCTCAGGTGGGGCTGACTCCGGTGCATCCCCTGTGACCCTTTTCATGATGCACCTGTCTTCCCCCTCACCAAAGTATGCGGTACGCATGCCGGCTTTTTTAAACCCGTTTTTTCTAAACCCATATCTGTTATAGAGATTGAGTGCGGGCTGGTTTGCAGGCGAAACCGAGAGCAGCATCTCAGTGACGCCCATCCCCTCCAGGCTGCTGATGAGGGTTTCCAGGAGTTTCTTGCCCATACCTTTCCCCTGTCGGTCCCTGAGTAACTTCATGCGGATGATCCATGCCTGTGCCGGGGTGGCGGCGGAGGTCTGGACCAGTGCGCCGATGGCAGAGCCTGCTACAGCGCCGTCACATTCTGCCACAAAAAAGGTCTCCGGGAAGAGTTCCCCTGCCTGCCTGATAAAGACCCCGCCTGGGTATATGGTTCATGCAGCCCCTCTCCCTCAATGGCGCATACTGCACTAAAGTCGCTCTCATGGTAGTGGCGGATTATGACGTCCATCTCACACTCTCTCGTCTTTGCCGGCGGGCTCCGCGTCCTGGGGAGAGTTGCCGCCATCAGGCAGGCTAATGCCTCTTATTGTGCCGGTCCATGCATGCATTGAGTACATCCTCTGTCAGGCAGAGTGCTCCCTCCACGCCGGCGATCGGTCTTGAATGAAGGTGCACACGCCCGCGCAGCGGCGGAGTTGCGCCCACGAATGCCGCACCCGGCATCAGCCTCCTCTCATATGAGGAGCCGATGATCAGGTCCGGAGCGGTCTCCCTGATCAACTCCTCCATCTGGTCGAGTCCGGTCGTCTCCTCCACCCTGTAACCGGACTGCCGGATCGCATTGCGTGATCCAATGACCGCAATATCAGCATCCAGATAGGTTTTCAGGTGGTCTGCGATCGCGACTGCACGGGAAAATCCGCTGAAGATGGCGGCGCACGGGGGATCAAACCGGCGGAGGTACTTGTCGCAGGCTTTGACGATCCTCTCCTCCGCCCGCCTGCACTCTTCTGATACCGGTTCAGGGTCGATCCCTGCGCACCTGTCTGAGAGTCTCCTGAATGTCTCTCCCGTGACAGACAGTCCGAGCAGGTCGCCGCACCAGGTCCCGACACCGCTTTTGAGGTCAGGGTTTGTGCCGATCGTCCAGGCTCCTGCGCGTTTTATCATCTCATAGCGATCATTGCAGAATATGGTCCCGGTCTCTGCACCAGAGGCGCTGAGAAGGCGTCCTGCCTCCTGTGCATCTCCGCGGTGGAAGGGGTCGGCGATATTCACGCCATCTATATTGACGCCTGCTGCACCTGGGGAAGGCTCAGGCGCGAGCGCACCGAGCGCTTTTATGTAACCCACCTCAAATGAGCCCTTGAAGCCCGGGCTGTCGATGACCATGATGCCTTCCTCCTGCAGGCAGGAAATGTCCTCACCAAGCACTGCCGGGACGCAGGTATTCAGAACAGCGATGCAGGCATGTCCTGGTTTCAGGTCAGTAATCACCTCACAGAGGCGCTCCTCTGTCCCGAAGATGATCTCCTCCTCGATGAGCATCGTGCCGTATATCCGAGCAGGGATGAGGGTTGCCGGGTAGAAGTAGCACCCGCTTGATCCATGTACAATGACTCCAATACCTTCGAACCCTGCCAGGCACGCGGCTGCACCGGTCATTGCACATGGGCAGACCGGGTTTATGCATGGCAGTCCCGGGTTCCCGCCTCCCTCCCTCATCTCATGCATGGATCAGCCGCCTCCACCTGTGAAGCATCCTCCGCAGACCGCCGGACCCGACCGGTGCCGGGAGGGGCGGCGGGAGCAGCACCCCGTCTCTCTTCATGCTGAGGTCAAGGAGACCGGCAATCTCACTGGTAATGAGTGCTGCAGAGGGGTCGGTGCCGGGCATGGGTATGTCTGCGCCAAACCATATGCCGATTCCCCGTATGTCCTCAAATTCAGAGATGATCTCCTCCTGTATGGCGATCTCGTCACTGACGGCTGCACCTGTATCCACGCCACATGCAGCCCCCACCTCCCTGATAAAGCCGAGTGTGCCCTCCAGACCTGCAGGAAATGAGCTGACAAAGGGTGTTCCGAACCGGTCTCTGAATCTCTCCCCTACTACTCCAAGGCACGGCTCCCTCAGTATATTCAGCGCCCCTGCACTGAGATCCCGGAGATCCCGGGTGCGGCAGTTCCTGACAAACCTGAGATTTAATTCAAGCCCGAGTGATGCAAGGATGCGCTCGATCTCCTGATAATTTTCCTCCACTTCAAATTCAAGGTTTTTCTCGCCGATGAGGTTGACAGATCCATCTGACGCCGGCATCAGTTCAGCCAGGTCTCCCGCCTTCAGGAGCGCCTGTATCTCTCCTGCCGGAAACCCGCCGCCAAGAAAACCTGCTGTGGGGATGTAGAGCACCGGGACGCCCCACTCATTTGCACATATGCTGCCCGTGTCGTCTCCGATCGTCTCTGTGATGCAGGTGCTCAGGACAAAAACGGACCGGGGTGCCGGATGCATGCCGAGTGCGTGCTCCAGTATCTTTTCAAGGGCGCATTCGCCTCCGAATATTATGTCGTTCTCGTCCAGCCCGCTTGATATGAGCCTGGGGATTGGGATGCTCTCATTCTCCAGCAGGGTCGCATGCAGGAGAGAAAAGTTGTGGTGCGTGCACCCGGCAGGTCCATGGATTACAGTGACTGCGTCTGTCACCTGTGTTGTTACCGAAAGCGCTCCGGTCAGGGTGCAGCCCCCATATCTAAGCGAATTCGAGGGCGAGGGACTCCAGTTCATCCATCTCAAGTGGTGTGGGAATACACAGTGTCTGGTTGTTCATGAGCTCTGACGCCAGGTTCCGGTAGATGGCTGCCTGGTCCGAGTCCGGGGCATATCCAACAACCGGCTGCCTGTTGACTTCTGCCACCTGGACGATGCGGTCACGCGGAATAAATGAGATCATATGGGAATTTATGCGCCTGGCAAATTCACTGACAAGGTCTTTCTCGCGGTTTACATTCGCTGAATTGCAGATGACGCCCCCTAGCCTGCACCGGTTGCGCACCCGCGTCGAGAGGCGGGCGATCGCCCTGCATATATTGTTGGCGGCATACAGTGACATCAGCTCGCCTGATGTCACAAGGTACACCTCTTCCGCATATCCCTCGCGCATCGGCATCGCAAAACCGCCGCAGACGACATCGCCAAGGACATCATATATGATCACATC
>DARA01000024.1 GCA_002503135.1 Methanomicrobiaceae archaeon UBA207
GACAGCCACGGCAATCCCGTGGACGACCGGAGGGTGGCTGAGGAGGTCAGTTTCCTTGTCGGTTCACCCGCTGGCGGGGCAGTGTTCACTGAGACCCTTACTGAGAGTGCGGCGGCGCTGGTCGACGCCTCAGGGGTGGCGTCGGTGACACTGCAGGCGGATGCGGTGCCGGGTGAGAATATCATCTGGGTCGTGCCGCCTGCGGATGTACCTGACTTCTTCATCACCATCTATGGCATCGCCGATGGTGTGCCGGTGTCGATCGATTGCACCGTCGTCCCGACCGCCGACCCGTATCCTTATGTAGTGGCTGACGGCGAGAGCACGTTCCTCATCACCTACACGCTGTATGACGAATACGGCAACCCGGTTCGCGACCGCCAGGTCAGTGTGACCACCTCGCTCGATGAGAGCACCACCCTCACGACGGGCTCGACCGGCAGGGTGTCGTTCAGGTACGGACCCCGCATCGCCACGGGGCTGGTGGATATCACGGCAACCGCCGTGGACAATGCCAGCGTCACTCACACGATGACTGTGGAGTTCATCACCGGCGCACCAGAGATTATGGTGCTTACTGCAAACCCGCAGACGATGGCGAGCCGCGATGTGTGGGAGGAGATTACTGCAGAGGTCAGCGCAAAGGTGATGGACGATAAGGGCAACCCGGTTTCAGGGGAGACTGTCACGTTCAGCATCACAGGCTGGAACGTGGGCGTCTATAACCAGACGGTGGAACCGGAACTGGTGAATCCCTCCTCTGCCCTCACGGACGCGGATGGCTACGCCACGGTGCTCTTCCGTCCTGGTGCGTTCACGACCGATGATTCAACTGGCACGAACTACAGCGCCAATGCGGGCGGCACCTGCACCGTCCAGGCAACATGGGGCGGGGTCTCGAAGACTGTTGAGATCGCGTACAGGAATTACCCGTACCTCAGTGTAGAGACCTCTGTGGAGCCTGAGACCGTGGTGGTGAACGGCACCGTCACTGTCACTGTCAGGCTGAAGGGTGACGGGTGGGCGCTCCAGCCGCCGCCGGTTGACGTGGTGGTCGCCATGGACCGGGGCGTGAGTATGCTTGAAGGTGATACTGACCATATGGTGGATGCCATGGATGCGGCGAAGGTCTTTACAGGCGAGCTCTGTGAGGGCTGGGATCATGTAGGGGTGCTGTCGTTTGGTATATCCGGAACTGCTGATTATGACAGTCTTGGTCCGAGTGAGAAGAGATTGGTCGGTGTTGATAACTCAGTTACTGACGATATGGCATATATAAACTACCATTACCCTGGCTGCGGCACATATTATTCAGACTATGCCACACTTGACGTCCCGCTCACATCCGGGTATTCACAGGTGAACACCGCCATCGAGAACCTCTTCCCGTCCGGCGGCACACCCCTGAGGTACGCACTGTATAAGTCGATCAAAGAGCTGGCGACGGAGAGCACGAGGCAGAATGTGAATAAGGTGGTGGTGGTGTTGACGGACTCTAACTATAACTGGTATGGCCACCCCCTGGCAAGTGGGAATGCGGATAGCAAAGATCCGGAATCATTTCAGGGTGGTACACAGAGCTATTACCCCTTCCCTGACCTCGGTGCAGATTCACAGAACATGGCAACCTATGCCAGTGAGAATGACGTCCGTATTTATCCGATCTATTACGGGGATAATATACCCTCTGCCGTAAGTACGGTTTTCCAGACCCTTGCCGACTCCACCGGCGGTAAAACATATCAGGCAACAAGCAGGGACGCCCTGATCACAGTCTACAAAGAGATCGCCGGCGACCTGAGGCAGACGGCTGGAGTAAACACTTCGATGGACCTCAACTTCCAGAACGTTGAGGTGAACAACGTCTCTGTTCCCGGCGGGGAGGTCTTTGACTACCTCCCCATAGACGGCGTCTCCACCCGCATATTATGGAGCAACAAGACCGCCACCATCCAGGATGAGACGATCGACCAGAGCAGTGACTGGACTGACCACACTCTCTCCTTTGACATCGGCACGATCAAACTGGGCGAGACCTGGGAGGTGACATTCAGCCTGAGGGTCAAGAAGGACGGGCACATCAATCTCTTCGGACCCGGCACGCAGCTCATCTTCAATGACGGCGAGGACACACTCACCCTCCCCGACACCTTCATCACCGCCGTGCCTGACGTCAACACCACCCTCTCCACTTCCGTCATCGACGTCGAGATCACGCCTGACCCGCCGGTTGCGAGCACTGATTTCCTCCCGGTCACTTGGACACTCTTCTACGCCGGCAGCGAATCCGTGGTGCAGGAGGTCTATGCAGCCTACAGCCCTGACAAGATCGTCTGGGGTAGCTGGGAGAACATTGCCACCGTCCCGGTCGTGGGAGGTGGAGATGTAAACGGCACATACGATGCGAAGATTGACGTCAGTGGCATCTCCGGCTGGTACAAGATACGGGTGTATGCGAAGGAGGATATAGCCGGCGGTGTCGAAGCCAGCGACCTTGCAGTCTCGCCGGTGGCGGTGGGGTTCTCAGGACAGCACTACATAAAGATAGAGTAGACCGGCGCACCCTGCTCCCATTTTCACCGGCAGAAATGGACCCAGCGGGAATCGAACCCGCGTCCTTGGGTCCGAAGCCCAAGAGGATATCCGCTACCCTATGGATCCAGCGCTACACCGGTTTGCGCGGTAATGTATTAAGCATTTTGTTGGGATAAGCTACACCGGGATAAGACCGGTGGGTGTTATCGTCGAAAAAGAGGAAGAGCTGAATTGATTCGAGTGGATGGTTAAATGTCTCAGGTTGAGGAACTCGTGTGTGAATGTGAAAAAATAATCAAATTATCAGATCATAATTCGATCGGATGGTGTTTTTCAAACAATTTTCAAAAGTTTCAAACCGAACGAATCTCTCCACTATTTGGGGGGATGGATCTCAATACTCATGAAGTGGACCAATTCATCAATATTTGTGATTGTAGAATAGATATTTCAAAATTCTATCTCCGGGATGCTGCTCTTGTACTGGGATTTGATTTTATTGCTCTCTCAATCATCTCGACTATTGCATTCAGTAAAGGTGGTATTAATTCCCTTCACATTTTATTGATGTTTAATGCAGGCGATTTGTTGTTAAGTGCTTTAACTTGGATTTTATTGTTCTTGTTGATAGTTCTGTTTGTTGGGATGCTTTTCTACCGGTTGCATGTGTTTGCATGGAGTGGCTTGAAACAAAAAGCAATTCTCATGAAAAATACAGCAGAAGAGGCAGCGTAGTGATAATGCTGTGGAGATGCACCTGCACCCATGGCAGATATCCATCGCATATGATTCCGTAGACTTACAACATCCCCCAGAGAGGGATTCCCCGTAGGTAAATTTGAGCGTAGCCAAAGCCGGACACGTTCTGTGATTCTGGATATGGCATCTGAAATGTGCATCAGATAGACGGTATCGTCTTTTTTCACCCGTAAATTACCTCCATCTCCCTCTTTATCGTATCAATCAGATACGGACTTATGGATTTTTCCGTCAGCAGATCCACTTTTATTCCCAGAACGTCGGACAACTCCCTTTCTATCCTCACAAGTTCGAGAAGGCTCTTTCTCTCTGAAAATTCCACGATAATATCTATATCGCTCTCCTGGCTCTCCTCCCCTCTTATATAGGAGCCAAAGACTGCCACCTTTCTTGCTCCCTGATCTTTAAGTAGATGGGTTATCTTTGCAAACATCTCTTCTCTGTCCATACCTCTCACCTCCGGAAGTAAGTTTGGAACTTTTGGGAGATGCTCCGGGCATATCTGATCTTCGGCAGTCGATCATTTGAAATTCTTTGATCTGCCTGTCGGCTCAGTCAGACCTTCTCAATCGTGATCCGTATCCTGTCGCCGTCCTTCAGCCCGTGCCCCACCGGGACGTCGATATTGAACCAGAGTTTTTCCGGCGCATCCGAAGTCTTGTCCTGCGTCATCAGGCAGTCCTTGAATTCATTGACTGGTGCGATGCATTCGATCTCTTCAATGATCTCCGCAATCTTCTCCATAATATCAGGTATCTCCGCATCAGTTAGGTCATGCCGCTCTCGGGGTTACCCGCCATGTGGTGCTGTTCGAGTAACTCCAGCGCATGATATCAAGTTCTTCGCAGATATCAGCGAGAATGGCAAGGTTCGTCCCCACCTCTTTTGCGGACAGCCCAAGATCTCTCGCGATATATTTGGATTTGAAGTAATGCTTCCCTCTCATGAGACCCGATTTGAGATATCCCACAATTTTTTGCTGGGTAGGGTTGTGGGTCTCCTTAATACGTTTCGATGCCGCCATATCACTCACCACACAATTAAATTCTTCCTATATATTATCCAGTATATATAATTAACTGTTTAATTGGTAAATATCTCCTAAATTCTATGTTCCGGCAGCATAAATAGGTGGCGCCGGCGGCTCCTTCTGCACCGCCGCACCTGACCTGTCATCTCTACCCGGATTACATAATTTTATAGCATCATCCCTCTAAAATCACGATGAACACCCGCACGGAGGCAGTGATGGAGAAGAAAGGACTGATCTACATGGATCATGCCGCGACCACCCCTGCCCGGTCTGAAGTCATTGAGGCGATGCTCCCATACTTTGCCGGGAAGTTCGGGAACCCCTCATCCGTATACAGGATCGGGCGTGAGTCCAGGGAGGATGTGGAGGCTGTCAGGGAACAGACAGCCCGCGCACTGGGAGCAGAGCCTGAAGAAATCTGTTTCACGGCTGGCGGCACCGAGTCAGACAACTGGGCGATAAAAGGGGTTGCGTATGCGAACAGGCATCAGGGAAAGCACATAATCACATCCGCGATCGAGCACCATGCCGTGCTCCATACCTGTGAATACCTGGAGCAGCACGGGTTTGAGGTGACCTATCTCCCTGTTGACAGGTACGGCTCCATCGACCCCGGGGCTGTGAGTGATGCGATCACTGACAAGACCATCCTCATCTCTGTCATGTTTGCAAACAATGAGATCGGCACCATCGAACCGGTTGCCGGGATCGGCAGGATCGCCCGCGATCATGGCATCCCTTTCCACACCGATGCGGTTCAGGCGGTCGGCAATCTGCCCATTGACGTGGATGAGATGAAGATCGACCTCCTCTCCCTGTCAGCTCACAAGTTCTATGGACCCAAAGGTGTGGGAGCCCTTTATATCAGAGAAGGCGTGAAAATAGACGGTTTCATACATGGCGGCGGGCAGGAGGGCGGGAGGCGTGCCGGCACAGAAAACCTGCCCGGGATCATCGGTCTCGGGAAGGCGGTTGAACTCGCCGCCGGCGCAATCAAAGAGCGGAGTGCACACCTGCGGGAAAAACGGAGCCGCCTCACAGACGGCATACTCGGGAGCATCCCGCATACCAGCCTCAACGGTCACCCTGAACTCCGCCTGCCCGGGAACGTCAGTGTGACTTTCAGGGACGTATCAGGTGAATCCGTCCTCAGGATGCTCGACGAACACGGGGTATGCGTCTCGACCGGCAGCGCCTGCACATCCGGGTCACTCCGCCCCTCCCATGTCCTCCTCGCAACAGGTCTGACACCCGAAGAAGCGCACGGCACAGTGCGCTTCACCCTGGGCAGGACGAACACTTTAGGTGATATAGAGTATGTGCTTGATGTTCTCCCCGGCATCATCGATGACCTGAGGCAGACCCCGCACCACCACGGAGATGCCTGCTATCTCTATCGGAAGAGCGGTGGACGCACGTCCAGTGAACCCCTGTGAGAGAGGCGCCACCCTCTCGTGCGGTGTTGCACATCTAACCTACGGGTGAGCTGTTAGAACACCATTCTTCCGGAATGGTG
Organism: Methanomicrobiaceae archaeon UBA207; assembly: GCA_002503135.1. Lineage (GTDB taxonomy): Archaea > Halobacteriota > Methanomicrobia > Methanomicrobiales > Methanoculleaceae > UBA207. The sequence goes on from DARA01000024.1 coordinate 5,844, forward strand.
TGAGTCACATCACTCCCGTTTTTTCAGCACCAGTACGTGCCGTGTCAGGCTTTTATGCACCCTCTGTCTGTGGATCTGCAGGATCTCCATATAATCTCTGGCAGCTCCGCTCACGTCCCTGTGCGTGACTACCACCGCCCGCCTCCCTGGCATCAGTATCCTTCTGGTCTCATCGAATGCCCCTGCATACAGGCGGTCTATATCAGGCGCCCTGATCCGCACCGACTGCCCGTACGGCAGGTCAGTGACCACTGCACCGGTGGAGTTGCTGATCAGTGGCAGAGCAGTGGCATCTGCGAGCATCAGGTCCGCATGCGGCAGGTTACGCCGGCAGCCCGCCACCATCATGGGGTCAAAGTCACTCCCCACCCCCACAGCCCCCACAGCCTGCGCCTCGAGCAGGATGCCGCCGGTCCCGCAGAACGGGTCACAGAGCAGCTCCCCCTCAGAGACGAGCGATATATTGACGAGCGCACGCGCCATCATGGGCATGATCACGCCCGGATGAAAAAACGGGCGTCGCATGGGGTTTCTGCATTCAAAAGCCCTGCGGTCCGGGCGCAGCAGCACACGACCAAAGTAGCACCTGTCCTCTGATAAGATCGCCCTGTATTCGGTCTCCGGGTTCTTCAGGGCGACCCGCCCCCTGATCATGCTCCCGATCACCCGTTCGATGGACACCCGGGACTCCTCAGTGTCTGCACCATCCATCTTCCTGACCCTGCCTGCGAATGTCCCCGGCGCCGTGATGGAAGCCTCCCTCAGGAGATCGCGGAACGCCTCCAGGGACGGAGCACACTCCCCGATATACTCCATGACCACATGCGTAAGCGCGAGCCTCGCTGCCGCATCAGGGTCAGGGCAGTCAGCCACCGCCACCTGCCTCCTCAGATCAGTGACCCTTCCGACACATTCCAGCTCAGCCACAGGCAGTGTCGGGTGCTCCCCGGATAATTCAAAGAGGAGTTTCATCCAATAATTATTGGGGGCGCCCTTTCAAATAGGTATACCAGGGGTACACCCGGGAGAGGTACAGGCAGGTGAAAGAGATGATGATCAGTCCGGCTGGTGCACAGGAGCCGTCAGGCACGCCGCCGTTCTATAACCCGGCATTTGAAGATGCCCACAGGGACATCATCGATCACTATCGTGTTCGTGAAAGGGATGTCGCCATATTCCTGCCATGCGCCATGCGCAAACCCTATAGCGCGAGTCCCAGCCATCAGATATACCGCCGTGCGATCTTTTCAGTCCTCCCGCACGAGGATGTACACCTCATCGTCTTCGGCACATGCGGGGTCGTCCCCTCAGAACTCGAGCGGATGTATCCCTTCAGCCACTACAGATACATGCTTGGCAGGTGCCGGGACCCGCTCATATGGAGGGATTTCCAGAGGATTGAGACCGCCCGGCTCACCGCCTACCTGACAAAGACCCGGACCACCTACCGGCACAGGGTTGCCTACTGCCTCGGGCAGTTCAGGGAAGCGATGGTGCAGGCATCAGAGCGGGCAGGCATCCCGGTCCTGCTGGCGCCGTCTGATGCCACCATCGCAGAGCACCGGCAGGATCACCTTCGTTTCCCTGAAGGCAGCCTCTGCATGGAGGGTTACCTCGCAGAGTTCATCGCAGTGCTTTCAGGGCTCGGAAAAAAGTGAGGTATCGAATGGATGATGGGGCGGTATGCCTCCATCTCATGAGAATTTTATTTTTTCCTTCACGTCCTGAAAAAAGCCCTTCTTCTCTGGGGCAGAGGGGTGTCCCTCGATGCTTAGCAGGCTGCTGTAGGCTTCGCGCTCTTCGTCTGAAAGGTGTTTCGGGATGACGACTTTCACCCTCACATGGAGGTCGCCCGGTTTCCCCCGGCGGCGCACACCCTCCCCTAGTATCCTCAGGAGGGTATTGGGCTGGACACCTGCAGGTACCTTCAGCTCCACATGCCGCCCGTCGATCGTCTCGATCTCCACGCAGGAGCCAAGCACCGCCTGCGCCGGGCTGATATCAACCATCGTCTCAAGGTGGTCGCCGTGACGGACAAACCTCTTGTGGGGAAGGACGACCACCTCAATGAACAGGTCTCCATTGGGCGCTCCGTAATCACCAGCCTCCCCGTAACCCTCCATCCTCAGCCGCATGCCTGTGTCAATGCCTGGCGGGATATGGACCGTGACGGTGCGCTTCACCCTGGTATGCCCTGTCCCTTTGCAGCTCCGGCATTCCTCATCAGGCACCTTTCCCCTGCCCCCGCACCGGCTGCAGGTACTCATCCTGACGACCTGCCCGAAGATCGACTGCACTGTCTGGCGCATCTGCCCGCTTCCGCCACAGTTCGGGCACGCCCTGAGGTTTCCTGTAGCGCTCCCTGACCCCTTGCAGTCAGGGCACGCCTCCGTGTGCATGATCCCGACATCACGTTCAATGCCGAATACTGCGTCCTGGAGTGCAATCTGCATCTTCATCAGGAGATCGGCGCCTGGCTGGGGACCGCGCCTCTGCTGCGCCCCGCCAAACCCCCCGCCAAAGAAGGTGTCGAAGATGTCACCAAACCCTGAAAAGTCGGCATTAAATCCTGAAAACCCGCCAGTGCCTGCATACGAGCCGCGTGACGCCGAGGTATAGGTGTCGTGCCCCATCTGGTCGTACTGGGCACGTTTCTGGGAATCAGAGAGGACACTGTATGCCTCATTGATCTTCTTGAACCTCTCCTCTGCATCCGGCTCCTTGCAGACGTCAGGGTGGTATTTCCTGGCAAGGGTGCGGTACGCTTTTTTTATCTCCTTCTCGCTCGCATTCCGCGGGATGTTCAGCGTCGCATAGTAGTCCCCTGCAGCCGCCATCACATTCACTCATCTTTCACTTCAAAGTCCGCATCAACGACCGGCTCTTCACCTTCGGTACCAGACTTTTCCGCTGCCTGCTCTGCACGCGCCTGTTCTGCCTGCTGGTAAATCTTTGTGGTGACTGCAAACACCGCCTCCTGCAGGGCAGCATTCTCCTTCCGGATCGCCTCTGTATCCTCTCCCTCGAGAGCTTTTCTCAGTGACCCGACCCCTGACTCAATCTTCGCCCTGTCTTCGGCATCAATGGCGGATTCACTCTCCTTGAGCAGTTTTTCAGCCGTGTAGATGAGTGTGTCAGCGTCATTCCTCAGCTGGATCTCTTCAAGGCGCTTTTTGTCCTCCTCCTCAAACTGCGTTGCCTCATCCATCATGCGCTTGATCTCGTCATCTGCAACTTTGCTCCCGCCTTTTATGCTGATCGACTGTTCATTCCCTGTGCCAAGGTCTTTTGCAGAAACATGTACGATGCCATTTGCATCAATGTCAAAGGTGACTTCTATCTGCGGGATGCCGCGCGGCGCCGGCGGGATATTTGCCAGCTGGAATCTGCCGAGCGAGTGGTTGTCCTTGGCAAGTTTCCGCTCCCCCTGTATGATATGGATGTCAACGGCGGTCTGTTTGTCAGCTGCCGTGCTGAAGATCTGGCTCTTCTTTGTCGGGATGGTGGTGTTCCTCTCAATAAGCGGCGTGGCGATCCCGCCGAGTGTCTCAATCCCCAGTGTCAGGGGGGCTACGTCAAGAAGGAGCACGTCCTTGGTCTCTCCTGTGAGCACACTTCCCTGAATGGCTGCACCGATGGCAACGCACTCATCCGGGTTGATGCCTTTGTCCGGGTCTTTCCCGAGTATCTTCTTCACAGTCGCCTGCACCAGCGGCACTCTGGTCGAGCCGCCCACCAGCAGCACGTGGTCGATATCTGCCGGTTTCAGTTTGGCATCACTGAGCGCCTGTTTGATCGGTCCGACGGTCCTCTCAACAAGGTCGCCGATCAGTTGCTCCAACTTTGCACGCGTCAGGTCGATATCAAGGAATTTCGGACCTGTCGTATCGGTTGTGATGTACGGGAGGTTGATATTGGTCTTCTGTGCTGAGGAGAGCTCCTTCTTTGCGTTTTCAGCAGCGTCACGCAGGCGCTGCATCGCGATCGGGTCTTTGCGGAGGTCAACGCTCTCCTTCTTCTTGAATTCATTTACCAGGTAGTCCAGGACCAGCTCGTCGAAGTCGTCGCCCCCCAGGCGGTTGTCTCCGGAGGTCGATTTCACCTCAAATACGCCATCTCCAAGGTGCAGGATCGAGACATCAAATGTCCCGCCGCCAAGGTCATAGACGAGGACGGTCGCCTCTTCTTCTTTGTCTATGCCATATGCCAAGGCACTCGCTGTCGGCTCATTGATGATCCTGAGCACTTCCAGCCCGGCAATTTTACCTGCGTCCTTGGTTGCCTGCCGCTGTGCGTCATTGAAGTATGCCGGAACAGTGATCACGGCTTTTGTGATCTTCCCGCCCAGGTACGCCTCGGCGTCCATCTTCATCTTCTGGAGGATCATCGCCGATATCTCCGGAGGCGTATACTTCCTGTCATCGATCGTCACTGTCTCATCAGTACCCATCTTCCGTTTGATCGAGGTGATCGTCCGCTCTGGATTGGTGATCGCCTGCCGCTTTGCGACGGTGCCGATGAGCCTCTCACCACCCTTGGTGAATGCGATTACCGAGGGCGTTGTCCTGCCGCCCTCGGTGTTGGTGATGATCACCGGCTTGCCGTTTTCCATGATCGCCATACATGAGTTTGTGGTCCCCAGATCTATTCCCAAAACTTTTTCCGAAACCATATCTTCACTCCTCCTTACCTCTTGACACAATGACTTTGGCGTGCCTGATTACCTTGTCACGCATGCGGTAGCCGCGGATAACTTCGTCGATCACAATGCCTTCATCGGCATCTGAAGGCACATATGCGATCGCCTCATGCAATTCAGGGTTGAATGATGTGCCGCAGGCATCGATCGCCTCTATCGAGTATCTCTCAAGGATGCTGCCGAATAGCTTTTGTATCTGCACCAGACCCTCCCTGAGGTTCGCATCATCCGCAGCGGCAGCCCGTTCAAGGTTGTCAATGACGTCCAGGAGTTCACTGGCAAATTTTTCCACTGCGAACTTTTTCTGCCTCTCAAGTTCCTGCGTCATCCGCTTTTTATAATTGTCAAACTCGGCTGCCAGGCGGAGGTGCCTGTCATTGAAGTCGTCCAGCACCTTCTGCAGGTCCTCAACAGAAACCGTCTCAGATAAATGGTCTGCGCCGCCCCTGTCTTCTTTGGACTTTTCAACAGCAGTGTTTTCCTGATTCTCGTTTTCCATACGAATACCTGCACCAACCTGCACTTAATGGATTTATCACGAGGTGTGCATTATTCATTGGAATATGGTTCTATATAATATTTTCGCAGGTGCGGCACAGGAATCCGCTGTCATTTATTCAGCATTTTCAGGATTGTGGTGCAGTGCACTGCACACCAGTTCAGAGAACTGTTGTTCGAACACATCTCCTTCTGGGAGAGGTGTGTTGCACACCGTTTCTCTGAAACGGGGTTTGAACACCGCCCCTACCGGGGTCGGTGTGTTGCACACTCCGCATATTATCCTGGCGCTGCCGGCAGGAGATCTCTCTCTTCCGGAATCGTCACGCCTACCTCTTCCGCAAGCCTGCACATCTTGGGCGGCGGTCTCCTCCACCGCCAGAAACCACACCTGAAGTACATATCAGGGAGGTCTTTCTGTGCATGTCTCTTCAGGTACGTCATCCAGCGCCCGTAGAGTTCAGGGTGCAGGCTTCGCGTATTCTCAAACTCGCTTTCGAGCATCGCAGGGCACATCCAGCACCCGACGCGTTCATAGCCGAGGTCATAGAGGGGGTTGCATGGGAGGTCCCGCCACCAGATATACGTGAAGACCTCAAGTGCCCTCCAGTTGAGGATTGGGTTGATATTCAGCTGAAGCGGATTAAACGGGTTTCTTGCAGCAGCCGGCAGTTCTGCACGTGAAAATGACTCATACCACCTGTTGCCCTGTACCGTTACGCACTCCCCCTCCTTTGACAGCATATCCTTCACAGGCTGGAGTTTCAGGACCTCGCAGCACCAGCGGTTATCCTTCCGTGGCGGACCGAGTCTTTCCGCATGTGCCCAGAAATCCTCTCCATTCAATGCTTCAGGTGTTTCACTCGCATTCAGTACACGCCGGATGCCTGTACTCTTCACCAGATTCTCTTTGAATTTCGGTTCGGGCACATCCCGGAAGAATGTCTGCTTCACGAATTCCAGGGTCTCAGGGAACTCCATGCCTGTATCAACAAAATATACATCATCCACGCCTGCCCGTCGTGCCAGTTCGAGCACGGCGGTGCTGTCCTTTCCTCCGCTGAATGAGACATTGACCCTTTCAGCGCCTCTCATATGCTGCCTGATGAACCTGACCGCCGTCCGTTCCATGTTCCTGAGGTGATACCTGTTGCACCTGACAGATTCCTCCCATGACGGGTCAGGGAGCACGACCTCCTCGATGTGCCCCAGGTGTTTGATGCGGATGTAACCTCTGCTCAGCTGCCCTGTCCCATAGTGCCTGCCCGACCTGACGATGACGGTGCCGTCCGGCTCATCAGTATCAACAGCGATCCGTTTTCCGCTGAGGTGCCCCCGTTTTCCCTCCGCCTGCATCGCGGATACGGCGCTGGTGATATCGATGACACCCTGTGTGGCATGCGGCAGGACCTGTGGAAGCGCCTCAAAAGCGAGGTCAAGCGTGTATTCTTTTGAGCACGGATCAAAAGAAAGCCAGCCGAAGCGCTTCCCGTTCATGAGGACCAGGTCATTCCTGTCAAGCCCGCCGGCTTTGTTGAAGAGGACGATCTGCTGGAGACGGCTGGTGCCGAAACGCTCCAGAAGCAGACCTTTCAGTATCTCCATATCATGGTGGAGGGCAGGTCGCACATCATACGGGCGCAGGAGCGTCACCGCCTCGCCATCCTTTCCGCAGCTGCATCGTCTCCCGATGAGCGGGACATTGCAGTGCCTGCACCAGTACATGACCTTCTTGACAGGGAGGTATCTCACACCATAATTATGGGGGCGACAGTCTCTTAATGGGTCGTCCCGCTGCACCGCCAAATATATGATATGCTCACACAACCACTCTTCTGTATGAAATGGGCACTGCTCTCTGTCTGGGACAAGACAGGGATCATCAAGCTTGCGCGGGTGCTGGCAGAGCACAATATCGGGATCATATCCTCAGGAGGTACCGGGAAAGTGCTGCGCGATGCAGGACTGGATTTTGTTGATGTCTCTGAATATACCGGGTTTCCTGAGATGATGGACGGCAGGGTGAAGACGCTCCACCCCAGGGTGCATGGCGGTCTTCTTTGCCGCCGCGGCATCGATGATGCGGTCATGGCTGAACATGGCATCAAGGCGATCGATCTCCTGGTGGTCAACCTCTACCCATTTGAAGCCATGAAGGAGGAGGTGCCGGGTCTGGATGAACTCATAGAATATATCGACATCGGCGGACCGGCGATGGTGCGGGCGGCGGCAAAGAACTACCGCCGCGTGGCAGTGGTCGTTGATCCCTCCTATTATCCTCTGGTGGCGGAAGCCGTGGAGCGCGGCGGTTTCACTGACAAAGAACGTCTGACTCTTGCAAAAGCTGCTTTTGCACGGACGGCAGCATATGATGCGGCGATCAGCAACCACCTCCACTCACTTGATCAGATATTCCCTGATGTGTATACCATCCAGTTCAGGAACGGGCGTCCTCTCAGGTACGGGGAGAACCCGCACCAGCAGGCAGTGGTGTATGGCGACACCGGCATCGCATCCCTGACACCGCTGCAGGGGAAGCAGATGTCGTACAACAACTACCTTGACCTGAATGCTGCTGTGGGGCTGCTGCGCGAGTTCAGCGAGTGCTGCGCCGTAGTGGTCAAGCACAACAACCCCTGCGGCGTGGCGACAGGTGAAGACCTGCTGAGTGCGTACATCGCCGCAAGGGAAGTGGACCCGGTATCTGCATACGGCTCGGTCGTGGCACTCAACATGGAAGTGACCCGCGAGGTCGCTGAAGAGATCTGCACCACATTCGTCGAGGTCGTGATCGCGCTGTCATACACCCCCGATGCCCTCGGAGTGATGAAACGCAAAGAGAATATGCGTGTGCTCGTCCTTCCTGAATATACCGCACAGGACGAGGTCAGGAGCATCGACGGCGGCGCACTGGTGCAACGGACACCGCCACAGGTGGAGGAGTGGCGGGTCGTGACCGAACGGGAACCCACTGCCGGCGAGATGCGGGCGATGCAGCTTGCATGGAAGGTCTGCGGGCACACCCGGAGCAATGCAATCATCTTTGCCGGTGAGACGGCGGTGCTCGGCATCGGTGCGGGTCAGATGAGCCGTGTCGACTCGGCAAGGATCGCGATTATGAAGGCAGGGACGCCGCTTCAGGGGTCGGCGGTGGCATCAGATGCATTCCTCCCCTTCCCTGACACACTGGAGGTGGCGGCTGAGGCAGGCGCGACCGCACTCATTCAGCCCGGCGGCTCCATCCGCGACCAGGAAGTGATCGACGCCGCCAACCGCCTGAATGTGGCAATGGCATTCACCGACACCCGCCACTTCAGGCACTGACCTGCCTTTTTTGGATCATTGATCATCTTTGGTGACTCAGTCACGCTCCGCGGCTTCACAGGGGTTATGTTATACCATGGGTGTCGACGGCAGAGTGCCTGCCATCTCCAGGACAAACGCGATGATGGCAGTGGAAAAGACAAGAGACACCGCTGCTATGATTATTACAACCGGTATTATGATCGCCAGCACCGCACGTGAAGTGGAGAATTTGTGCAACTCGCGGACCCCCAGTATGAAGAGGATCAGGGACCAGATGGGAGCGAGAAGATTAATGAGTGGAATCCAGCAGAGGAGCAGAGCCGGCGTGCTGGC
>DARA01000025.1 GCA_002503135.1 Methanomicrobiaceae archaeon UBA207
TGATCTGTTTTGATCAGGAGGGGTGCATGGGGTGCGAGGAGCAGGCATCCATCAACAGGGAAGTGAGCAAAAATCTGAATATCACGCTTGAAGTGATTGATGTGGTTAAAAACCCGCATCATGTCCATGACTACGGGCTCAGGGTTACACCGACGATACTGATTCTGCAGGATGATGGGGTGGTGGAACGGTTTGAGGGGGTTATACACAGAGAGGAGCTCGAGGCGGCGATTAAGGAGTATCTATAACCTGTTGCCGTATATGCGCTTGATCCTCTGTGCTGTGGTTTTCCATCCCTCTTTGCGCAGCACCGCCCCGTCACGAAGTTTTATGTGGGATGTCCTGAACCTTTTTCCTCCAAAGGCGTACACCTCCCCCACTACAAAGACCTCCTCGCCATCGCATATATGGTAGATCGGCAGTGTCAGGCGACCATCATGGACAGATGCCTTGAGCACGACGCGTTCGATGCTCCGTGTCCAGAGGGTCTCGATATCCGACGCCTGTGCCTTTGATACCCGCTTATGTGTCTTGGACTTCTCGATCCCCGTGATTTCGACACCGACCGACTCATCCCCGCACTCTGCGACTATGTAGTCCCCCACCCTGCAGACGTCATCGCTCAGCAGTTCTGTGGTGCCGGCGATGGACTTCTCTTCATGGCTGACGATCGTCCTGATGACGAGAACCGCTGGTAGTTTAGGTTTTGGCATATGGTGGATGTGGCTGCACTGTGTGCATTGCACCAGGAGGTCGTGCGACTCACTGAGGATCTGGTGGTCCTCTCTCCTCTTGCAGACCGGGCAGTAAAATCTTGGAGACATATCCAATATACTTTAGAGGATATGGTGAAATAGGTTCTCATGCCAGGGGCGGCAGCGACCTGCCTGTTTCAATATTGATGGAGAGCAGAATCTATTGCAGCATGGAGGCGCATGAACTCATCAGGTGCCGGGGTCACCCGCTGGTGCGGGGTCTGCACAGGACGACCTTTGAAGTCACAAAAGAAGAGGAACTGACCTCAGGCGGTGACTGCATTATCGGTGTGTGCGCCGATAAAGGGGCTGCAGACCTCCACCCGGGATTCAGGCGGTTGCTCTCTGACGACCGTGCCTGCCTGACTACGCGTATTATGGCAGGCGACCTTGTGGCAGAGGTGCATTCGAGGGGGAGCTCTGCATTTACCCTTGACCATCCCTCAGATCTCGTCTGGAGGAGGAGCACCTATGTCTGCGGCAGGACCGTCGGCATCTCCTCGGATCTGGTTGCCCGCACCATTCCCAGGGAGATCATCCGGTACATCCGCAATGGCGGGGAGGTGGTGGTTGAGATGACAGTGGTCGTCAGCGAGGACCGGAGACCTCTGTCATGGGCAGGGAGCACCGTGCCTATTCCCTGCACATCTCTGTGATCTTCAGTTCAGCCTCTTCAAGGAGGCGCTCACACTCTTTGACGATCAGTGACCCCCTCTCATAGAGCCGGATGTTCTCGTCGAGGCTGGTCTCTCCATCTTCGAGTGCACGAACGATCTCCCGCAGTTCTGTGATGAGTTCTTCATAGTTTTTTGCCATATTCCACTTCCTCCACAGAGGTGATGCATCTCCCGTCTGCCATACGGAGCGCCAGCCTGTCTCCTTCCCTGAGATCCCTGACAGATGCGACGACGTGTCCGCCCTTCTCTGCCAGGCAGTAACCCCTCTTCAGGGGTGAGAAAGGGTCCATCCCGTCCAGGTGGGCTTTTGCCTCAGCCAGGCGGAGGCGTTTCAACTGCACCCGGGTCCGCGCCGCCCTCTCAAGGCGGTCAAGGTGTGAGACGAGGTCCTGCATCATGACATCAAGCCTTCTCCTGAACCGCACTGGGTGCACCTGCGCCTCCAGTTCCTCCAGTTCATTGCGGGCACGGGTGACCCTGTTTACATGGGCGTTCTCAAGCCGCCTCGTCACCTGCCGCAGTTCATCCATGAGTTCACGCCGGTCAGGGACAGCCAGTGCCGCCGCAGCTGAGGGTGTGGGTGCACGGACATCAGCCGCATGGTCGCAGAGGGTGACATCCACTTCATGCCCCACCGCACTGATCACGGGCGTGGTGCATGCGGCAACCGCCCGTATGACGTCCGGGTGGTTGAAGGCAAAGAGGTCTTCAAAGCTCCCCCCGCCCCTGCCCACGATGATCACATCCACGCACCCGTCAATCTTCCTGATCGCTTCTGCGATCTCAAGATGCGCCAGGTCACCCTGCACTGCGGTGTGGGAGAGGACGAGTTCGACAGGGTAGCGGTGGCTGATCACATTTATGACGTCCTGAAACGCCGCCCCGCTCTTTGATGTGACGACGCCCACCCTGGCAGGAAATGGTGGCAGGGGCTGTTTCCGGTCGGCAGAGAAGAGCCCCTCTGACTCCAGGTCACGTTTCCATCTTTCGACAAGGAGATGTTTCTCCCCGGCACCTGCCTGTATCATCTCCCTCACAATGAACTGGTACCTGCCGTGCGGCTCATAGACCTCGACCGAACCTCTGACCAGGACTTCCATGCCGTCATGCGGTGCAAATGCCAGGTTATATGCCGAGGTCCTCCACATCACGCACGGAACGATATAGACCCGCCCGTCGCACGTCTCGCTTATGGAGAAATAGCGGTGCCCCTTGGGGTGGTGCTTGTAATTCGTCACCTCGCCCTTCACCCAGATGTCCCGCAGGCGGTCGTCATCGAGCAGGTCCCTGATCAGGCGGGAGAGATCAGATACGTGCATGACCGTGGCGCCGCTGCGTTCCATGGGATCGGCGCTCCCGAAGGGTTTCATCAGGTAATAATAGGTGTGGGCGACATAAGAATTACGTACATGGTCTTCCGGTTCGGCATCTCGAGCATGTTCTTCCATGAATATGCCTGCAGGGATATCTTCAGGTACGTCTCGGATGCCGGGTTTTCAGGCATTGAGTTCTGGATTGAGACTCCTGATTTCTGGCTCAGGGATATGCCTGCCTCTGAACTTGCCGGGTACGCTGCATCTTATCCCGGACTTTCGCCGATGACCATTCATGCCCCTATTCTGGATCTGAACCCCTGTTCGATCAATCCCAGGGTGGCAGCGGCTTCTGTGGAGTATGCGGTCCTCTCTCTCGGGATTGCGGAGTGTGCCGGGGCTGAGGTGGTGACTGTGCATCCCGGACGGAGGACGGCAAAACGCCCCCCGAGCGAAGCTGATTTTGAGAGGTTTGATCTGTACCTCGGGGCTCTCCACGAGGCGTCCCTGGAGACCGGGGTGAAGGTGGGGATGGAGAATATGGTGCCGACGGCAAACTCCTTCTTCTGCACCCCCGATCAGGTGCGGGAGGTGCTCGATGAGGAGACCTGGCTCTATTTCACTTTTGATATTGCCCATGCCCTCTCCCGGTCCGTGGAGGCGGCTGAGGAGTATATCAGGCTCTGCTCTGACCGCATGGTGGATGTGCATGTGGGCGGGTGCGAAAACGGGTGTCTGCACCTCCCCGTCAATGGGAGTGCGACTGTGATTTCCTGCCTGGAGCACCTCCGTGATGCCGGTTACAGCGGACCCCTGATACTCGAACTGGATGACCTGACTTTTGGTCAGAGCCTCTCCCTTGACGACAAGCTGGCGCTCGTCGCCGATGACCTGCGGTGCATGGAGGAGTGTCTGGGGTAAGGTGGGGGTATTATGATGGGACTTACTGTGACTCGCCTGACATCGCTGATTTTATTTATCGTACCATCCCCAAAACACGCCGCCACAATTCCATACATTCGCTGGGTGCGGTTGGGAGAGGGTTTCGGGTCGCTGAAATCTTCCTGAAAAAGACTTCATGTATCCAACCATTTATGAATCAACATGATTATTTAAGGAACACAGGTATTTTTCCCCATTGCGTATTCCCAATCAATAATCTAAATCACTGACAAAAGAGATGGTGTCCAATTAACGAAAAGTTATTATGGTTCCATTTCGCTTCACCGAGCATGAAAAACCATCGTTGTAGTCACGGATCTCGTTTTGGAAAACGGGGCATCCATGCAGGTCGGGTGGTGAGATAAGCGTTGGGTGTCATACGTTGCCTTAATCTGAGTTTACCGGGTCACCGATGCGATCACACCGACTCAGAAAATGTCATGCCAAATATTATGTAGATGTAAATTGGGTTTGCACTGGAGTTTGCATCTCAAGCACGATCTCTCTAAGAGCTTGTATCTCTTCATATTTCTCGAGTTCATCACTTTCAAGCTCCACCGACAGCCGGTCAAGCTCTTCAAAAATTATTGAAAATTTATGTTGTTTCTCCGACATGATGACCTCCTAAACGACCTTTTTCTTTGACTGCGATTCTATCTGATTTCTCACTGTGCTCAAATCGTTACGATTGTTACATGCCGGACACATAAATACATTGTCTTTTGGAAATGGTACTGATCCTTTCTGCATTGGAACACCTTCCTTTAAGTTTGCTTGAATCTTTGTCTTCGTCTTACAGTTGGGACACTCAAATTCAATTAATGCCATATCAGGCATTTGCTGTGGTGCAGTACCAACCTGTGGGGTTGCATATCGGTATATCTGTGAGTTCGGAGTTTCATATATCTTGAATATGTTCGTTGTATCAAAAGACATCTTCAAAAGTATATAGTATCGGCTAATTGCGTCAAATAGTTCAGTATCCTCACTAAAATCAGTTACTTCCAATCGCATCTCACGCAGATCATTGATGGTAATCGATCGGCCGTGTGTAAGCCATTGCCCGTGATCACATAGTCTCTCCGCAATTTCTTTAGCTCGAGTTTCTTTGTCATCATCTGTCACTGGCTCACCAGTGCTATGAGTCTTCCAGAATTTAAATTTGTATTCAGAAAGCCAATCGGTCACAAGTTTTTTGGAAAAGTTCTGTGCATTCTCACAATTTTGTATTTCGCCAGGAGATATATTTTGAAGAATTGGTACATAGGCAAGGTTCAGATGCTTTTTATCTTCAACCTCCTGTTTTATCTTTTCTAATCCTGCCAAAAACGCATGTGCAGAAAAGCGCTTCCCACCTTGATGCATTTGTGCATCAATCGGCCCGAGAGCAGAGGCTGGTTCCATGAGAATTTCATCGCCAGCCATAACCATAATTGTACCTGCACTTTTTGCATAACCTGGCACAATCATAGTGACCTCGGAGAACCTATTTCGTATATACTTGATTATATCTCCCACGATTTCAGCATAACCGCCAGGCGTTTCAAGAATAATGTCTATTTTGTCTCCTTCAAGATTACTAATCTGGTCTATTATAGGAACACGATCACTGTAGTCTATGGATATATCCGCTTGTTTTGTCATAGCACCAGCGAAGGTGAGAATAGCTCTACCTCCTCGTAGTTGCGATATTCGTAAAAGTTGTTTTTTTCGTTCTGTCTGAAGAGTACCCCAGTCAAACGAACTCTCCAAATACTCAGAATAAATTCCCATACCTACCTCCTTATTGTATGACTATCGTACAACCTTATTGTATAACCTTATTGTATAACTATCGTACAACCCAAAACATCCAACGGGCTCTGTAGAAATCCATTTCCAGATGAGTAACCCCCTGAATGGATCGCAAGATCAAAGGTACGTGGGCTCATTGACTAAATATGCAATTGGATGCACCGTTTAACCCCCCAACCGCCTGAAAATGTATGCAGTGCTCTGGAACGTCTTGGGTTTGTTCAGTCACGACAAAAAGGGAGCCATATCTGTTACCGCCCTCCTGATGGCAGGACCACTGTTGTTCCCATCCTGAAAGGGTATTCAGATTCAGATTTCATAACTCGTCTCCCTTTCTGGATATTCGGGTTTTTCGACCTTTGTCAAACCCTGGAAGTAAGATTTTTTAAAAAATTAAAATTATTCGGGAAT
>DARA01000070.1:0-5353 GCA_002503135.1 Methanomicrobiaceae archaeon UBA207
TACAATGCAAATCAGATACTTCTTCTATAATTGGTCTTGCTATTTGCCTCAAGTTGCAGTAATATTGATATTCCTCACGAATTTTCAATAAATATAATTGATAACTTCCATCCAAAATCGAATTAATCCATTCACTAAGGAGAATTTCCTCATCATCTTCTGTGACCAAGATGTGTGTGTCTGGATTTATGCAGATGGAAATGACATCTTTTGGGATGAAATATTTGGATTTATTTAAGCTTTCTTCTAGGCTTGCATATTTTGTGCCGGATGAATAATAGCCATCAATATAATGTGTATGGCTTAATTCTTCAAATCCTTGATAATCATTTAACGGGTATTTCGACTTGTTTTTAAGAATCCAATATGATTCAATCCCACATCGTTTGTATTTGAGGTCTCGTTCTTTTAATTCTGTCAATGGAATTTTCGTTAATTGAACTTCAAAAACAATTTTCTTGTCGTAATTTTCGGCATAAACGTCCGCTCTCCAATCACCCACAATCGATGTATATTCAATACTACTTTTCCACCCTGCTGCTTTACAAATTTGATATATTTCATTTTTAAGTTTCAAATGTGCGAGAGATTCAGGCCCCCATGAACATGGTTCTGAACCGGGTGCATGATAAAAATGTTGAAGTCCGTTTTTTGATGTGCGTAGATGCCCCTTTGCTCCGCAACACCTCATTATAACAGGAAGTCCCTTCTTATGTTCCCATTTTAGATCATTCCATTCGTCTGGAGATAAGTCGGGACCTATTATAGTTTGATCCCCAATAATTGCAGAAAGCGGCATAAATCCAATATATCTTCACTATTTTGATTGTTCGTTTTCGACTTCAAAATCCACGACCCATATATCTCTAGCATTGTTTATACGTGATTTAATTACAGCATATGGATTTAATCCTTTTGCATCATTTTCTGAAACATAGGTTTTAAATTTCACTGTTGCGCTAATCGTTGGCATAGAATAGAATGTGTGTATATATAATAAAAAAATGGTTCTGTAGAAAACCTTTCAATTTTGGAGATTCATATTACGCGTTTTTGTCTGTTTTTGGTGGAGTGTGATAGGAATGACTCTGTTGCTGGTAATTACTGTCCTGCCAGATCAGCACTGGATGGACTGGCTCATTCTACAAGGCCTAATCCTCCTTATCTTTATATAACGGGACACTATTGATTAATCCTGGATTTATTGTAGTTTCGATATCATTAGCTTGCAGAACTCTCTTATTTTTTTCAATTTCCTTCGTTAATGGGTTTATACCAATCTGCTTTGCTCTTTTTTCCATTGGAGGGTTCATTTTATCAGCCATTTCAAATTCAATAGCTTTATTTTGAATGTCTTCTGGGAGCTCGTAACAATTATTTAAGAGATTAATGAATTCATTGCAGAAATAATTGTCAATCTGAATTCTTCTCTTTGTTGCATGCGCAAATTTACCAATTATTCTGCAAATATTATCCCTATCTTCAGGGCTCAATTGTTCTGCAAATTCATATTCTTCGATCTTTCTCAAGGCTAGAATAATCGGTTCAAGTGCATCAATAGTGATCACAAAAACATTATAATCAGCCATATTGTAACTAAATTCTTTGATATGATCCAATGTATTTGAAGGGACTACCAGAAAGACCTGTTTGTGAACATCACTCTCATTAACATATTTTTTCACTACAACGGTCTGATTTTTAAGATATGTAGGAAAATTATCCAAATTATCACCTGCTGGCGATTTCGCATCGAATATAACAAACTGGTCACATATTTTTAAGGAATTGTCTGGTTTTCCTTTTAATGGAAATTTTTCTTTATCGATATATTCAATCTGATGAAGGTTACAGATTGACTTTATTGTTGATTCAACCATTTGTTCATGTTCTTTCCATGTTTCCTTCATCTGTTCGTGTTGCAGATTAATTTCTTCTTTCTCCTTATCTTGGATTCTTCTTCTGTCTTCATTTAGCTGTTCACTAAGCACGGTCAATTGTCCTATTTTACTTACATAATTAGAGTTTCTGATCTCCTCTGTACTTTCATAACCTTTTATTTTCAGTTTTAAATCATTCAGATTTTCCAATAATGTTCCATGACTCCCCTTTAGAACCGCATGGTCTTTTTCCAAATCATTGAAATCATCAACTAAGGATTCGATTTCATATTGAGCATCTTCAGCATCCTTAAGAATCCGATTCCATGAAAATAGCCTACCAAAAAACCCTAAAGATCGAATATTCTGAAAGAATTGCTGTACTTTTTCAGATGAAATTCTTGACATTTTAGTACCTAAATGAAAAATGGATAGCCTATATAAAAACATTGCCTCTGGTCAGGTAGTGAGGCTGTTAATTATGGGGATTATCATGGCTGGCGACTGGAGGGAGCACCCGCGAACGGAGTGAGCGGTTGTGGTCGTCCCTATCCCAAGCTCTGACCACCAGCCGACAGGATTAACTGGTCAGCGACCGGCGCGTCTGTCCCGCTCATCGCGCAGAGGAAGGCGGCAGACCTGACATTCCTGGCGGCGTCTGCACCCACACCCGGACACAGCCGTCATAAGAAACGGTGTTAATAGTAATCCTCCTCTATATATTTTTATATGCTCCTCGCCTCAGTATATATAATGAATAAGCGGGCAGAGACCTCTTTTCCTGAAGAAATCACTCGTGCGACCTGCCGCGCCATCTGCGAAGCTGAGGTGCGGCTCCCTCCCGATGTCATGGAGCTCCTGCACCGGGCGGAAAGAGCCGAGTCCGACCCTGTCGCATGCAGTGAACTCAAGAATATTCTGGAAAATGTCAGGATCGCCGGGGAACTGGAGGTACCGATCTGCCAGGACACGGGGGTCCCTGTCATCTACCTCACACTCCCGCCCACTCTCCCATTCACTCAGGACCTCATCATGGCGCTGCGGGCAGGTGTCAGGATGGCGACTGCAAAAGTCCCGCTCAGACCCAATGTCGTGGACCCGCTCTCGCGCATAAATACCGGTGACAACACCGGCGAAGGGATGCCGGTGGTCCATGTGCGTCCAGGGGATGCACTCGAAATAACAGTACTGCCCAAAGGGGCAGGTGCAGAGAATGTATCCCGTATTGCCATGCTGCTCCCTTCCCGGAAGGAGGACATAAAACGTTTTGTTGTTGAGACGGTAGTCCTGGCAGGCGGCAGACCCTGCCCGCCGGTCGTGCTTGGTGTCGGCATAGGAGGCACATTCGATGGTGCGGCGGCGCTTGCCAAAGAGGCGCTCCTCCTCCCTCTTGACACAATGGACCACTACGAGCAGGAGGTCTGTGACGCCGTCAATGAACTTGGGATCGGACCGATGGGGCTTGGCGGCGATACCACGGCGCTTGCCGTGAAGGTGAAACAGGCGGACTGCCATACCGCATCCCTGCCGGTTGCGGTCAATGTGCAGTGCTGGGCATGCCGCCGGGCGTGTGCGGGCGTGGGGGTGCCGGAGTGATCGAGCTCAGCACACCTCTCGGCGACGAGGTGCTGTCGCTGCGGGCAGGTGACCGCGTCACCCTGTCAGGGACGGTCTACACCGCCCGTGACGAGGCGCACCTGAGGATGCAGGAGGAGGGGATACCCTTCGACCCCAGTGGGGCTGTGGTATATCACTGCGGACCTATCATCAGTGACGGCGTCATCATCGCCGCCGGACCGACGACCTCTGCCCGCATGAATGATCTCTCAGGTTTTCTCATCAGGAGTGGCGTAAGGGCGCTCATCGGCAAGGGCGGGATGAGCAGGGGTGTGGCAGAGCAGTTGCGGGCTTGTGGCGTCTACCTTGCATTCACCGGAGGCTGCGCCGCACTTGCCGCATCACATATGTCGCTGAAGGGCGTATATTATGAAGATCTTGGCATGGCAGAGGCGGTCTGGGCGATTGACCTGGAGCGGCTCCCGCTTATTGTCGGCATCGATTCAGAGGGAAGAGACCTGTTTGAGGAGGTCTCGCGGAAAGCCAGGATGCGGTTTGAGAATATGTTTGGCACAGAACCCGGATGCGCCCCATGAAGCTGAAGATAGACGAGAGCAGGTGCAAAGGCTGCAACCTCTGTGTTATGGTCTGCCCATACAGGATATTCACTGAGAGCAGCCTGCTGAATACACGCGGTATTCCGGTTCCTGAACTGGACCGCCCCGAACGATGCACGAACTGCCGGCTGCAGTACCTCTATGGACGGAGGCTGTGTGGCGTATGCGCCATGATCTGCCCTGACCAGGCGATATCCTGGGTGAAAGAGAAGCCCTATGAATACCATAAGGTGGTGATTGAGTTTTGAAGCAGCAGCTTGAGTTCATGCAGGGAAACATCGCATGCGCCGAGGGTGCGCTCGCTGCAGGGTGCACGTTCTTTGGCGGCTACCCGATCACGCCATCAACCGAAATTGCCGAGCATATGGCGCGGAAGCTCCCTGTTGCAGGCGGGACATTCATTCAGATGGAGGATGAACTGGCGAGCATGGCGGCGATCATCGGCGCCTCATGGACCGGTGCACGTTCCATGACCGCAACGAGCGGACCCGGTTTCTCCCTGATGATGGAGAATATCGGTTTTGCGGCGATGACTGAGACGCCCTGCGTCATCGTCAATGTCCAGCGCGGCGGACCCAGCACCGGGCAGCCCACCCGTGCGGCGCAGGGTGATATGATGCAGTGCAGGTTCGGCTCGCACGGCGACTATAGTGTGATCGCACTCTCTCCCGCGAGTGTCCAGGAGATGTTTGATCTCACAGTGAAGGCATTCAATCTCGCAGACCGGTTCCGTGTACCGGTATTTCTGATGGCTGATGAGATCATCGGTCACATGAGGGAGCGGGTCATGATCCCCGAGAGTGTCGAGATCACCCCGCGGAGGTCTGCTGATTTCGGCTCACTCCCATTCAGTGCAGGTGCGGACGGGGTTCCCGGGTTCCAGGAGTTCGGCAGGGGGTATGCAGTCCATGTTACCGGTCTGACCCATGATGAACGCGGGTACCCGGAAGCGACCGACCCCGAGGTGCATGAGGCGCTTGTGCGGCGCATCGTCTCCAAGGTGGAGTCAAAACGCCATGAAATTGCCGACTATGAAGTGATAAATCCCGGTGCAGAGGCGGTCTTCATCACCTACGGGGCTCCTGCACGTTCAGTGCAGCAGATGATCCATGACGCCCCGCGCGAGGATGTCGGGCACCTCCGTCTCCGCATGGTCTGGCCGTTTCCCGAGGAGGCGCTCCTGAAGTTTGGGAATGCAAAGGTCTTCTTCGTGCCTGAACTGAATATGGGGCAGATTGCACGGGAGATCGAGCGCCATACAGATCAGCCGGTCGTCCCCATTCCCCAGCTGGGAGGACA
>DARA01000070.1:5725-15087 GCA_002503135.1 Methanomicrobiaceae archaeon UBA207
TGAGTGGCTGCGCAGCGACCGGATGCCGCATATCTTCTGTCCCGGCTGCGGCAACGGGACCGTCATCAACTGCACGCTCGAGGCGGTTTCCGAGATGGGGTGGAGCAGGGACGGGACCGTTTTTCTCTCAGGTATCGGGTGTTCATCGCGTTCGTCCGGTTATGTCCTGACAGACTCTCTCCATACGACACACGGGCGGGCACTGGCATTTGCAACTGGCGTGAAGCTGGCGAAACCGGACCTGAACGTGGTCGTGTTCACAGGCGACGGCGACCTTGCCGCCATCGGAGGGAACCACTTCATCCATGCATGCCGCCGGAACATCGATATGACGGTTGTCTGCATGAACAATGAGATCTATGGCATGACAGGAGGGCAGGGGAGCCCGACAACCCCTGTTGGCGCGATCACGACGACGACGCCATATGGTGCGAATGAACAGCCATTCGACCTCTGTGAGCTGGCTGTTGCGGCTGGTGCAAATTATGTCGCAAGATGGACCTCGTACCATGTAACAGAGCTGAAGAAGGCGATCAGGGCAGGGCTGGAGGTCCCGGGGCTCTCTTTCATTGAGGTGAGGGTGCAGTGCCCGACCAATTACGGGAGACGCAACAAAATGCGGCAGGCATCTGATATGCTGGACTTCCTCCGGAGCCATACAATCCTCATGGAGAAGAGAGAGCGCCTCCTCAGGGAGGGTGCCGACATCCCCGATGACCTCTTTACAGTCGGTGAGTTTGTGCGGCGCAGCAGACCGGTCATGGGGGTGCCCGGATGAGGCATGAGGTGATCTGCTCAGGCTTTGGCGGGCAGGGGATCATACTGGCTGCAGTGATCCTTGGAAGGGCTGCGGTAGTCTATGACGACAGATATGCTGTCCAGACGCAGGTCTACGGACCCGAGGCGCGCGGCGGTGCGTCGATGAGCAGTGTGATCATCGATGATGAGCCGGTACTGTACCCGCACGTAAGAGAGCCCACCATATATGTGATCATGTCGCAGCAGGGGTTTGAGAAATATGGTGCCGGTGCGCCGGAAGGTGCGGTGATGTTCGTGGATTCCGGGCTGGTTCATTCGCGCCCTGCCTGCAGGTATCATGAGATCCCTGCCACTTCAGAGGCGAAGAAGGTGCTTGGACGTGAAATTGTGGCGAATATTGTGATGCTTGGCGCGCTGGTGGCGGCAACGGGTGTTGTCAGCAGAGAGGCGATCAGGAAGGCGGTGCTCGATAGTGTCCCGAAGGGTACCGAGGACCTGAATATGAAAGCACTGGAGCTCGGTTTTGAACTGTCCGGCGATGGAGGGGAAGGTGGATGAAGTTCCTGGAATATGAGGCAAAGAAGGTCTTCGGCGAGTATGGCATACCTGTCCCAAAAAGTGCGCTGATCAGGAGTCCTGATGAGGTTTCTGCATGCCTGGATGGTTTTGACTCAGCGGTTGTGCTGAAGGCGCAGGTGGATGTCGGCGGCAGAGGGAAGGCTGGTGGTATAGTGATGGCAGAGAAATCCGATGCCGTGAAGGCGGCTGAAGACCTCTTTTCCAGGGAGATCAGGGGAGTGCCGGTCTCTGAAGTCCTGGTGGAGGAGCGTCTTGCGATCGCCCATGAATACTATCTGAGTATCACCATCGACAGGTCAGGCAAACACCCTGTGATCCTGTTTGCAGAGGCGGGCGGGGTTGATATCGAGTCCGCAGCAGAAGAACGCCCGGAAGCGGTCAGGAAAGCGCTGGTATCCCCGCTCCTGAATGAGGTGCCGCAGTTCCTGATCAGGGACCTGATCAGGGGCGCCCCTGTGGAGATAGGGGGCGTGATCAACAGACTCTACCATGTCTTCTGCGACAGGGACGCCCTGCTTGCAGAGATAAACCCGCTGGTCATCACACCTGCGGGAGTATATGCAGCTGACGCAAAACTGATCATTGATGACAATGCCCTCAGGCGGCAGGGGATCTCTGTCAACCGCGACCTCACAGACCGCGAACGCGAGGCTGAGAAGCATGGTTTCTCGTATGTGGAGCTGGACGGCGATATCGGTGTCATCGGGAATGGCGCCGGGCTCACCATGTCCACGCTTGACCTGATCGATTACCATGGCGGCAGTGCGGCGAATTTCCTTGACGTGGGCGGCGGCGCCGGGCGCGAGCGCGTGATGCATGCGGTACGGCTCGTTGCAGGCATGCCGTCCGTGAAGGTGATCATAGTCAATCTCCTGGGCGGGATTACCCTCTGCGATGAGGTGGCGCAGGGCATCATCGATGCCGGTGTACCGCAGCAGGTCATCGTCAGGCTCGCAGGCACGAACGAGGAGGCAGGGAGACGCATACTCGCAGGGAGAGATTATCTGATGGTTGCCAGCATGGAAGAGGCTGTGCGTGCAGGTGTGGAGGCGGTGCAGTGATATATGGCGGCAGGGACCCTGGCATCATCGTCCAGGGGGCAACCGGAAAGCAGGGAGTCTTCCATATAGGGCTCATGAACGCATATGCACGGGAAGTCGGCGGACAGGGTGTGGTGGCTGGCGTGACCCCTGGCAGGGGCGGGCAGGAAGTCCATGGCGTCCCGGTCTATGACAGTATGCGGGAGGCGATGGAGAACCATGACGCGTCTGTGAGCGTGATCTTCGTGCCTGCGGCGGCAGCCTGTGACTCGGTCATGGAGGCAGCCCATGCCGGGTGCGATCTGGTGGTGGCGATCACAGAACACATCCCTGTGCATGATACGATGAAAGCTGTTGAATATGCCAGGCTGCACGGCGCCAGTGTGATCGGACCGAACTCACCCGGACTCCTGTCGCCGGGAGAGGTCAAACTGGGCATCATGCCTGCCCATCTCTTCAGTCCCGGGAGCGTCGGCGTAGTCTCACGGAGCGGTACACTGACCTATGAGGTGGTGGATGAGCTGTCGCGGGCTGGCATCGGGCAGAGCACGGTGGTCGGGATCGGCGGTGATCCTGTCATTGGTCAGACATTTGTCGACGTCCTTGCACGTTTTGAGGATGACCCGCAGACGAAGGCGGTGGTACTCATCGGGGAGGTCGGCGGGAACCTCGAGGAGGAGGGGGTCTCCTTCACAGACCTCCCGGTAGTTGCATATATCGCCGGTGTCAGCGCTCCGCCCGAGAAGAGGATGGGGCATGCGGGCGCGATCATCGAGGGCGGTGAGGGCGACGCCAGGTCAAAGATCAGGCGTCTCAGGGAGCTGGGAGTACCTGTGGCGTCCCGCCCCTCAGAGATCCCGGAACTTATAAAGGAGATGTTATGACACGGAAGGGGACCGATGAACAGATGCTGCGCACTGCGGCAGACCTGGCCGCCTCTGTGGGTGCACGTGCAGTCGTCTCATTCACATCACCGCACCCTGTCGATTCAGAGGTGCCTGTCATCTGGGTGCATGAACTTCAGGCTGAGATCCTCGGGGACCTCACACCTCATGAGATACTTGAAGTCAGTGAACGGCAGATGCTCGAGGCTGCGGTGCACCTGTACCTCTCCCGGACACTGGAGAGCGGGACCGTGGTGGCAGTCTTCCCGCATGCGATCATCCTCTATGACATAGAGGAGGGGAAGAATTTCATCGGCATCCGTGATTTTGAGGATATTGTGCCGATGGACGTGATGCATGCCGTACTCGGTCTTGCGCAGGAGATCGCCACTGAAGGCAGGGAAGGGCGGTCTGTAGGCACGGCATTTCTTGTGGGGGATGCAGATGCCCTATTCAGGTCCTCCCACCAGATGATCATCAACCCGTACCAGGGGCAGCCGCAGCAGGTCAGGGATATCCGGAACAGGGATAACTGGGAGAGCATCAAGGAATTTGCCCAGCTCGATGGCGTCTTTGTCATTGACAGGGAGGGCTATGTGGCTGCAGCCGGCAGACATATCGATGCAGACCTGCGTACTGTCATGCTTCCGCCAGGGCTCGGCGGGAGGCACAGGGCGACTGCCGCAATTACACGCATGCTTCCTGTGGTCGGGGTTACGGTCTCTGAGAGCGGGGGGCTGGTACGTGTCTTCAGGGACGGTGTCTGCAGGATCACGGTCAGGTCTGATGTACGGTTCAGGCGTTAGAGATGGTTAAGTTACAAATGATTAAATGAGTTGCATACCTCATTTTTATTAGGAATTTAGGATAATGGTGGACGACGTGATCAGAAATATCAAAGTAGAGGCACTTGATCAGGTTCCGATCGAGAAGCAGTGGATTGAACTGGTGGAGCGGAAAGGTATCGGGCATCCTGACAGTATCGCAGACGGGATCGCAGAGGCGATCAGCAGGGCGCTCTGCAGGGCATATCGTGAAGAGTGCGGGGCATATCTCCACCACAACACAGACCAGGGAGAGGTGGTTGCCGGTGAATCTGCGCCGAGGTTCGGGGGCGGGAAGGTGGTGCGCCCGATATACTTCCTTCTCACCGGACGTGCAACAAAGGATTTTGATGGCATCATCATTCCCACAGACGCCATCGCCGTCGGTGCCGCCAGGCAGTACCTCGCTGAGACCGTCCCGACACTTGACCTTGAGAGGGATGTGATCGTGGACTGCCGGATTGGGACGGGCTCAACCGATCTCAGGGATATCTTCAGACCATCTGCCGGGTCAGCCGTGCCGCGGGCGAATGACACCTCTTTCGGTGTAGGTCACGCGCCTTTCAGTGAGACAGAGACCATCGTAAAAGGTGTCAGCGCATATATCGACGATACCCTCAGGAAAAAATATCCTGTCATCGGGACTGATGTGAAGATCATGGGTCTGCGGGATGGCGACACCATCTCCCTCACCATCGCTGCAGCGATGGTCGATCGCTACTGCTCCGGCATCGCTGAGTATATGGAGATTAAGGAGATTATGAAAGAGCAGATCGGAGCGGTTGCGCGGAATTACACCTCCCGCCATGTCATCGTCGATGTCAACACAGGCGATGACCCTGACACCGCAAGTGTCTTCCTCACAGTTACAGGTACATCTGCGGAGATGGGTGATGACGGCTCGGTTGGCAGAGGCAACCGCTGCAATGGTCTGATCACCCCGAACCGCCCGATGAGCATGGAGGCGGCGAGCGGGAAGAATCCGGTCAATCACATCGGGAAGATCTACAACCTGCTTTCCACTCAGATTGCGCAGGATTGTGCCGCAAAGGTGGATGGTATCGAGGAGATCTATATCCGTCTCCTTTCGCAGATCGGAAACCCGATCGATTATCCGCACGTGGCAAGCGCCCAGGTGCTCCCCATGCGCGGTGCTGATGCCAAAGTGATGTTCCCTGAGATCGAAGAGATCATCGACGAATGGCTGGGCAATACTGCCCTGATCACTGAGAAGGTGGTCAATGGTGAACTCAAAACTTTCTGATCCCCTGCGTATGGCAGGGCGGTGGTGGTGATATGGCACCGGCAGACCCGTACCTCCGTCTGGCACTCCCTAACAAAGGGAGGATCGCCGAGCCTGTCAGGCAACTGGCAGAGAAGAGCGGACTCCATATCATCGATGGCGGCGCGAGGCAGCTCATCGCAAAAACGGTTGACCCGCAGATAGAGATCCTCTTTGCAAGACCAGTGGATATCCCGGAGTATGTCGCCAACGGGGCTGCCGATCTCGGCATCACAGGGCATGATATGGTGGCAGAGAGGGGGTCTGATGTGGAGGAGGTCCTTGACCTCCACCTGGGGAAAGCACGCCTTGTTCTTGCAGTCCCTGAGGAGTCAGAGGTGAATTCCCTCTCTGATCTTGACGGTGCAAAGGTGGCAACCGAGTTTCCGTCCATCACGGCGGCATATTTCAACAGTCATAACGTCTCTGTGACAGTCGTGCCTGTGAGCGGGGCATGTGAGGCGACGCCGCACCTCGGCATCGCCGATGCGATCATTGATCTCTCAAGCTCAGGGGTGACGCTCATGACGCACCGCCTGAGGGTGTTCGATGTCGTCATGGAGACGAGCACGGTCCTGATCGCAAACCGGCGGGCTCTGGAGGAGAAGGGCGAGAAGATTGCCGAGGTGGTGCTCGCCCTTGAGAGCGTGGTGCAGGCAAAGGGGCAGTGCTATCTGATGATGAATGTAAACCGCTCCGCCCTTGATGATGTGATCGGGGTGCTGCCCGGTCTCTCAGGACCCACTGTGATGAATGTCGCGTCCCATGAGGACATGGTCGCAGTTCATGCAGTGGTGGGAGAGGGGCAGGTATACCGGCTGATCAACCGGCTGAAGCGTGCCGGTGCAAGGGACATACTTGTGATGCCCATAGACCGGATCATACGCTGAGGTGGCATGGAAGTATATCCTGCTGTAGATATCCTGGACGGCAGGTGCGTTCAGCTGGTCCAGGGGAGGCGTGAGACCGCCACCGCGTACGGCGACCCCCTGGAATGCGCCATGCACTGGATCGATGAAGGTGCCAGGGCGCTGCATATCATAAACCTTGACGGTGCATTCGGGAGTTCGGAAAAGAATGCAGGGATCATCAGGGACCTGATCAGGGAGACGGGTGTTGCCGTCCAGCTCGGGGGCGGTATACGGAGTATTGAAGATGCCGCCGGCTGGCTTGAGACCGGCGTGGAGCGTGTCATCCTCGGGACACTTGCCATCCGGAATCCTGACGCCATCAGCGTGATCGCAGAGGAGTACGGGAGCGGCTCCGTGATGGCGGGTGTGGATGCACGCCGCGGGCAGGTCGTGGTCGATGGCTGGAGGGAACCTGCAGGGGATTACCTCGCATGGGCGGTGCGGTTCGAGAGACTCGGGGCAGGCTCGCTCTTGTTCACGAATGTGGATGTGGAGGGGCTCTGCCAGGGGATTGAGACTGAACCCGTCATCCGGCTGCTCGGGAGCACGTCCCTGCCAGTGGTGGTGGCAGGAGGCATCTCCAGCCCGGATGACCTGGCGGTGCTGCGCAGACTTGGTGTTGCAGGTGCCGTGCTGGGCTCTGCCCTCTACACCGGAAAGATAATGCTCAGGGAGGCGTTAGAGGTATGCAGATGAGAAGAGGGGATATTGTCAGGAAAACATCAGAAACAGATGTCCATGTATGCATCGACCTGGATGGCACAGGCAGGTGCTCGATTGATACAGGCATCCCGTTTCTGGACCACATGCTCAGGGCGTTCTGCAGGCATGGCGGCATCGACCTTGCCGTCAGTGCAAAGGGCGATCTTGAGATCGATGTCCATCATACGATGGAGGATGTCGGCATCGTGATGGGAAAGGCGTTAAAAGAGGCGATTGGGGAAGGGCACGGTATAAAGCGCTTTTCATCTGCTTCAGTCCCGATGGATGAGGCGCTGGCGCAGGTCTCGGTGGACTGCAGCGGACGGGGCTACCTGGTATGGGAGGGGAAGTTCAGTGGCGCGACCGCCGGCAACATCCCTGTCAGGCTTTTTGAACATTTCTTCTATGCCTTCTGCATCAATGGCGGTATCACGGCGCACTTCACTTTTACCGGGAGAGACGATCATCACATCTCGGAAGCGATCTTCAAGGCATCCGGTATTGCGCTCGCTCAGGCGACAGCGCTTGATTCAGAGAGACGGGATATTCCAAGCACAAAAGGGACGCTCTGATACAAAAGGGCACTCCGGGTTACGGAGGGCTGTGGTCACCCAACATGTGGTCACATATACGAACCCTGCGGTCTGCGATGCAATAACCGGTACAGATAGAGAGAAAAATGTTGGATTTATGCGGATTTTGCCGCAAGTTCAACATCTTCTTTTTTGATGGTCTTACGTCCGGCGTGCTGGGCAAGCCTGTTGGCTTCCCGGGTGAGATTGGAGATGTATGCCTCAGCTTTTGCAACAAGTGCTCCTGCTGCATCTGATCCGACTCTCTCCGCACCATTTTTCTTTGCAATACGAACAACTGCTGCAATGGGTAGATCTGCCATTTTTATTCCACCTCAAAAAAAGGTGTATCGACACATATTTAAAGGTTTCGTGGATCCCTCAATGGTTTATGCCTATCTCTGGCATTGGAGGATGTCAGGGGCACCTCTTCCGGCAGATGCCGTAATCTCTTTTATGTTCCGAAATATCCAATAATTTCCGATATTTTTGAAAATTAAACGCAAATTGATGATTTTTATTATTTTAACAGTGCTGCGGCAAGCAATAGTGCATTGGCATAATCTGGAGAAGCGCGCGAGGTATCTACAAATATTTTCCCGATATTTACGATTGGGGCGCCATGCCCTGTGCCATCGCCAAGAAATACGAGTGTACGGAAGATCAGGTTGCCTGAGATGCCGTCAGGTGCGATGATGACGCCGCAGGTCTCAACCGCCTCTTCGATGAGGATCTCCATGTGCACGGCACCAGTAAGGCGGGCTGCCAGTTCTGCTGCCGCGAGGCTCTGATCTACGACTGCATTCCGTCCCACATCCCCGTACCGCCCGCCTGAGAGGACCGCCACATTCTCATTCATCCCGAATTTTCTGGCGAGTTCACGTCCTTTCCCGATCAGTTCGACCTTTTCAGGGATGGTCCAGCCCTCGTCGATGCCCACTGGTGCAAGGAAGAACTTCTGCCCTGACGCAGTCTCCAGAAGGGCGATCCTGACGAGGTGGTCGACACCAGTGCTCTCTCTCAATGCCCCCAGTGTCGTATTTGCCGGGAGAGACCCCCTCACTGCGGCATCGATGGTCCCATCCATCAGTGCAGACACCATCGCGGATTCAGGCTCCTCGCACTCGATGATCACAGATGAAGCCGCATCGCCGGGCACCACTGTCCCGGGCTGGCAGTAGCAGACGATCTCGGCAATCCCTTTCACTCTGCTGATGCTCTGGAGCACCTTCTCCACGTCACTGCCTGCTCCAATGCCGATGATCATGCTCCCTGATCACCCTCGTCCGTGTATAACCCCATGACCCCGCCTTTTGTAAGGTCAAAGACGGATGTCTCCTCGCCACGGTAACTGACGGTGAGGTTTTTGCCCCTGTTGATGCTTCCGATATCCTGTGCCTGCATGCCCGCCGCCCCGAATCTCCTGCAGACCTCGTCAACAGAGGTGTCATTGACTGTGACGACAAAACCCATGCCAGGGTACATCTTCACCCACTGTTCAAATGTGATG
Source organism: Methanomicrobiaceae archaeon UBA207 (assembly GCA_002503135.1). Classification (GTDB taxonomy): domain Archaea; phylum Halobacteriota; class Methanomicrobia; order Methanomicrobiales; family Methanoculleaceae; genus UBA207. Next base: position 14,789 of record DARA01000070.1, read on the forward strand.
CCCGCGTCCATGAGATTGGGGCGGGGCATCGAGTCGAGTTCGATGACGGCACCCCTGCCACTCACTTCAAGGAGCATGCCCAGTGTCCCGATCACGCCCGGGTTGCTGATGTCTTTCCCTGCCGTGACGAGGTGGTCTCTCCCGATCTCCTGCATAACCCTGATCTGCGCCCGCACCTGTTCAGCGGTCTTCATGGTGACAGAGTCCCAGTTGAGTGCGCATGACGGGTGCACCCTCCCTGTGATGTCAATGGCGGCGACGACCCTGTCCCCGTTCTCTGCGGTGTGGCTGAAGATCAC
>DARA01000064.1:0-364 GCA_002503135.1 Methanomicrobiaceae archaeon UBA207
GCGTCAGCCAGGTCTGCCGTATCTGTAGCCATGCACCCACAGCACGCAGAGAAAAGCGCGATGATAAAAATTCCAGAGAGCCAGCCCAGAGATTTCATCCAAGTTTATAATCATATGCCATCCCAAAATAATCTTTGCGCTGGTGCGGGATGCGATGCACCGGCGCTCAGACCTGGAGAGACTCGCCGGGATTGAGGACCTCCACCTTCAGGTCAGTGGTCCGTTCAATGGCATCCCTGAATGCATGGGCGTCCTGACTGATGACATCCCAGGTATTGTAGTGGATGGGGACGACCCGCGGGGCGCCCACAAAGTTTGCCGCCACCATCGCCTCTGCAGGACCCATCGTATAACGCCCGCCGAT
>DARA01000064.1:735-16788 GCA_002503135.1 Methanomicrobiaceae archaeon UBA207
AGCGCGGTATCGCCGGCATGATACACCTTTACACCATCCATGCAGACGACAAAACCGGCAGCAGCACCACCATAGAAACCGGCACCGCCTGCCTCCAGCCATGATGAGTGGAAGGCGGGTGTCATGGTGAACTCCACACCATCAATGATGGCGGTGCCGCCGATATTCATGGCTTCGGCATCAATACCCTGCTCCACAAGATATTTTGCAATTTCATTGACAGCCACCGTCTTCTTCCTCAACCGCAGCGTCTCTCCAAAGTGGTCGGCATGACCATGTGTGACAGCCACTATATCAGGGTCCGGGGTTATCGCACCTGAACCAGTGAATGGATCAATGAGTACCGAGCGTGAACCCTCAAGAAATATGCAGGAATGTCCGAGCCATGTCAGTTTCATGGACTATAGTGGGGCATCCGGATTTAAAAATGGTGCAGGCAGGTTGCAGACAGGGATCAGCTGATATCAATCAGTTCTGATTCCGTGATATCAATCGCCTCGCTCAGACCATCGTTCACAAGAGAACGGGTCATATGCTCGGTGAGGTCCCGGTCCTCCATCACGTCCTGGATGCGTTCAAGGAACGGATCCAGAGCGGTGTCGCTCTCCTGTTCAATGATGTGGCGGTACTCCCTGAGGGTCGACGGACTCACGCCGAGGGCTACACTGATCTCCTTCATCGTTTTTCCTGACTGCAGCAGCCCCTCCATCTCGCTGCGGTCGAATGGCATCTTGTAGTCAAAGTCCCTCGTGAGCTTCAGCCGGACACGCGCACGCGCAACGGTCTTGCTCAGCTTTTCGTCACCCATCTTCCTGGCGATTTCGGTATCATTCTTCCCGTCATAATAAGCACAGACCAGCTTTGCGAGCTGCCTCGGTGTGAGCTTTGTTTTAAAATAACCAGACTCAAGAATGTCGCGCATGATCAGAGCGATCTCACGTTCAATGGCATCTCTGTCCCTCAGCGTGCCATGTATCTTCTTCATAGGCTCAACTATCTTCGTCCTGCTGGTGATGTTTGCATAAAGAGACAGGAGCTCTTTTTTTCTTTTCACTACTTCCGCCATAACCTGATCCCACTAAAATTGAAAATTACAGTAGACGTCACCACATATATAGATATCCACTTGATCTTCTCTGCACCAGACTGCCGGTGAGATACGGTGCCGGGATGGGAGAGGATTCAGAGATGTATCGTACCTATTATAATATCGATGGGGTAACAGAATATAGACATCTTGCACAGAGAATGCCTATCCCGTGCACCAGTTGAGGAGAATATTAAAGCATGAATGATATGCACAGCCTTGGTTTTGATGAGATAAAGATCAATAAACTTCGTGCCCTGGAGACAGAGGGCGTCCCTGCATATCCGTACAAATTCGAACGGAACAGCACCATTGGTGAGATAAGAGAGCAGTTCTCAGAGATCGGACACGAGAGAAGCGGGGATGAGGTCCGGGTTGCAGGGAGACTGCATATCATACGCCACCATGGAAAGACGATTTTTGCGGATATGACGGACGATTCAGGCACGATCCAGCTGTATATCCGGAAAAATGATCTCGGTGAGGAGGGGTTCGGTTTTTTCAGGCACTACATCGATGCAGGGGACATCATCGGTGTGAGGGGGGGCGTCTTCAAAACAAAGATGGGAGAGATCACCATATGGGTTGATGAAGCCGTGCTCCTCTCAAAGTCCATATACCCGATGCCTGAGAAATTCCATGGTCTGAAGAATATCGAAACAAGGTACCGCCAGCGCTACCTTGACCTCATTGTAAATGAGGACGCCAGGAAGACTTTCAGGACACGAAGCAGATTCATCTCGCTTCTGAGAGAGATCCTCAATGAAAAGGGATTTATGGAGTTTGAGACCCCTGCACTGCAGCCGGTCTATGGGGGTGCGAATGCCCGTCCATTCACGACATACCACAACTTTCTTGATCAGAAACTCTACCTCCGCATCGCTCCGGAACTCTACCTGAAACGCCTGGTGGTAGGTGGTTTCGAGAAGATATTCGAGATCGCCAAGAATTTCAGGAATGAGGATATCGACACCGAGCACAACCCTGAGTTCTCCATGATTGAGATCTATGAGGCGTACTCTGACTACCTGGACATGATGAACCTCACAGAAGAGCTCATCTCACACCTCTGCCACCAGGTGCTGGGCACCCATGAATTCACATTCGGCGACACTCCCCTGGATCTCAAACCTCCATGGAGACGGATTACGATGGAAGACGCCGTGAAGGAGTACGCAGGCATTGACGTGATGGCGCACACCCCTGAAGAACTGAGAGATATTGCCGCAGAGCACGCCATTGTGGGGCATGAAGCGGTGTCATGCCCTGGCGAATTCCTTGCACTCTTCTTTGAACATTTTGTCGAGGAAAAACTGATCCAGCCGGTCTTCATCCATGACTTCCCTATCGAGACTTCACCGCTCGCAAAGAGACACCGGTCAAAGGAGGGCTTCACCGAACGCTTTGAACTCTTCATCGCAGGCATGGAGATCGCAAACGGGTTCTCTGAACTGAATGACCCGCTCGACCAGATGGCGCGGTTTGAGGAGCAGGACGCCAGACGGCGGCATGGTGACCCTGAAGCGCAGATGATCGATTATGACTTCATCACTGCACTGGGCTGCGGGATGCCGCCCACCGGCGGGGTGGGCATCGGGATCGACCGCATGATCATGCTCATCACCGGCAACAAATCCATCAAAGAAGTGATCCTGTTCCCACAGATGAAAGCCATATCCCCTGAACAGGAGTAAGGGCTGACAGGCAACCGTAATCCGGCGGTCCTGCAGGAGTGAGGCAGACCATTCCGATGATCTGCCGGTAACCTCACTGCTCCGCCGGCTCAGCCGCTGCCTTCGGTGACTTAGTTACATTACTTCAGAATGTAACATCCACCACCTTCCTGAAACACTCCACTGCACCCTTATAATCCCCGGCACGGTCGAGTGCCCTTGCTTTGTGGTACCAGGCAGAGCTGTTCTCAGGGTCGGCGGCGAGTATGTGGTCAAAGCACTCTGCCGCCTCGCTGTACCTGCCAAGCTGGCTGAGTGCCATGCCTTTTGAGAACCACGCACCCTGGAGATCTGCAGCGAGCGTGAGCGCCCGGTCAAATGACTTCAGTGCACCCGTGTACCTGCCGGTCTTTTCAAGGAGCGCACCATATGCATTCCAGAGGTCAGCATTTTTCTGGTAGGTCTGAAGCGCCATTTCATAGGTCCGAATGGCGTCACTGAATCTCCCCAGTTTTTCAAGCGCAGACACCTGGGTGATGAGGGCGAGAGCATCCTCAGGGTGGTGTTTGAGAATCCTGCCCGTGCATTCCACTGCCCCCCGGTAGTTCCCGAGGTGCATGAAGGCGGCGGAGTTCGCATGCAGTGCCCCGACATTATCCGGCTCTTCTTCGAGGAGCGTGGTGTAGCAACCGGCTGCGGATTTATAGTCGCCGGCATTTTCAAGGGCTCTGCCAAGCAGACGCAGGGCGGCACGATCCGCCGGATCACCTGAAAGCACTTTCCTGTACGCCTCCGCCGCCTCACTCCACCGTCCGAGCCGCTCAAGGAGTGCTCCCCGCCAGCGCCACGACAGCAGATTACCAGGGTCTCTCCCGATGATATTGTCAAAGCATTCGAGGGCGTCCTCATACCTGCCCATCTGCTCCAGCACTCTGCCGAGCTTCAGCCATGCACCGGCATCGCTCTCATCATGGCTCAGCGCCGCTGCATAGCACCTGATCGCGTCCTCATACCTGCCCGTCTTCTCGAATACCGTACCCGCAGCCATACCGGCAGCCGCATCATGGGGGGCGTGCGCCAGGTAGGTCTCGAATGAGGTGATGGCATCATCGTACCTGCCGAGGGAGGCAAGCGCCTCAGCTTTCATTCTCAGTGCAGGTGCATTGTCAGGGTCGGCGGCAAGCACATGGTCACAGCATTCAACCGCACGGGCATGACTGCCGTGGTGACATGTCACAGCGCCAAGGGCAAACCATGCTCTGGTGTCATCAGGGTTCATGGCTACCACCTGCTCAAAAAATTCGGCTGCCTCTCCGTAACGCCCGGTATTCGCAAGAGCGCTGCCGCAGCCTGACCAGGCATGGATATTGTCAGGAGACTTCCGGGTGACCTTTGCAAAGCACTCTGCCGCCTCTTCAAACCGTCCAAGGATATTGAGCACCGCACCAAGGTTCATCAGGTTTCCGGCATCATCGGCGCCCTGTGCAATCGCGGTGCCGTAGCATGCCGCAGATTCCTCATACCTGCCGAGGTCTCCGAGGAGACGCCCCTCCCATGCAGAGAGGTATGCATCGTCAGGGGTGAGAGAGAGGGCAGTCTCAATGCATGCCAGCGCCTCCTCATACCTGCCCAGGCATTCCAGCACCCTGCCCCTGGCAAGCGTGGCGACGGTATCACGCGGATTCTGGCTGAGAACAGCATCGAGTGCAGCAAGGGCATCCTCATGCCTGCCGAGCGCGGCAAGCAGATCCGCCTTCATCCTCAGCACCTCCAGGTTACCGGGATCGATCTCCAGCACCCTGTCAAGAGATGTGAGCAGGTCAGCGTGAGAGGAGAGGTGCGCCAGCGCTGCCGACCTCCCTGAGAGGGCGGCGATATCTGCCGGGCGGTCCGAGAGTGCCTGATCAAATGAGGCAAGAGCCTCCTCGTGCCGCCCCATGCGGAGGAGGGCGTCCCCTTTCATCAACAGGAGAGAAGCGTCTCCGGGACCGCCGGCTTCAAGAACGGTATTGATGCAGCGGACTGCCGCATCATACATGCCACTCCTGAGATATACTGCTGCCAGACTCTGGAGTGCAGGGATGTTTTGGGGTTCAGAACTGACCACCACCTCAAGGCTCTGCCGCGCTTCATCGTACCTCCCAAGCCTGAGAAGTGCCTCACCATGGCAGAACCATGCAGTGATCTCGCGTGCATCGATCTCCTGATCCTCTCTCACGTCCAGGGCTGCCATCTCCTCCCTGCCAAAGAGGGTCAGGTCATCGGCACCGCTGATCCACTTCACACCGCTTTCCGGCTCATGCTTCAGGAAACGGTCAAATGACACAACCGCATCGGCATACTGTGCAGCCCTGAAAAGTGCCATGCCACGGCTGTACCAGGTATTCAGGTTTGTCTGGTCATGTCTCAGCACCTGCCCGAAACACTCTGCCGCCTGTTCATAACGCCCGGCGGTATCATATGCCACACCCATCGCAGACCTGACCTGGACCATCTCTGGTGAGGCTGCCGCCAGCACCTCAAGGCACTCTGCCGCCCCGCTGCTGTCACCTGCCCTGAGGAGATCAAAACCCATTGAATGACGTGCAGATGTATCATCAGGGTCAATCTCGAGTATATGTCCGAAAGATGCGGCTGCAGCACCATAGTCTCCTGCCATCTCCAGAGCCAGGGCTTTGGAGTACCAGAGATCCCTGCTGTCAGGCATGCTCTCAAGCGCTCTGTCAAAGCATGCGACTGCATCCGCATACCTCCCCATATGCGTGAGCGCCCTGCCCTTCCTGACCAGGGTGACCATGTCAGCAGCATCAGCCTTCAGCAGGCGGTCAAAACACTCAACTGCCTCCTGGTATCTGCCGCAACGTTCGAGTACCGCCCCCATCCTCCCCCTGACAAAGAGATCGCCGGGGTTTCTATCAAGCACCTTCTCAAAGCAGACAGCGGCATCAGCATATCTGCCCAGAGATTCGAGGGCATCACCCCTGCCGTACCATGCAGCCGCCTCAGCCGGGTCTTTCTGCAGCAGCGTCGCATAAGCCGCGGCTGCCTCCCTGAACTTCCCCAGCCGCCTCAGGGTAGTGCCCAGTGCAAGCCATGTGGCGGCGTCGTCAGGCTCATTCTCAGCAGCTCTCCTGAAACACGTCTCAGCTTCGCGGTGCTTGCCCAGACAGGCAAGTGCAGTGCCTGCAGAGAAGCAGACAGCGGCATTGTCAGGCTCCAGTTCAAGTGCTTTCTCAAAAGACCTGACCGCCTCGTCGTATCTCCCCAGATCCATCTGCGAACTGCCCTTGCTGATCCAGGGGTTTGCAGTCCGTCCCTGCCCCAGAATATTTCCAAATATCTCCATAAGAGTGGAACCACCCGTCCTGTCCAATCTGTACCAGTATACTCATACATCACTTATGAGTGCTGTGATGAGTGCTGTGGAGCGTGGACCGGCAGGGTGCGGGAATGGCATGGGCAGGTCAAGCCGGGTCACTTGTATTCCCTGCGGGAATACGAGACTTCCCCTGATTCGCCGCCCCTGAGAACTATGTAAAGCCACTCCCAGAGTGAGTTCAGTGTCCCGAACTGCTCGTAGCGCCGCATGGAGAAGCCGACCTTAAGGTCAGGGTCAAGCATCACCTTTCCGAGCCTGCGCATCCGCCTGGCGATCTCCAGGTCGTCGCCGGCATCGATGGTGCGGTACATGCCTGCCCTGAAAAATGCCTCCCTCTCAAATGCGGTATTGCACCCGAGAGTATAGTAGAGGGTGTCTGTGTAGTACCCGGTACATGAAAAGGCGTTCGCAAACGCGAGTGAGAGCCGGTTCTTCAACCCGCCTTCGATGGGATATACCAGACCATATACCTGGACAGGGTGGTGATTCTCAAAATCGTCCCGTATCTTCTCAAGCCATGCGGGAGGGAGGACGCAGTCGGCATCGGTTGTGGCGATGACTGACCCTGCAGCCGCCTTTGCACCATCATTCCGGGCACCGCCCACCCGCTTGTCCGACTGGATGAATACCTGGTCAGCATAGGGTTCGGCAAGTTCACGCGTAGCGTCCACTGAACCCCCGTCCACGACGATGATCTCGTATTCATCCCGCGGAAGCGTCTGGCAGGAGAGCGACTCGAGACACCTGACGATATTGTTCTCCTCATTGTATGCAGGGATGATGACTGAAATCACAGCCCGGTCACCTCCCGGTAGAGGGCGATGTGCGAATCGACAATATGACTGATGTCGAAGGGGCGCGTAAATTCACGGGCATTTTGGGCGCAGGCGCCGAGCACGTCATCTGCCATGACCGCCTCGTCCACATCAGAGAGATCATCGAAGAAGATGAGGGCGTCATCAAAGATCTCCCTGAATTCCGGGATACCCCGCGCGATCACCGGCAGCCCGCATGAAAGCGCTTCAAGCACCACCAGCCCGAAGGTCTCTGCATACGAGGGCATGAAGAAGACGTCAGCCCCGCTGTACGCCGCTGTGATGTCGCCGACGAATCCCGGGAAGATGATATTGCCGGGGCAGCGCCTCATCAAGCCATGAATTTTGAAATAGTCCTTTGAGAAGATGCCGTACGGGAAACCCCCCACCCACATCCATGTGATCTCAGGACACATTTCGGCGATCTTCAGAAAGTCGTAGATACCTTTCCGGGGGGTCAGCTGCGCGACCGCCAGCACCACCTTCCGGTCATCATCTATACCGAACTCCTGCCTGAACTGCCTGCGCTTCGTCTCATCCCTCCTGAAGGAGTCCCTGTCAATTCCATTGGGTATCATGGTCACCGGCATATCAGGGAGCATCTCTGCAATTTCACGGCGGCAGGTTTCGGATATGGTGATTATATGGTCGAATTTCCCATAGATCCTGGGATAGAATGCATTGATCATGCCACTGAATGCGATATTCTCATTATTGAGGCGCGGGGTTGAATGCGCTGTCAGCACCTTTCTGCCCCTGCTGAATTTCAGGTGGCAGAGTGCCAGTGGTCCGAATGTATGGTAATGGGTGAGATCAAAACGCCCCCTGAATGCATTCTTCCGGAGCGCAATGCCAGGTCTGGCAGAGAGTCCGGTGTACAGTGACCGGGCAGCTGTGGCGCACCCGATATACTTCAGGAAGAGGAAATCCTCAACGAAAAAATTGATATTCATCTCAACTGGGCAAGGAAACCCCGTCCTTTAGAGCGGGGAGGAATTGCCCTTTTCACCTCTGTTGACTTTCTGTGATACATAAATATTTCACATATTATTAGATATATATGACCGTGATTCGGACACTCACATTCAAACTCCTGTTGCCTGAAGGTGGTCGTGCGGCACTCATCAGTACGATGAAGGCGTACACCGCTGCCTTCAACGAGTCGTCCAGGTGGGGATTCGAGAATCACACTTACAACAAATTCAGAAATCATACGGCAACCTACGGACATGTACGTGAATCTGTCCCAGATCTTCCGTCCTCTCTGGTGCAGAGCGCAAGAGACTGCGCCTGTGATGCGCTGAAAGTCGTAAAGTGCAAACGCCTCCCGGAACGAATACCACTCGCCGCCATGCGTTACAATCAGCGGGTCATCACGGTTAACCTTATTCACGGAATCGCAACCATCGCATCGGTCAGAGGCAGGATAAAATCCACATTCACCATTCCCGAACACTGTAAGAAGTACCTGCACGGCGTGATTAAGTCGTCCACTCTCTCTTACAGGAAACAGAGCAGACAGTTTTTCCTGCACATTCAGTTGGAATTTCCCAGTCCCGAACTGATCACCGAACCACTCACGACACTCGGTATTGACCGTGGTATCGTCAACATCGCAGTATGTTCCGATAACACGTTCTTTAACTCCAAACCGGTTAAGAACACACGTGCAAAATATACACGTCTTCGTTCTCAATTGCAGTCCAAAGGCACCCGGTCGGCACGGCGGAAACTCCGCGTAGTCGCTGGTCGGGAAAGACGGTTTGTGACTGATGTCAATCACTGTATCTCGAAGCAGATCGTTAACTCCAGCTACACGGTGTTTGCTCTTGAAGACCTGAGCAAGATCCGTGTCCAGAAACGGAGAGGCAGAGAGTTCAACAGGAGACTCAACAACTGGTCGTTCTATGAACTGGAACAGTTTATCCGGTACAAAGCCGAGGAACTTGGCAAGCAAGTGATCCTTGTCGACGCCCGTTACACCTCGCAGAAATGTTCGGTGTGCGGGCATACCTACAAGGGGAACCGTAACGGTTCTGATTTCAGGTGCCGGAAATGCGGGTTCAAACTCCATGCTGACCTCAATGCTGCCCGAAACATTGCTCAGGCGGGTATATCCTGCCTGAGTAGGCTGACCTGTCAACCAGCCGAATGTAGCGTGTCTCTGACATAGTTACAAGCCCCTTCCTTAGGGAGGGGTAGTTGACTGAAAAGTCCTCGAAAAATCAATTGCACTCCTGATGCAGCCGTCCATATTGAGGTACTCGAACTGTGAGAAGCGCCCGACAAGGGAGACCGCCTGATCTGCGCAGAACTCTCTGACGAGTGAAATATTCCCGGGATAACCGAGGTCATAGACGACATATGCAAACCTCTGCCATTCGATCCCGGTATAAACGATCTGCGAAGGGTCTTTGATGATGCCGATCCTTTCAAGGCGCTCCACCACACTCCCGATGACCGCCTCATCTGACATCCCGGAGATGTGGTCCCCCTCATTGTAGGTGATCTCGGCAAGGATCGATGAATGCCCGGGAGGAGCGACGGCAGTGCTGTAATTAGACGGGAATGAGATGCGGTTGAACTCCCCGAGGTCTTTCTGTGGAACATAGAGCCATGAATAGTCAGGCACCTCCCCCTCCAGCCCGATGAAGACGCAGCACAGGGAATTGTAACAGAGGGCGTCGCATGCCTCCTGCACGCCCTGCGGGACGTCCTCAAGGTATGAGAGGAGTGCCTGCAGCGGAATGGTGGAGATGCACCTCTCTGCCTCCGCCACTTCACCTCCACTGCTGCGTATGACGAAATTCCCTTCCCCCTCCTCCCTCCTGACAGAGGAGACTTCAAAGTTCGTGCGGATGCAGTCCTCAACCGGGGATGCAATGGCATTCACCAGTGACTCTATACCCCCCGTCACAGGGTAGGTGAACTCTGCCTGGTGGGTGTAGCCATCGGTCTCTATGCCGATCGCCGACCTGAGAATGTCCTCCACCGGCGGGCGCGGGATTCGCCCGTCAACCCAGTGATGGGACATCGCCTCCGTGGGGCAGTTCCAGATCTTTTCATTGTACGGCACCATGTAGCACTCGGCAATCCCCCTGCCGAAGGTGTGGTGGATCCATTCGCAGAAATTTGCAGGTGGCTCCAGGTCCCCTTTTTCAAGGGCGATCTGGGTCTTTATGAACTCATGTATGCAGAAGAAGAGGTCATCGCGGGGGAGCTGGTAGAGATGGTTTTCAAAAGGATATCCGATGTACCCGTTTTTATAGAGTATTTTGGTATTGCGGGAACGCATATCCTTGTTATCTGAGAGGACAGCCCGCATGAAATCCAGAACTTCACTGTCCCTGCTGAATATGATATGCGAACCCCCGATGTCGAAGGTGAAGCCGTCATCCACCAGCGAACGGCAGAGACCACCGATCTTTGGCTCCCGCTCAAGGACGACAACATCATGACCATTCTCTGTCAGCAGCCGCGCAAGCGTGATTCCGGTCAGCCCGCCGCCCAGTATCGCCGTTTTCACCACATATTAATTATCACCACTGATTTATATGATTGCCCGTGAGGAGCAGGAGCGCCCCGGCATATTTATAATTATCATATATACTATATATGAAAAAAATTCAGCCCATACTTGACACCCTGATCACTGAGATCGGGGAGGAGACGGTGGCGGCTGAGCTGGAAGGGATACTCCGCAAGCACAGGGGGATCAGGAGAAGGCGCCGGAAACCGGGGACGGTGGCGGAATGCGCAGAAAGGATAAAGAGAGAGAGCATCTCAGGGAGGAAGAACCACACCCGTCTCGCCGCCCGCACCGCATGCTCAGAAAACCTCAGCCAGGCATCGGTATACAGGATGGTGGCGCTCCTGCACGAGGCAGATATCCCTGTGAAAGCTGCACAGGTCATCAGGGAGATGGAGCGTATCAAAAAAAGTGTGTACTGACTGAAAAATTATTTTGGCTGGATGTACCAGCCGGTCATTGTGGCATCAAGGACCCCCTCACGGTTTTGCGGGGTGAGGCAGCGCCACAGAGCCTGAAGATATGAAGGACAAGGGAGCGAAAAAGAGATTATTTAGAGGATTTAAGCCCTTTTCCACCGCGAACAACCGCGATCTTTCCGGTCCTGACCAGCTCTGTTATGCCGTACTGGCGCAGGAGGTTCTCAAGCGCATTGATCTTCCCGGAGTCCCCGGTCACTTCAAGAACCAGTGATTTAGCGGCGACATCAATTATCTGCGCCCGAAAGATGTCGGCGATCTGCATGACCTCAGCCCTGCTGCCCCCAGGCTCGGTATTCACCTTGATCAGGGCAAGCTCCCGTCCGACATTCTCAACGTCTGTGATGTCAGTCACCTTGATCACATCAACCAGTTTATTCAGCTGCTTCTTGATCTGCTCCACTTCTGCATCGTCACCGATTGCCACTATAGTCATCCGGCTCATATCCGGCACCTCGCAGGTGCCAACCGCGAGGCTCTCGATATTGAAGCCGCGTCTGCTGAACATGCCGGCAACCCGGCTGAGGACGCCTGCCCTGTTCTCGACCAGGACACTCAGTGTATGGGCTTTCATTTCATGTACCCCTGCATCATCTCATTGATCGCTGCACCTGCCGGCACCATGGGATAGACGTTTTCCTCCCTCTCAATCCTGAAGTCCATGACAAAAGGTCCGTCCGTGTCAAGCGCCAATTTCATGGCAGGGAGAACCTCGTCGCAGGTCTCGACCCGCACCCCGTCAATGCCATAGGCGGCGGCGATCTTCACGAACTCAACAGACGGGAGTTCGGTATAGGAATACCGCCTGTCATAAAAGATCTCCTGCCACTGCCTCACCATGCCGAGGTACATGTTGTTGAGGATGACGACTTTCACAGGTATGTTGTACTGGGCGACTGTACCCAGTTCCTGTATATTCATCTGGAAACTCCCGTCCCCGGCAATGACGAATACCGGCACCTCGGGCTGCGCAAAGTGGGCGCCCATCGCCGCAGGGAAGCCATAGCCCATGGTACCAAGCCCTCCCGAGGTGATCCATGTCCTCGGCTTTTTGAAACAGAAGTACTGGGCGGTCCACATCTGGTTCTGCCCCACCTCGCTTACAATAACTGCCTCACCTTTCAGCAGGTCACTCAGTTCCCTGATGATGTACTGGGGACGCAGCGCACCGTCTTCACGGTACTGCAGGGGGTATTTCTCTTTCCAGACCCTGATCTGGTCCTGCCACTTCCCGCGTGCACCGGGCGGCTTCATACGCTGGATCATCGCCTGCAGAACCGTCTTTGCATCACCTACGATCGGTACATCGATCGGCTTGTTCTTCCCGATCTCTGCCGGGTCGATGTCGATATGCACTATCTGCGCACCGGGTGCAAATGCCTCTATCCTGCCGGTTACCCTGTCATCAAACCTGACACCGACGGCTATCAGCAGGTCACAGTCAGTCACTGCATAATTCGCATAGCAGGTGCCATGCATACCCAGCATCCCCAGGTTCAGGGGATGGTCGCAGGGGATGCAACCCAGACCCATCAGCGTGGTCGTCACGGGTATCCCCATCCGCTCTGCGAGCTCCACGAGCTCCTGCGATGCCCCGGAGAGGATAATCCCGCCCCCGGCATAAATGACCGGGCGCTCCGCCTCCGCCATCATCCTGAGTGCCGTGTCGATCTGGCGGGCATGCCCGCGATAGGTGGGCTGGTAGCCACGCAGGGCAACGTGCTCGGGAAGGGGGGTCTCGTCTGCCAGCCCGGCATTCTGGATATCCTTGGGGAGATCGATGAGGACAGGACCGGGTCTGCCTGTGCCAGAGATGTAAAACGCCTCCCTGACCACCCTCCCGAGGTCGGCAACGTCCTTCACCAGGTAGTTGTATTTGGTGATCGGTGCCGTGATACCGGTGATGTCAGACTCCTGAAAGGCGTCATTGCCCAGCAGGGCGGTAGGGACCTGCCCGGTGATGGCGACCACAGGGATGGAATCCATATACGCTGTTGCAATGCCGGTTACAAGGTTGCATGCACCCGGACCAGATGTAGAGAGGCATACCCCGACACGACCGCTTGCACGGGCATAACCGTCGGCAGCGTGCGCTGCCGCCTGCTCGTGCCGCACCAAAATATGCTTCATCCGGGAGTTATAGAGTTCATCATAAACAGGGAGGATCGCACCACCGGGATAGCCGAAGATTACCTCCACTCCTTCGTGCTGCAGCCCTTCAATCAATATTTTTGCTCCGGTCTTCATGTCTCTTCCTTTTGCTTCTCGTACAGGAGTCGGTTCATGCCAGCTATGACAGCCTCCACACTCGCCATAATTATGTCTGTACGGGCTCCTTTAGACGTAATTATCTTGCCGTCCTTACTTAATGTTACCGTTACATCAACAAGGGCGTCAGTGCCGCCGGTGATGGCATCGACATGGTATTCTTCAAGCCTTATATCGCCGACATCAGCGACAGATCGCCTCAGCGCCTCAACTGCGGCATCCACGGGACCGGTGCCGGTTGACGCGCCGCTGATCTCCTCGCCATTGACGGTGAGGAGTACCGATGCAGTCGGTATGGTGTTGCTCCCGCTCACTACTGTGAACTGGCGCATTGTGATGACTGGCGTATAGTCAATGTTGAGCACAGTATCGGCAATCGCCATGATGTCGGCATCGGTGATGCGTTTGCCCTTATCACCCAGATATTTGATGCGCTGCACGATCTCGGTGAGATGCCCTTTGTCAGGATGGTACCCCATCTCAATGAGAGCCGCCTCCACAGATGCCTTCCCTGAATGTTTGCCGAGCACGATGCGGCGTTTCCTGCCGACCGTCTCAGGTCTGATCGGTTCATAAGTGCTTGAGTCCCTGAGGATGCCGTGGGCGTGAATGCCGCTTTCATGGGTAAATGCCATGGCACCCACGATCGGTTTGCAGGTCGGCATCTCCACACCGGTGAGGCGTGATACCAGGGTGGCGAGAGGGTAGATCTTCTCTGTAACCACCCCTGTCCTGCAGTTGTAGAGGACTTCAAGCGCCATGACCAGTTCTTCAAATGCGGTGTTGCCTGCACGCTCTCCGAGACCATTCACTGTCACGTGGGCGCAGGTCGCTCCGGCTTTGAGTGCTGCCACGGTGTTTGCGAGGGCAAAGCCGAGGTCGTCGTGGCAGTGGATGCTCAGGGGTGCGATGCAGAGCGGAGGGATGATCTCAGCCGTCAGTTCCGGCGTAAGTAGCCCCACCGTATCGCAGAAACAGAGCCGGTCTGCGCCGCGCTCCACACCCTCACTGAAGACCTGCAGCAGGAACTCCTGATCTGCCCGTGATGCATCTTCACCAGACAGTTCAACGATGAGCCCGCGCTCCTTCGCGTACTCGACTGCATCCCATGCCATCCTGCAGATCTCGGATCTGGTCTTCTGCATCTTTTTGGTGATGTGGAGGTCACTGACCGGGATCACGAGATGGACGGAGTCAGCCCCAAAATCGGCTGCATAATCGATGTCCAGCTTCAGTGCACGGACATATGTACAGCATTCGGCTGCAAGACCTGCATCGGCAACCAGGCGCATGGCTTCACGCTCACCCTCTGATGCCACCACTGAACCAACCTCGATCACGTCAGTCCCGATATCAGAGAGGCGTGATGCAATTTCAAATTTCTCTGCCGGCGTCAGGGACACGCCGGGTGTCTGTTCACCGTCCCTCAGGGTGGTGTCAAAAAAGCGGATTCGATCAACAAATAAAGCAATCCCTCATGGAATATTTCACCATGCAATATTTGAAAATGGCGGTATTTAAAACTTGGGAGATTCCAGGGCAGAAAAAAGGTTATGCCGGTGTGTCACAGCCGTGTGCCGCTGTGACTGAATCACCGGTAGGTGATGTGTGTCACACTGCAGGTGCAGCAGGTGCACTGTCATAGACCAGCGTCAGATAACGAGCCGCGAAGATGTAATACGCAGGCATGAGCAGGAGCATGATGATCCACCCGATGACAGGGATCATCTGGAGCAGACTGACGATGACTCCAAATACCAGACCTGCAATCCAGAGCACGATCAGTGCGATGATGTAGCTCCCCCAGCCGATATTTCCGATATGCCCGATGATGGCGCTGAAATTAAATGCCTCACCTATACTGCCGGTGCGTGCAAACCTGATGATGCCCATGAGGGATATCAGTGAGACGATGGCGGCGACGATGACTGTCAGGGCAATACCGATCATGAATGATCCCATGCCTGCCGCAAGACCTGCCGCATTGTCACCCATACCACTCGCTGCACTGAAAGATACCAGCGCCAGCCCACCGAAGCCGATGAATACAAGCAAAGCAGGTATTGCATAGATAATGTTTATGATGCAGAATTTGATGCCATTGATGAACATTGACCCCCAGTTGTCGGCTTCAGGTGCAGGTGTAACCCCGGTGTAGACACGCAGCGTGTAACCCATTATGAGGGGAAAGATGATCGTGGCAATCACAAGCAGTATCCACCGCTTCCACTTGCCCCATACCCCTTCCTTTGCATACTCAACAGATTCGCTCAGCATATTTCCGTACTCCATGTAAATACCTCCTTCCTTTTGAAGAGAGCATTGGCACAACAGTATATAAAGATATCCCGAAAATCCTTGATTTTTGACTATAAATGCAAAAGTGCTGATCATTTTCTCTGATAACCGGGATATACTTTCGTCTATCGTCAGTTGCTCTTTGCTCCAGCCCTCTTCTGTTTTGCAGGTCTGCAAAGATTTAAATAGACCTACTACAAGTCTCTCTACTATGTCAGAAGGGATTATAGCAACGGTTAAAGGGATATTGCTCGACCCGACGTCAACCTTCCAGTCACTCCGCGAGGAGGCGCTCGGCGAGGCTGTGAAGTACTATGCAGTCTTGCTGCTTGTCCCTGCGGTCCTCTCCACATTGTTCTATATATTGTTCTTTGTGGTGATGGGTATTCCCCTGCCGATGGTGTATGGGACCGATGTGGGTAGCCTCACTCTTCTTAGTGGTATTGGCATTGGTGTGCTGGCAGGCATACTCATCTACATCGGCGGTCTCATCTCCCTCTTCATTAAAGGAGTCGTCTTCCACAT
>DARA01000020.1:0-16338 GCA_002503135.1 Methanomicrobiaceae archaeon UBA207
CCTCTGGTGGCTCAATTACATTAGTTGCACTTTTAGTGCAAGTGTGGCAGCTCTTTGCCGTGCTCCTGATCGCGGCGGCGCTCCGGCTGCGTGGCGGGTGTGCGTTTGCCAGTACTCAGGCTCTCGACTATAAAACAAATCGCGTCGATGCCGTCTGCTCTGCATATCAGACCAGTGGCACGCTTTTCATCTCTCTGTTTACCTGCATGTGTGGTGCAGACCTGTGTCCGGGGTTGTCATTATCGACCCTGCGCATTTACCCTGCACACCTATGCAGTGAACAGTGAGTTTCATTCACTGAAAAATAGAGTAATCTAATTCTAACTTATAATTAAATTAGAATCTTGGTTTTCTGTATTTTGGGAAGCAATCATTACAATAGATCGGTCTTCCCTCTGTGGGTTTGAAAGGAACCTCACACTCTTTTCCACAATCGGAACACGTTGCTTTGTGCATTTCGCGAGGGCCAAAATCTCTCCGCCCTCCATAGCTTCTTCTTTCATCCATAACTGGTACTCATGCAGTTTGTATATCCTGCACTATATTATTGACTGGCATGGGTTATGAATGTGCGCATTGAAAAGTTACCGGGACGCATAACTGACCCTCACAAGTATTAAATGCAAAAACCAGAATATTAAAGGTTGAAAGTAATGTCGTCCTCCAATCTGAACATTCCACAAAAAGAACTGGCTGAGTTCTGCAAAAAGCACCATATAAAGAAACTGTCCCTCTTTGGCTCAGTACTGAGGGATGACTTCAGGTCGGACAGTGACATAGATATTATTGTTGAATTTGAGGAAGGGCACACCCCCGGATTTTTTACAATTTATGACATGGAAAATGAACTTTCCGGGCTTTTTGCCGGAAGGAAAATTGATCTCAGAACTTCAGATGATCTAAGCAGATACTTCAGAAATGAAGTTTTAAGCAGGAGTGAAGTCTGCTATGGAACGTGATGACAGGGTCTATATTCTTCATACCATTGATGCCGCAGAAAAGGCTGTGGAAATATCCAACAGGATAAACCGTGATGATCTGGATTCGGATGAAATTTACGCACTTGCACTTGTAAGACTGCTTGAAATAATTGGTGAGGCAGCAAATCTCGTATCTGTGGACTATAAGGATAAAAACCCCAATATTCCCTGGAAACACATGATCAGCATGAGAAACAGGTTAATCCATGGTTATTTTGATATAAATTATGATATTGTCTGGGATACCGTTAAAAATGATCTGCCTTCGCTTGTTAAACTGCTAAAGGGAATTGTTTAAAATACCGGATTAAAAATAATTCATACCAAATATCTAAAGACTATTTTATAGACAATCCATCTGGAAAGTGACAGTTGAAGGCGCGGGAGCTGGCGCACTATCTGGGGGGAAGAAGCGGTCGCTGGATTTCATGAAGCTGGATTATGTCATTGATAGGGTAGATTCAGAGGATATGAGAAAGAAGATTTTATCTATCTCTTATACAGAATGGAAGGATATGGGATTTTCAAAAGGAGCTTTATATTATATGAAACAGAATACGATGAATGATCGATCATTTAGTCTGAATAGGCATGTTAAGGAGAGGTTGGACGGATGGTGATGAAGAAGATCAAACAGTTAGGTGAGAACCTAACAAGATAACAAGAATGTTAGTGCTGGAGGCATAGGATCGGTTATGACAGATATTGAACTTATTTCAAGAGAAATTGATAATCTAGAGGAACTGGCTTGTCGAATTGAAGAATTGGGTATAAAATTAATCGAAAATGCAATTTTAAATTATGAACCCGATTCACTAGGTTTTTTTCCAAATAATAAGTGGCAAACATCATCTCCGGAACTTAAAATAATTCAACGTGAAGCAGTTCGTAAATATCAACAATTTTACTCTGCGGGATTGCATTATGTTAGGGAATTTATTCCAGAGAAAGAAAATGAATTCTCTCAACGTTATGAAAGTAAAGACAACTACGAACCTGAAGGAGTAATGGACTATCTTCAATTTCGCCGATCTCAATCTACAAATCAAAAAAATGAAATAATTGAGCGATTTATAGACCGGTTTGAAATTCAAAGGAGTATTCTCACTTCAATCCCATATGTCGCGAAAATAAAAGAAATGAATTTAAGAGAGATCATATCCGCAGCATTTGTTGAGAGAGATATTGAAGAGGCGGAGGATTTATTCCGAAAAAATCATTTTAGAGCAGCTGGTGCATTGGCAGGTGTTGCTTTGGAGCAATATCTCAGAACTCTCTGCGATAAATATCAAATTGAGTATAATAAAAAGGATACAATTGAACCATTAGTTCAAAAATTGCATAAAAATAAAAAAATCGACATTACTCAAATGAAAAAAATCCAACATTTAGCCAGCATTCGCGATAGATGTGATCATCCCTCAGAAATAGAAAAAGAAGAAGTGAGAGAGCTACTCGAAAGGGTGAAGAAATTAACATGATCCCAAATCCTCAAAAGAGATAAAATTATTTTGAAACAGCGAGTTCCTCGCGACAACTTCCCAAATCATTCCTTGGTAGATTCATATCCATGTTATAGTTTTCAACATTGTGATATCACATCTGACGGGGACGAAAATCACAAGATACCTATTACCTAGTGTTTAAATGCGAGGGGAGGGATTCGAACCCACGGACACCTTCGTGACTGGATCTTAAGTCCAGCGCCGTTGGCCAGGCTTGGCTACCCTCGCCCTTCATTTTTCTTGATCGTGCGAGGTAAAAAAGGTGAGGGCATCCGATCTCTGTGGGTCATCTCAGAGCAGCATCAGGTATGCGACAATAGAGAGGATGAATGCGAAGACCAGGACGGCAAAGGAGATCGGAGCGATGAATATGAGCATCGTATTGACCGTGCTTGCCAGCTGGGAGATGCGCTGGGACCCGAATACCACCACACCTTCGCAGCAGGCAGTGGCTGACGCCCCCCTCGCAGGCGAGAGGTCGTCAAGCGCCTCCTGCACCGCCCTGATCACATATGGTGTAATCTCTGCAGCCGGCACATTCAGCCCGATCGGGTTTTGGGCGCTCAGTGTATTGACGACATGCGTATCCGTGGTCATCACCTCTGCCTCATCCGCCAGCCCGGCAATCTCCTCCATCAGGAACGCCCTGAGACCTCCCACCATGTTATTGCCGTCCATCAGGACATATGCGGTCAGTTGCCCGTCCACCTCAGTGACCATCGCCTGTATGCCGAGATCGCCGAAACCCTCCTCTCTCGTGAATGGGACCTGTATGTGAGAGACTCCGACCCTCATCTCTGATAGTGGCAGGAGATGACATTCCCTGATGGCGGCTCTGCTGGTGATGATATACTCGGTGCCGATCCTGGTTGCCGGCATTATCGGGGATGCCACCTCTGCCATGGTGTTGTGGGCGTCAACAAACGCAGTATCTGAGAAATAACGCTGCCCCTCTGCCATGATCACCCTCCCGATGCTGTAGTCGAGGTCTTCGGTCATCGCAGGCGCCCTCGTACTGACGATCAGCAGGGCATCGCCGAACCGCTGGCAGATGAGATGGACTGAACCATGTGATATGCGTTTTGACCGGCTTGCCATCGCAGAGAACCTCAGCCCTTCCCGTGACCTTATCACAGCATCTATGATCTTGGTGATCTCACTTCCCGAGACCAGGTTGAAGTCATGCGTTGCGCACCCATGCGTGACCAGCACCTCTTCCTCGAAGGCGTCATGCAGCACCATCGGCAGGTTGCCGCCCCCGATCTCTCCCATCGGACCCGGATGCACATTGGGTACAGTGAAGATCACGTCTTTCCTGTCCCGGCGCCTGAAGAAGAGGCTCACCTGCGGTACGTACACCTCCTCACCGATCTCGCGGAAGAAATCCTCCATACTCTTTGACCCGTCCGTCAGGTGGGCGATGAAGGTATTGAGAAAATTGAGTCCGCTTATCTGGAACGAGCGTTTCAGGGGTCGTTCTATCAGCCAGATCATGATGACCGAGAGAAGACCGAAAAATATCTGCAGGAGGAGGGCAAACGCGGCAAATTCCAGGTTAAACAGGAATGCTCCGAGCACGACCCCGGCGGCGCTCTGCAGGGCTGCCGGGGCGAGCATACGGCTGACACGGTAATCCGCGACCGCCACCAGCACAACCAGCCGCAGCCCGAAGATGAAGCCGAGGGATATGCCATAGAGGAGTGGGAGGATATCCCTGACAATGAACTGGAGCGGTGAGAGGCTGATGATGACTCCCAGCACCATAGAGGTCATGGCGAGCAGTGCTGAACGGTTCCAGGTCATCTGTTTCCCATATACCTCCACAAGCGGTTTTGTGAAGATGAATGCGACTATGGCAGGTATGATAAACCCGAATGTGCCGAAGAATGGCTGAAGCCCCCCTGCCCTGAGGCTGGCACCGTCGATGACGAGCCCCAGGCAGAGGATGATGGCGATCGAGCGGCGCCATGAGGGGGCAGTGAAGAGATAGCGGGTCAGGCTTGCGATCTTTACGTCTGCATTCCCTGCCATCAGGCAAAACCTCCAAGAATTAGTTCGCTCCGTCCCGGCGTCACCACCCTCCTCTCAGTGGCATACGTAATCCGGCGGCGGTAAAACGGGGCATAGAGGGTGAGGGTTTCATACTCCCCGCCCTCACCAGCGGGGTGTATGCGGTGTTTCCTGGCGACAGCGGCAAGCCTGCTGATCAGGCTCTCATCAATGCGGGTGCCGAGGAAAGAGTCGTCCAGCCCGTCAGCGGCGGTGACGACGATGATTGCATCCATCCTCTCTGCCACCTCCCTGAGGAGTGCCATCGGCTCCATATGCCAGAGCGGTGCAAAGACCTCACACCCGCACCGGTCTGCAATCTTTTCCAGCCTGGTGCGCTGGTATTCAGATGCGACGGCGCCTGTCGTGAACCCGGCAATGGGCAGAGCCTCCATCGCCTCCCTGAGGTCATCGACCTCCTCCTCCTTCATCCCCTGCGTCTGCACTTCCACATACTCCATCCCTGCCACTTCTGCGATGACAGGCACTGCATCAAGATTTGAGGAATGGAACATATATGAATGGGGGTTCCGGGGTCTGACAGTCACCATGTACCTGACATCCATTCCGGCGTCGATCGCCTTCTGGATCGCAAGTATTGAGTCCTTCCCGCCTGACGTGAGGGCTGCCCATCTCATACCACACCTCCGGATGATGCCCTATCTGATCTCATCCTCTCCAAATGTTTTTTTGTAGCGTGCCGTCATCTGCTGCCAGTCAGGCAGATTCGTCTGGCAGCCCACTCTCTCGACGGCAAATGACGCCGTCACCGCGCCCACCCTGCAGCAGGCAGGCAGTTCATATCTCTGCTCGTATGCTGCAAAGAATCCTGCCCTGTATGCATCACCGGCTCCGGTCGGGTCGGCAGCCTCTACAGGGACTGCCGGTATGTATTCCTCCTCTCCACCGGCAAAGAGCATGCTGCCGCCCGTATCCATAGTGAAGATGCAGACCGGGATGCGTCCGATCAGCCCCTCCTGTGAGATGCCGAGCAGCCCGCACATCCCAGCCACCTCGTGCCGGTTTGCAAAAAGGATGTCAATATGATCGCAGATCTCCTCCAGCTGCTCTTTCGAGTACCTGAGCAGGTCCTGACCAGGGTCAAAAGATGCAAACACGCTCTTTCTCGCAACCCTGACATTGAAGTCAGGATCAGCGGTCGCCATGTGGACGAAATTGAGTTCAGGAGCCTCTCTCTCTGCAAAGGCGGCGGAAGCCCCCCATTCAAAGTAGGTGACCTGATCGCCTGCCTCATCTGTGACGATATATGCCGTCGCTGTGGGGCTGTCCTCCACCACAAAGAGGTCCAGGGCGACGCCGAGGTCTGTCAGCCACTTTTCATACCGGCTTCCATGGAAATCACCCCCGACCGCGCTCAGCAGTGTGGCTTCCCCGCCCAGGTTTGCGATTCCGGCTGCTATATTCGCCGCCCCACCGCCATAGTAGGTTTTATGGTCGAGGATGAATGTCGACTGGTGCTTTTCAGGCAGCGACGGCACCTGGAAGAGATGGTCTAGTGCCGTATGCCCGACGATATGTATCACAGTTCATGCACATCCTGCATTTTCAGGGGGACGTCCCTGACTGCCTTGCCGACCACTGATTTTGCGATTCTGATTGCATGCTCTTTTGACTCTGCATTGAATACCTTGATCTGCAGCATGAGACCGACGAGTGCTGTGTCTGCAACGACGAGAGCGCTGTTCAGTTCATTCTCACAGAAAGGGCAGGTAAGCATGCCGATCTCTATCTCTACATATTTTGCAGAGGGGTTGAGGC
Organism: Methanomicrobiaceae archaeon UBA207; assembly: GCA_002503135.1. Taxonomy (GTDB): domain Archaea; phylum Halobacteriota; class Methanomicrobia; order Methanomicrobiales; family Methanoculleaceae; genus UBA207. The sequence goes on from DARA01000020.1 coordinate 6,314, forward strand.
GCTTTCCTGCTTCACTGACGGCGATGCCGACGGCATCGTCCACTGACTTCACATCTTTGACCAGCCAGGCTGATTCAAGTGTTACCATATAATCCGTCATTCTCTGCCTCCATATCTCTTCTGATCTTTATGACGATCATATCCGGCGCCTGCCGGATACTGAAAACTGCCTGCCCCGGGAAGGGGCTCCCTGAACTACGGACTCAGAGAAGATCCTGCCCGCTCAGGACCTCCCATGCCCTGGCAGCGATGGTGGTGGATTCACTGACAGAGAGTCCGATCTTTTCTGATGCACCTTCAGTATCCATGGATTCGGTCAGACCGATCGCTTCGTTCAGGTGGCTGATCGCTGACCTGAACCCGTTCTCTCCTGTTGCATTGGCTGCAAACTCAAGTTCTGAACGCACCGACTCCATCAGCATGATGAGCATGCGTTTCCCACCCTCTCTCTCACTTCCGGTGAAACCCGTGAGCGCGATGGCGAGCCGGGAGATGATGATCAGTTCTGATTTCGCGCGTTCTGCGAACTGATAGGCTTTCACAGCAGTTTTAAGATCCATGAATATACTGAAATCTCAGGCTATAAAAAAATGAATGGTGGCGTCTCTTTGCCCTATCTCTTCTTGACGCCCATTGCGGATTTCTTTGAACGCGCCATCCCCTTGCGGATGCGGGCATCGGCACCCTCTCTTCCACCACGCCTGCGACCACCCCTTCCGCCACGGCTGAACCGCCCCCGCTGCTGGCTCTCTGACTTCTCCACTTTTTTCAGTGTTGCATGCGATTTAAAGCGCTGGTTCGGACCTGGCTTTTTTGTCTCGCCCATACGTGCCCGGACGAGTCGTATCTGTCCCCTGACACCTTTTATCTGTGCCCATGTGGTGGTTCCGGTTTTTCCCATTGGTTTAAACTCCTTAATATAAGTGATCGGGCACGGTGATAAATTTTATCAGGGTTTCTCCTCTTCAAGAAAGGATCTCATCTCCTCCCTGAGCACGCTGCTGACGACCTCGCCGTCCACGCTCCCGCGGACCTCTTTCATGATCACGCCCATAATCGCTCCGAGCGCCGCCATGCCCCGCCCCCTGATAAAGTCTGCGCGGTCTTCGAGGACATGTCTCACCATCGCCCTCAGGTCATCTGTCGTAACCGCTGTGGCGGTCTGAGACACGGCATCTTCAACCGGCACCCCTGTGGCAACCACTCTCAGCAGTTCAGGGAGCGCCTCTTTTGCCACTCTGCCGCCTTCAGCAGCCAGCATGACCTGCAGGAGCGCATCATCCGCAATGTTCTCAACCTGCACACCGTCCCTTCTCAGCTCTGTGAGCGTACCGAGGAGCGTGCGTGCGGCAAGGTTGGGCTTCACCCCTGCATCCACCGCGCATTCAAATATCATGAGGCGTTCCGAGAACGCCACCTGGCGTGCGAGCGAGGGGTCAAGACCCAGCCTGTCAGCGAACTGTTCCGCCTTGCCGGACAGGAGCTCAGGGACCACGAGCGACTCCCAGTGTTCCGTATCGATGATGACCGGGAGGACATCTGTCTCAGGGTACATCCGCGCTGCTCCCGGGAGAGGGCGCATGTATGCCGTGCTGCCGTCTTCAAGCATCCTGCGCGTCTCTTCCGGCACACCCTCCAGTGCATATGCGGCGCGGGAGATCACCTGCCTGGCTGCACACTCTGCTTTCTCCCTGCCGGCGGCGATGATGACGATACAGTCCCCGTCATCTGCCTGCAGGTGCTCAAAGAGGCTCCTGACCTCGTCCGCAGTGATACCATAGGCTGGCAGTTCGTCGGTATGGAATATGCCCCCCACGCCGCATTTCCTTGCATAGTCGGCATACTCGCTTCCAAGCCTGCGCCGGGGCTGGATCTCGCGCCCGACCAGACCGCCATAGCCCCTCAGCCTGACGGCGAGGACTGCCGGCGCGCGTTTCAGGATCGCAGACCCTGTGCCGCTGAAGAGGCTGGTCACGTCATGGACCGTCTCATCCACAGATGCGTTCCTGGTGTTCAGTTCGTCCCTGATGGTGAGGAGGTGCTGCTGCCGTATCACCTCACGCCGCACCACCTCGGCGATCAGGTTGAGTTCCTGCACCCCTTTGATCTCCACCCTGGCGCCGCCGCGGATGGAGATGTTGACATCCTGCCTGATAGTGCCGAGACCCCGCTTCACACTCCGTGTTGAGCGGAGTATCATGCCGATGTGCTCTGCCGCCTGCTGCACCTCTGCCGGTGTGTGCATGCATGGCGCGGTCGTGATCTCCACGAGCGGGATGCCCAGCCTGTCCAGGGAAAATGCGGAGTCCCCGGCACGCTGGGCTGCCTCCTCCTCAAGACAGAGTGTATCGATCCTGCACCCCTCCATCACCTGACCATTGATGGCGATGAGTGCCGTGCGCTGGAAACCGCTCGTATTTGAACCGTCGATGACCAGCTTGCGCATCATATGCACCTGCCTGATGGGCGTCATCCCGAGCATCTTTGCAACCGTCAGGGCGGCATCCAGCGCCTCCCTGTTCATGGGCGCAGGCGGCTCGTCGTCATTCTCCACCAGGCACGTGGTATCATAGGTATAGTACCTGAACCTGCGCATCTGCCACATCTCCTCCTGCGCCGCCCGGTCTATCTCCCCCATCTCACTCTCTGTCGCCCTGAGATACCTCTGGAACTCGCCTGTGTGTTCATCAAAATCGCGCAGCAGCGTGGGGCATTTGCAGAAGAGTTTCTCCCGCGTATCCAGCTGCTGGTGGATCTCGATGCCTGCCTTCAGACCGAGTGCCTCATAGTCCATATCATAGTCCATGGGCAGAACACCTCCTGATCTCACCTCTGAGGTCAGCCCGCATCATCGCAGCAGCCTCCTCCTGGTCCCTGGTCTGCCCGAGGACCCACATCAGTTTGACCAGCGCCACTTCCGGGAGCATATCCTCGCCCTCGACCACACCGATCTTCAGGAGGTCGCGTCCGGTGTCATAGACCCTGTCGCAGACGCGCCCGTGCATGCACTGTGAGGTCATGACCACTGTCGCTCCGTCTTCGATCATGCCGCGGAGTACAGGGGTCCAGGTGGTGCTGACATGACCGAGACCGGTGCCGGCGATCACCAGTCCCCTGCAGCCATCGAATGCATCAGGCAGGGATGGCGGCATTCCCGGGTAGAACTGCAGGAGGGCGCACCGCTCTTCAATCCTGTCCTGCAGCAGAGGTTCACCAGTCCTGCGGAGTCTCGCCTCCATGTCCAGGCTCACATCGAGGTCAGGGTAGCCGACACGCCCGATGGGCGGCATGCCCATGCTCTGAAAGGCGTCCCTGCGGGATGTGTGCATCTTCCTCACCCTCACCGCCCTGTGGATGGCACACCAGTCATCGCTCGGGCTCCCGTGCATCACCACCGCCACCTCGCCCAGCGGGCTGGTCGCCGCAGCTGCGCTGGAGAGGGCGTTCATCACATTGTCACTGCTCGGGCGGTCTGCCGAGCGCTGCGAACCAACAAAAATGACAGGTACGGGTGTATCGAGCATGAAGCTGATCGCAGCAGCAGAGTATGCCATCGTATCAGTCCCATGGGTGACGATCACCCCCTCTGCGCCGTTTTTTATTGCATCATACACACCATGCGCCAGCTCCTGCCAGATGGACGGGTTCATATTCTCTGAGAGGATGTTGCAGACCTGGTGTGTACGGTAGTGCGCTATCGCGGCGAGGCGCGGGATCGCCCTGAGTATGTCATCTGCATTGAACTGGCTGGTGACAGCGCCTGTCCGGTAGTCTATCCTGCTGGCAATGGTGCCACCTGTTGAGATGATGGCGATCCCGGGCAGTGCCGGGTCCTGGAGCACCTCGGCGAGTCGGGGTGCCGCTGCTTCGGGACGTTCCAGCCACCTGCAGGCAGAGGGGTCCACGCCGATGTTGTATCCATTGTCCAGTTTGATTACGATCATGCCGTCACGTTCGGTGATGCAGGTGCCTGTGAGCTCCATCCCGCCATGGGTGCATGCGACCCTGTCACCTGACCTGAGGTCTTCTCCAGTCCCTGTTATTGTACCAGCCTCCGCGCCTCTGAATGCAGGTGCGTGATCGCCTCAGTCCTGCCCTTTTTCATTATGTCAAGCCATTCCCTGTCGTTATCGAGATCTGCCCTGCAGACACTGAGCATCTGCTCCACAGCCGCCGCCGCCGGACCGCCTGTTGCACCCCTCATCGCGATGCCTCTGCGGACGTCAAGGGCGGCTGAGACCTTCTCACTGGTGAGCCCCTGGCTGCGGAGTGAGATGCCTGCCATCTCCTGTCCTGCCTCTTCAAGAGATTCAATGTCCAGTCTGCCGCTGCGGACTCCTCTGCCCACGATATTGTGCGCGGTTCTGAATGGGATGCCATGCTCCCTGACGAGCATGTCGGCGAGTTCGGTTGCCGTGGAGAACTCTGCCCCTGCCTCGACCTCCATACGTTCCCTGTTGAATTCAGCCTTTGAGAGCATATCTGCAAGGAGTGCTGCGCTCTTCCTGCACTCTGACACCGCACGCCAGAGATGGGGCGTGAGCTCCTGCAGGTCGCGGTTGTAACTCATCGGCAGCCCCTTGATGATCATCATCGCCGCCGCCAGCGCGCCTGTCACCGTGCCTGCCTTTGCCCGCATGACCTCTGCCGTGTCAGGGTTCTTTTTCTGGGGCATGATGGAGCTCGTGGAGGTGTGCGCATCAGCCAGGTTCACGAACTTCACAAATGATGAACTCCATATGACCACCTCCTCGCAGACCCTGCTGGCATTCAGCATGCTGATGCTGCATCCGGCGATCACCTCCAGGGCAAAGTCCCTGGCTGACACCGCATCCATGGTATTCAGGACCACGCCATCAAAACCAAGGAGGTCTGCTGCGTACTCCCTGTCGACGGGGTAGCCGGTCGAGGCGAATGCGGCAGAGCCCAGCGGGCACCTGTTGGTCCTGGTGTATGCGTCCCTGAACCTCCCGCAGTCGCGCGAGAATGCCTGTTCATGGGCGAGCAGGTGGTGGGCGAGCGTCGTCGGCTGTGCATGCTGCAGGTGTGTGAAACCAGGCATGACGGTCCCTGTATGTTCAGATGCCACCCTGATGAGGACGCTGCGGAGCCTGATGAGGGCGTCCATGCCGGCGATCATCTCGTCCCTGAGACGTAGCCGTATGCATGTCGCCACCTCGTCGTTCCGCGACCGTCCCATGTGCAGCCGCCCGCCATGGTCGATCCCGGCTTTTTCAATCAGGTACGCCTCCTTTCCTGCATGCACGTCCTCATACCGGTCATCAAAGACCTGGGCGGGCATACCCTGCTCCTGCATGTCAAGGAGGAGCGCCATCAGTATTCTGGCAGGCTCCTCGTCAATGATGCCCTGCCTGCGGAGCATCAGCAGGTGCGCCATATCCACCAGGAGGTCTGCATCAGCGATCCAGTGATCTGCATCCATGGATGAGAGGTAACTGATTACATCTTCGGAGCGGTCATCACTGAGGCGCCCCTGCCGAATCCGGTCTTTCTGCATGCTCTCAACAACCTTTTTCACTATTATGATTGTGCGGATACAGATTAATGCCACGCCTTTCTGGCAGCCACTTCGATCGCACGCTGTATGCTGTTGCGCGGCATCATCGTTGTAACCGGTATGCGCACCAGCTGCTCCACCGTGCTGCTCACAATGGGTGCACATACGATGGCGACTGCACCTTCACGTTCTGCCCTCACCGCGGCGACAAATACGTCCTCTACTGTATGGACCGGGTACTCCCTGACAAGCACGGGTTTCCCGTCCACATGCACGTATCCCTCTTCGATCCCCTCAAGGACGTACCTGGCAGCGATGACGCAGATGAACTCCCTCTCCCCTGGGTGCTGAAATCCGCCCAGTGCATGTATGATCGCTCTCAGTGTGCTCAGTCCGGGTGAGCGTTCACCCTGCAGGATCTTGTAGAGCGTGCTCTGCGCGACTCCACAGCGTTTGCTCAGTTCGCGTACACTGATGCGGAGGTCCTGCTTTATGATCCTGTTCAGGGTGGATACGAATTCAGTGTCTGATTTGAGTGCAGCTCTGATGAGGCGCTCTGAAGGCTCGATCTGTACCATAACCAGGTACAATTAGGATAAATAAGGTAAGTAGTTTTTCCTATAGTCCAACCAGATGCTGTGGCAACTATACATTCATATGGTATTTTGAATCGTATTGTATAGGTTCCTGCCTCAATTACATACAATTGTATATTTTTCAATCCCTTTACGATATTTTTTTAAATATACAGGATGAAAGGGGTGTTGCAAAGAGGTGAACCTGAAATGATAAAGAAAGTGTTGCCACTGGCACTCGCGGTCTCATTCATTGTTGCTGCGGCTGTGCTGGGGGCAGGATGTATCGGTGCGGCGACGGTCACGGAACTGCGCATCGGCTACCAGCCCAGCACCCACCAGATCGCCCATATGACTGCGATGGAGAAAGGGTGGTGGGAGAATGACCTTGCTCCATATGGCGTTGAGAAGGTAACTGATTTTGTATTCCCGACAGGCGCACCTGAGATGCAGGCGATGCTTGCCGGTGAGATCGATGTCGCCTATGTCGGTGCGGCGCCGGTCATCTCTGCACTGACTTCAGGGCTTGATGCAAAGATCGTTGCGGCGGTCCAGACGCAGGGGTCGAACCTGGTCCTCCGCCCTGAGATCGTCTATACGGTCCCTGCCGACCTGAAAGGTCTGAAGATCGCCACTTTCCCTTCAGGCACGATACAGGACACGCTGCTGAGGGACTGGCTGAAGACCAATGGCATTGACCCCGAGCATGATGTTGAGATCGTCGGCATGGGTCCCGGCGACGCAATTACGGCGATCACAGCCGGCAAAGTCGATGGTGTCTTCCTGCCGCACCCTGCCCCTGCAATCATCGAGTATGAAGGGAACGGGCGGTCTGTCGTGGCTTCCGGCGAGATGTTACCCAACCATGCCTGCTGCGTACTGGTCGTCAGCGGCGACCTGATCAGGAACCATCCAGACCTTGTGGAGGAGATCATCAGGACGCATATCAGGGCAACCGAATACAATATCGGGCACAGTGACGAGGCGGCTGCCATCTTTGCTGCAAAGACCGGGTGGGATGTCGACCAGGTGAAGTTCTCGCTCGCGGAATGGGACGGTGCATGGATCTCTGACCCGCATCCGATAGTGAATTCAACGGTTGATTATGTGAAGGTGCAGCACGAACTCGGCTACATCGAAGCTCCTCTCACGGCAGACGAGATCTTTGACATGAGTTTCTATGACACCGTGCATGGGGAGTGAAGCGCCAGGCACAGAATGTCCCGGGCAGGCTCCCGGATTACACCCTCTGGAGGGGCTCCCCTGAAGCCCCTCCCCTGAAGTCACTCTTTTCACATCGCATGACCATAACCTAATGCAGAGTATGCGGTGCATACGACACCCCGCCCGCTCAGGTGGCGGGCTGGCAGGAGACATCAATCAATGAACAGGAAAGTGAGGGACTGGCTGAAGGGCAGGTGGCTTCGTGTTGCCTCTGTCATATGCGCACTGCTCTTCTGGCAGGTGGTGGCTGACTACGTTGTAATGAACAGGTTCATACTCCCGAGTATGACTGATGTTCTCACCTCGTTCCTCGCACTGGTGGAGAGCGGGGTGGTATTCATTGACATCGGCGTCAGTCTCATACATTTTGCCATTGGTATGGGTGCGGCTCTGCTGGTGGGCGTATCTCTGGGGATTGCGATGGGGTGGTTCAAAATCATTGATCAGATCGCAGACCCGATCATCGAACTCCTCAGACCCATACCTCCGCTCGCCTGGATTCCGTTTGCCATCGTGTGGTTCGGACTCACCCAGGTGTCTGCGGGTTTTGTAGTCTTTATCGGGGCGGTCTTTCCAATTCTCATCAATACCTATACCGGGTTCAAAGGTGTGCCTAAGATCTTTGTCGAGGCGGCAAAGATGCTGGGGTGCACACGCAACCGTGACCTTATAGTGCATATCGCCATCCCCTCTGCTTTCCCTGCCGTGATTGCCGGGGTCAGGATCGCCACCGGCGTTGCCTGGATGTGCCTTGTGGCGGCAGAGATGTTTGGCGTCAGCAAGTATGGTCTTGGTCAGAAGATCTGGTGGTACTACCACCTCCACCAGATGCCGAATGTCGTCGTCTACATGGTCCTGCTCGGACTGATCGGGCTCATGCTGGATATGCTGCTGAGGTGCTATGTGGAGGGTTACCTTCTCAGGTGGCGTGCAGGGGAGGTGAGATGAATGGGCATAGTGTCGATAGAGAATGTGACGCGCGTGTTTGAGAAAGAGGAGGGCACCACTCTCACAGCCCTTGAGGATGTCTGCCTTGAGATCCGTGACAAGGAGATCATCTGTTTCGTTGGTCCGTCAGGGTGCGGAAAGACCACGCTCCTCCGCATCCTCGCAGGTCTCGATACCGCCACACGCGGAGATGTGCGCCTTGACGGAGAGGCGATCACAGAGCCTGATCCGAAGATCGGCATGGTCTTTCAGGAATATTCACTCTTTCCATGGAGGAATGTAATAGAAAACATCTCCTTTGGTCTGGAGATGAAGGGCATGCCACCCGCAGAGCGCCGGGCTGCTGCCGAGCACTATCTCGGGCTCGTCGGTCTTGAAGAGTTCAGGAGCAGCTATCCATATGAACTCTCAGGGGGCATGCGCCAGCGTGTGGCGATTGCACGGGCGATTGCGAATGAACCCGAGGTCCTCCTCATGGACGAGCCATTTGGTGCGCTTGATGCCCAGACGCGAAACCTGATGCAGAAGGAACTCCTATCCATCTGGGAACAGACGAAAAAGACGATCCTGTTTGTGACCCACAGTGTCGACGAGGCGGTATACATCGCTGACCGCATCGTGATATTCAGCGCCCGCCCCGGACGTGTGCAGGAGATCATTGATGTGCCATGGACGCGCCCCAGGGATCGTACCAGCACAGACTTTGCCGGTATCCGGAGGTACGTCCTGAAAAAGATCGAGGAAGGGGCGGCAGGCAGGTAAGGTTTATCAGGATATATGCCCATTTTTTAAAGCACTTAATAACAGAGAGGAGTATTTGTCATGGTCCGTAAACCAGCTAGAATGTACCGGAATATCAGCAAAAGGGCGTATACACGCAGAGAGTATATGGGGGGTGTACCCGGCAGCAAGATCGTGCAGTTCAATATGGGTAACCAGAACCAGTCATTCCCGATGGAAGTCTCCCTTGAAGTGCTGGAGGCATGCCAGATCCGCCACACGGCACTTGAAGCGGCACGTGTGAGTATCAACCGGCGGCTCATGAAAGCGGTGGGGCGGTCGAACTTCCATCTCAAGCTCCGTGTTTATCCCCACCACGTCCTCCGTGAGAACAAGCAGGCGACAGGTGCCGGTGCTGACCGTGTCTCTGAGGGGATGCGCATGGCATTCGGCAAAGCCGTCGGTACCGCAGCCAGGGTCTCCCGGAAGCAGAAGATCTTCACCGCCTATACCTCCCCGCAGTACATTGAAATGGCAAAGGATGCCATCAGGCACGGCGGCTACAAACTGCCGTCACCGGTTCGCGTGGTCATTGAAGAAGGCAGCACTGCCACCTGAGCACGCACCTCTCTTTTTTCCGCGGTCTCTGCCATCCAGACAAAATCAGACATCACAAAGGTGCTGCTTGAAGATTTAACAGAGGCAGGTATCGAGATCCCGTTCCCGCAGATGGATGTGCATATGAAAATGTGCATATGAAAATATGCATATGAAAAAGTGAAGGGCGTGTCCCTGGTTTCAAAGGGACAACCCTCATTTCCCATATGTTTTGGGACCCTGGATCAGGGTAAAACAACGCCAATTTGGGCTTCGATTCACCAGATCCCGACCTCGGGATCAGTCCGCCCGGATACCTGTTATTGAAAACCGGCAATTCTTTCTTATTTCATCAAAAGCACCCTTAAGCGCCGGTTTTTGCCGGTTGTCATATCATCGATTTAAAGCCCCTCTAAAATCGTAGGGGATGTTTAGTATGTCAG
>DARA01000020.1:16714-18069 GCA_002503135.1 Methanomicrobiaceae archaeon UBA207
TCGGCGATATGGGCGTATTTTCGCGATATATAAACGTAACTGTATGATTAGGCACACCCGCGAGCTGGCAGGATTGAGTGGTCATCGAGCGGCGGGAGGGTGTGAGGTGATTGTGATGCCCTCTACTGCCAGTTGATGTGCCACGACAGCGAGCGCGGACTTTACTTCGTAACCTTCACCTCAGACAAGATCATCGTATCATCATTTGATGACCCTGTCATACCTGAGATAGTCTGGTGCTGGGCTGACACCGTGCCGGAACTGGCAGCCATTTTGTAGCTCACACGTACACGCTTATCTTTTCCGGTGCCGATACATTTCACAATGAGGGTGCATGAATGATTGAATGGATTGTCATTATCCTTCTGATTGTCATCGTCGTGGTGTTGTTCTATCAATACTCGAAGGCTATCAGACAAATTGAACAAACAGCCAGGGAACTGTTAGAGAAATGGAAAGAGACTGAACTTGAGCAAGTTTCGAGAGAAAGGGCACAAAACCTTTTTAGCAAGTGGAAATTAGAAGAGGAGGCAACCATTCGTGGTGATGCAGTCAAACGCAGTCAGGCAGTGACACGGGGATTGGTTACGGAATGCCTGATCCCTTATTTCCCGGATTTTCCCTACAATCCAAAAGATGCCCGTTTTCTGGGAACCCCGGTTGACCTCATCGTGTTTGACGGGTTATCGGATGAGGATGTCAAGGAAGTGGTATTTATCGAGATCAAGACGGGCAAGACCGCGAACCTTAGCAAACGGGAGAGAGCGGTCAGGGATTGCATAAATGAGCGCCGGGTGAAGTATTATATCATTCACCAACTAGTGGACGAAGGCAACAACCAGCTGCTCGATATGAAAATTAAATAATTCAATTTTTTCCTTCACCCGCACAACCGCCGGTGTATCAGGGATAGTTTCGCGCCCTTCTTCCTATTGTTCTTTCAAAGCGTTTTCCGCTTCTGCTCTGATATTTATCGCGAGTTCAAAATCAGGGTCGATCTCCAGTGCCTTGTCGTAACACCCGATCGCCTCGTCATATCGCTCAAGGTTACCGAGTGCATTGCCCTTGACCATCCATGCATTTGCATCATCAGGGTCAATTTTCAGCGCCTTGTCGTAACATGTGATCGCCTCGGCATACCGACCAAGCTCGCCGAGTGCAGAGCCATTGCCGTACCATGCATCTGTATAATCAGGGTTGATTTTCAGCGCCTTGTCGTAACATGTGATCGCCTCGTCATGCCGGCCAAGGTGACGGAGTGTAACGCCCTTGCCGTACCATGCATATGCATCATCAGGGTTGATTTTCAGCGCCTTGTCGTAACATGTGATCGCCTCGTCATGCCGGCCAAGGTG
>DARA01000056.1:0-5093 GCA_002503135.1 Methanomicrobiaceae archaeon UBA207
GCCAGCACTTCGGACATATGGGCGCTCTTGATCGAACCATAGGCGACGCTCGCGAAGATGCGGTACGACCATGGATCGCCGTCAGTGAAGATCACCACCGGGATGCCGAGCTCGGTATTGAGGCGGCGGAGCATCCTCCGCGTCGAACGTGCCGGCTGCCCCTTCAGGTGGAGGAGGATGGCGTTGTAGTCCTCATCAAACGCGTTCTCCATCAGGCGGGCGTACATGCCGCCTGTCTCGATCGCGATCGCAAACTTCGCGTCATGGTCGATGAACTCGATCGCATTCACATTGTTCGGGACCGGGTAGCCTGCCTCCCCCACATCATCGCGGCAGTGGATCTCCCGCATCCCCCGGCGCGTCTGCTCGCGGAGGCGGAGCGGTCCGAATAGAGATGCCCCGTCCTCCTCGGGTCTGAGATGGAATGCCTCGCGCTGCATCTCTGTCAGGATCTCCATATCCTCGATGAGGTGATTGCTCTCGTCCTGTGCACCGAACTTCGCCCGCTTCCAGCCCTCTGAGATGTAGTAGAGCTCCCTCAGCGTCGATGAGCGGTTCTCCCGGAGCTGCTGCTTCAGAAACCCGATCACGTACGCCATTTTCAGGAGGTGGAGCGCCCCCTTTGCACTCGTTGCGGCGCGGGTGCTCTCCCTGCTCCCGTACTTCCAGACCTCGCTCGCGTCGTCGTACTCGATGTTCTGCTTGGTGCGGGTCGGCAGCCGTATCGACGGGATCTCAGTCTCGCAGAGCTGCCTGTACCACTCCATCGCGATGCCGGTGAGCCGCTCCCCTGCCAGATGGTCCTGCTTCTCCCTCTCTGTCATCTTACATCACCCCGGGTCTGTGGGCATGTGCCCGGCGGCATCCGCCTGCCCCTGCCGGGCAGGATGTATGCCATTCACTGGTGGTCAAGGTCGATCACCGCCTTTGCCGCATCATCCACGCCCCTGACGTCCAGGGTGCCCCCGCCGCCTCCTGTGTACGAGACCTCCCAGGTGGCGCCCGGCTCGATGCGGCACTTCCAGATCTTGCTGAACTCACTATCATACTCCTCGACAAAGTCGGGTGCCTGGCTGGCGTCTTCTGCCCTGTCCCCCGAGATGTTGCAGACAGTGATCTCTGCCGCCTTCTCAGTGTAATTGCTCACCCCGATGTACACCCTGCCGTCATCACTACGTTTTTTTGCGACCAGCTTCTGCATAATCTTTGCCTCGATCGGTGTGGTGTCAGGGACCGGCAGGTCCACGATCTCGGCGACCTTCTCTGAGATTTCAGGTATGATCGAGCAGATGGCGCGTGCCCTGTCCTCCTGGACTCTCTTCCGGTCCCTCCTGCTCAGGTAGGTCTTCAGGTCGCGCCCCAGGTCCTGGAGCGCCAGCACGATCTCACGTTCTATCTCAGGGATCGCGGCGACCGCGTCCTTGCTCTCGCTCGTAAACGGGACATTCGTGGACGCCACATGGACGAGGATGAGGAGCGGTCCCATGGGCAGCCCCTGCTGCGTGAGCCCGTACGCCTTCCAGTTCACCCCGGTGGCGCACCCCGTGATCGCGCACGCCCCCTGCTGGTAGAGGAGGGGGACGCGGTTTGCGAACCTGAGCAGGGATGCCTGCCCTTCGGACTCCAGCCTCCCGCCATAGGCGATCGCCGCCTCCACGATGAAGGAATGCCCGGCAAATACGTGTGCGGGGCGCGTCCTCGCCCTGACGAAATCAGGCATGAACTCCCTGTCGAGCCCCTGCCGGATGAGGTCCTCCCCGATCGCTGACAGGCATATGGATGAGGAAGGGGGCGGCACCTTCGTCTCCTGCATCGCATCGAGGAGCCGCTTCAGTGCATCAGCGTCGAGGCGACCGGTCTTCATCTCCCCGTCCAGACCGGCACGCTTCAGGATCTCTGCTGCGGTCTTGTTCCCCACACGGCTGAACCTGGCAGTCAGAAACGTGCTGAGAGGCACGTCGTCACCAGCTGCCATCCTCTTCAGGGTGCCGATCTCGATCCCATGCGGATGGGGGTCGACCGGTTTCGGGCAGGGCACCACCTCGTCACTGACCCTGTCAAAGACATGTGTCTCGCCGTCGATATCTGTCATTATGCGGGTATGCGGGTTCACCACGGAGGTGTACCTCAGATAATCCATGAGCCGCTTCTTTGCGGCGAGCGTGCTCGAGAACTCGATCTCCACGCGCGTCCCATGGAGGCGGTCCCACTCCGTCTCCCTGTGCAGGAGCACCTGGGGTTCATTGGTGGCGGTATCGATCATCAGATGAAACCGGTGCGCAGGCATGCCCGCACCAGTGCGTGAGATGACTGCCGTGGGTCTGCCTGTCGTGAGCTGGGCATAGAGGACTGCCGCACTGATCCCGATCCCCTGCTGCCCGCGGCTCTGCCGGATCTGGTGGAATCTGGAACCGTACAATAGTTTCCCAAAGACATACGGCACCTGCTCGGGGACGATCCCGGGACCATTGTCCTCGACAGTGATCCTGAATATGCCGCCCTCTCTCCTCTCGACGCCGACAAAGATGTCAGGCAGCACCCCTGCCTCCTCGCAGGCATCAAGTGCATTGTCCACCGCCTCCTTCACCGTCGTGATCACCCCCCTGGTAGGGGAGTCAAAACCGAGGAGGTGCTTGTTCTTCTCAAAAAATTCGGCGACGCTGATGCTCTTCTGCTCTTTCGCAAGGTCTTCAGCGATCACCAAAGCCACTCACCTCAGCGACGGCGTCCCTGAGAGCCAGCCCGCGCTGCTCCCCGGTATGGAGGTTTTTCAGTGTAACCAGCCCCGACTCGCACTCCTTCTTCCCAATGATCACGGCGAAGTCGGCAGATTTTGCCGCATGCGTGACCTGGGCGCCCAGACTCCTCCCCATCAGGTCGGTCTCTGTCCTGATGCCTGCCGCCCTGAACGCCGCTGCCACCTCGAGCCCGCGCATCCCCGCCTCTGGCGTGCAGACGATGGCGGCGCCCGGTCTCCCTGCCGTCGTGAATTCGCCGAGTGATACCATGATCCTGTCAAAACCGGCGGCAAAACCGCATGACGCCACATCATCGCCGCCAAAGAGGTGTGCGAGCCTGTAGGTGCCCCCGCCGAGGATCTGGTTCTCTGCGCCGAGATTCGGGGCAAATGCCTCGAAGACCATGCCTGTGTAGTAGTCGAGACCCCTGACGATCGCGAAGTTCAGCCCGTATGGGACCTTCTGCGACTCCAGGAGTTCACAGATCTCTGTGATACGGTCTTTTTCAGGGATCGCGCCTGTGATGGCAAAGAGGTCGTCAGGACTCCGGCAACCGGCGACCGCTGTCAGGGACTCCACCAGGTCTGCCCCCTGCCTCTCACCGGCTAGCGACTCCTCCAGTGCACCGAAGTCGCGCTTGTCGAGGCAGGTCATCACCCTCCGCTGGAGATCAGGGCTGAGACCGGCGATGAGGCTCTTCACCGGCGCCAGGTGCCCGACCTGGAGGTCATAGGTGACCCCTGCCGCCTTCAGCATCTCATCTGCCGCCACCACCACCTCGGCATCCGCGAACGCCGTGTCGGCACCGATCAGTTCGATCCCAAACTGCCAGAACTGGCGGTACCTCCCCTTCTGCGGGCGCTCATACCTGAAGCAGTCGGCAAAGTAGCACCACCTGAGCGGTTTCGGCAGGTTCCTGCCTTCATTGACGAACATGCGGACAACGGATGCCGTCACCTCGGGGCGCAGGGTGAGGTGCCTCCCGCCCTTGTCTACAAAGACGTACATCTCCTCAATGATCCCTTCTCCGGATTTCATCGTGAAGAGATCAAGGTGCTCAAATACAGGGGTGCAGACCTCACGGTACCCGAAACGGCGCACCGTTTCCCTCATACGCGCCTCTATCTCCCGTCTCCTCTCCATCTCATCAGGCAGAAAGTCCCTGGTCCCGCGCGGCTTCTGTAACCTCATTCAGCACCCGGCTCCTGTCATCAGTTTATCCTGAACCTTTATCATCCCTGCGCCTGACGCACCCTGTACACCTCTCGAATGCCCCTTCGTCGTGCCAGACCTGCCCGCGCTCAGTCCTGCCCTGCAGATAGAGTGCCAGGAGGACTACGCCGAGACCGATCATCTCCCAGCCCCGGGCGGTCAGCAGGCACCCTGTCAGGGAGAGAGCCGTGCAGGCGGTACCGATGTATGCCGCCCTGCGGTACCCGGCAGCGCCGGTCCGCCAGAAGATGCGCATATCGCGGAGCCAGAGGAATGCAGTGGCGGCGGCGCCGAATGCCGCCACATAGATAAGATAGGTCATATCAATGAGCTAATTATATAGTCCTGATCATATTTTTATTACCAGCATATGAAACTGAATCCTACACTGAGGGACATCCTCCTCTCCTGCAGGTGCGGCGAGGTCACTGTGGACGAGGCGGCGCATGAGATCGAGGGGCTCCGCATAGAGAACCTGGCCGGGATCGCATGCATCGATGCAGGCAGGAGCGTCAGGTGCGGGCTGCCTGAGGTGGTCCTTGCAGAGGGGAAGGACTCTGACAAACTCACCCGGATCATGTGCAGGCACCTCGACGTCACAGGGAGGTGCATCGCCACCAGGGTCACGGGTGAGCAGGCGGCTGCCGTGAAGGCGGAGATCAGCGGGAGTGGCGTGACGGCGGCATACCACAGAGACGCCAGGGTGCTCATACTCTCGCACGGGGAGCCGCCTGAGCGGACCGGCGGCAGGGTGGGCATCCTCACCGCAGGCACCGTCGACATCCCTGTGGCTGAGGAAGCCCGCATCATCGCAGAGGAGACAGGGTGCGAGGTGCACACCGCATATGACGTCGGGGTCGCTGGCATCCACCGCCTTTTCACCGCACTCAGGGAGATGCCTGACGTCCATGCATATGTGGTTGCGGCGGGCAGGGAGGGGACCCTGCCTGCGATCGTCGCCGGGCTCACCGACAGACCTGTAATCGGGGTGCCTGTCAGTTCGGGCTACGGCTACATGGGCAGGGGTGAGGCGGCGCTTGCCGGCATGCTCCAGTCATGCTCGGTGCTGGCAGTGGTGAATATCGATGCAGGGTTTGTGGCAGGCGCATTTGCTGCACAGATCGCAAACATGGTGGCGAGACA
>DARA01000056.1:5482-15779 GCA_002503135.1 Methanomicrobiaceae archaeon UBA207
GGTGACTCAGTCCCGCCACGTGAGGTGTGATACATGAGCAGGGGTTTTTATATCGGACGGTTCCAGCCGTACCACAACGGGCACCAGTCGGTGCTGGAACGGATCGCAGATGAGGTGGATGAGATCATCATCGGGGTCGGGAGTGCGCAGCTGAGCCATGACCCAGAGAACCCGTTCACGGCAGGCGAGCGGGTCCTCATGATTACCCGGTCTCTCAAAGATCTTGACTGCCCGTTCTATGTCATCCCGATCGAGGATATCCGGCGAAACGCGCTCTGGGTGGCGCATGTCGTCTCGATGGCGCCCCCGTTCGGAGTCGTCTATACCGGCAACCCGCTGGTGAGACGGCTTTTTGAGGAAGCCGGGGTGAAGGTCCATTCGCAGGCGATGTATGAGAGGGACACGCACAGCGGGACAGAGATCAGGAAGAGGATGCTCAATGGTGAGGAGTGGGAGCATCTCGTCCCGGTGGCGGTGGCAGAGGTGATCAGGGAGATCAATGGTGTGGAGCGGCTCATGGAGATCACAGGGAGTGACTGAGGCGGCGGGGCAGGGCATGCAACCGCGGCTATGAACCGGGCCGGTGAAGGGGATGAAGACGGTATGAAGACGGTAACTGCGGGTGGAGGCAATACCTGGCGGTGTGCATGTTAAGGAAGATCAGGGAGCGTTTCATAAAGGGCGCCCAGCCCCGGCAGACGGAACTGGCATTTCAGGAGATCCCGGGATGGCTTGAGGTGCAGGAAGAGGATGCCAGCAGGGGTCTGGAAGAGGTGACGGCAACCTCCCGCAGCGTCATCATGGAGGAGATCGCCGCCATCCGCGTCATCATCGCATCTCTGGAAGGTGCAGAGGGGGCGTCCGGCATTCACCGGAAGCTGGAGAGCATCGTACAGAAGGCGCTGCCTGAATTTATGCGGTCAGTGGAGCAGGCTCTCGCAAAGCTCTTTCCAGAAGACCCTGACGGCTTCTATGCGGCGGCGACGGCGGTGCTTAAGGCATTGATCACTGCTGCGAGGGGGCGGGGCAGGTACCTCTCATCTGCATATGCAGAGGAGATGCGTCAGTTCCGCACCGCCCTGAAGGTGTACGGGAGGGAGGTCAACCACCTCACAGAGCGGCACGCAGAGGCGCGCGCGAAGCTCCTGACAACCAGTGAGATCAGGGAGATCCATGATGGGATGGTGCGGGTGAGGAACGAGTATGCTGCGACACGTAGCAGGATGGAGGACCTGGAGCAGGCGGTCAGGGAGAGGAAAGGCGTGCTGGCTGAGGAGGAGGCGTCGATAGCCACTCACATGCAGAGCCCTGCATACCTATCAGAGATGGATGCCAGGCGGTCCCTTCAGGCTCTGGAGGAGGACCTGGAGAAGGCGCTCCTCGACTACAGGACCACTGCGCTTGCGGCTCTGCATCTCTTCAAAAAGGCGGAGAAGGAGTTTACAAAGAGAGGGGATGCGCCGTCTGCGGCAAAAACCAGAGCCGTACTTGCGGCTCTCGACAGGGTGCCGGAGCCGTCGCCCGGTCTCCATGCCGCCCTCAGGGGGGCGATCCCTCAGACACTGGCGCTCGTCAGGTCAGGGGCGGTCAGACCAAAAAACATGGATGAAAAACGCCTCTTCAGGGATGAGAGCGCCCTCCTGGATGAGATGGCAGTGCTGGAGGAGAGATGCAGGCGCCTCAGGGATGAGGTGTCGCGCGCCGGTGAGAAGGTCGCCTCCATGGAGACTGCAGAGAGCCTGCACGGATTGGAGGGGAGGAGGAAGGCGCTGCTGGCTGAGCAGGAGAGCGATCTCAGGGCACTGGTGGATGATGAACGCCGCCTCGAGGAGATGGAGGGGGCATACCAGGCTCTGACGATCCGGCTCCATGAGAAGATATCAGGACTGGCAGGCGCCGGGGTGAGGGTCACAGGCACTGGCCTCACCGGCGCCGCGCCCTGAGGGGCAAGTGCCTGCCCTATGAGGAGCAGGATGCCCTGATGGGCGGGTGTGAAACACACCAGTTATATGAACTGGTGTTTGAACATGTCATCTCCGGTGACTCAGTCACGCCCTTTGAGGTGTGAAGTACACCAGTTCTCGGAACTGTTGTTTGAACACCTCCTCCCAGGGAGGAGGTGTGAAGAGAACGTAGTTTATGGAGAAGCGTCATATTGATCAGTGGTTGATGGAATGACGACAGCAGCAGAAAGTGGGAAGGACGCAGGCGATGCCGGACGGAAATACCTCTGGCTTGCCGTGCCTGCAATATCATTTGCCGGCATCGCCATAGGGGTGCTCGCAGGAGAAGGGACCGCGCTTTGGGAGGCAGGGTTGTGGGGGTGCGTAATTGCATCATTCGTCCTTGCCATCCTTGCGTACCTGAAACCAAGGAAGGATATCGTCTCACTCCTCGCGCCGATGTATGCCCTCATCATCTTTGTGCTGCCGAGTGATTTCAGCCACGGGCTTCCGATGCAGGTGATGTTTGCGGCGAGCATCACTGCCATCGCGTTCCGCATGGAGAAGCTGTTCACCTGAATCCGGTTCAGGGGTGGTGTGGAAGTGGAAGAATTTCTGACTGGGTATATCGGGCGCATCAGACCCGCCGTGGAGGGCATCAGTGAGGATGCGGGTCATAAAATCGTATCCACGCTCCTGGCATTCAAGTTCGGTTTATATGAAAATGCCGTAATACGGGGCGCCGAGGCGCTTGCGGCACTGGAGAGGGAGGGCGGCGCCCCGCCTGCCCTGAATAAGGCGCTTCAGATAATCATGGAGCGGGCAGAGGATATGCAGCATTCCATGGTGACAGAGAACCCGCAATACAGGTTTGAGGCAGGGGATGCCCCCCTCATTGCCGTCACACTCCCTGACGACCTCATCGGGAACCCTGATGCCCTCGACCTGGACAACGCGCTCCTGCTCCTCTATGCCGTTGGACTGATTACATCTTCTGAGGAGGACAGGCAGGCACTTGAGGAGCACCGCCGGTTTGCCGTTCAGATGCTGGAGACGTACAGGGAAGAGATGGCTGCGCAGGAGTGAACTGCACACCAGTTTTCCGAAACTGGTGTTCGAATACCTCCCCTGTTGGGGTAGGTATGCTGCACACCGTTTCTCTGAAACGGTGTTTGAACATGTCACCTTCGGTGACTCAGTCACGCCCTTCGAGGTGTGACACACATCCCCTATCAGGTAAGTGTGCTGCGCAACAGTGAACTGCCCGTGGGGGCGGCGATACCGTCGCCTGCTCTGCTCCCGGGTAACACAAAGCCACTACAGCAGGTCATGGGAATCTGCCGGCACCTGAAGCGGCTTGGACAGCGTTTTTAAGACGGACCCGGTAGTCCATAGCGGGTCCGGATGAATATCAGGGATCATAAGCGGACCCGGTAGTCCATAGCGGGTCCGGATGAATCTCAGTGATCATAGCGAGTCAAGACTGATCGAGGAGAACTCTTCCGCCATCGCACTGATCTCCTTCACACCAAACGCCGTCTGCACCACCGTGAGGTCGAGGTCCATCGCCGCACTGCATACATAGTCGAGGATGTCGACAGAGAGCTCCCTCTTCTGTTTGCTCCTGCGCAGCTGGTCCAGCAGGAGGGTGACCTGCTCAGGCGGCTCCATCCTGAGCTTGGCGAGGCTTATTACGCACATGTAGATGCGGGTCAGGTTCCTGTCAGTACCGGTGATGGTATCAAAAAAGTTTCTGATCACCTGCGCCTGATATACCTCGCCAGCCATAACAATCAGTTCTTTCTCTATCTACTATATAAACCTGCGGGTGTAGCGCCTCACCTGGCAGTGCTGACGATCTTGATGATGTCGCCATCCTCCAGCACATGGCTCTCTTTGATCCGCATGCCCTTCCGCGCATCTATGGCATAGAGAAAGCCCTCGCTGATGTCGCTGTGGACGCGGTATGCGAGGTCATGCGACGTTGACCCGCGTTTCATGAGATAGGCGTCAGGGAGTATGCGCCCCTGACTGTCTGTCAGCTTGTGCTCATCCTCCACAGGGTAGACAGTGATCATGTCGAGCAGGGAGAAGGCCGCATCATTGATCGCCTGCTGGACACCGGTCCCTCCAAATTCCTTCATCATCTCACTGAGGGTTGACAGCCCTGCCTTCTGTGCAGGAGTGAGCGCCTCCTCGTTCTTGACAGTGAATTCAGGGTCCCCCGGGAGGTATGAGACATACCCGCCCTCAGCCGCCTTCCTGAGCGCAAGCTCGCTCACCGCACTGGCAAACCCGGCTCCGCACTCCTTCATCACCTCAAGGCATTCAGGGGGGGCTTCGTCCGCCTTATTCGCCACGATCAGCATCGGCTTGCTTATTTCGACAAGGTGGCTGCTGAATGTGATCATGTCCCCATCATCACACTTCCGCAGGTCCCTGTCAAGGCGCACCTCGGCAGACCTGACATCCGCAGCCGTGATGCCCAACCCGGCAAACACCTCTGCGATGGCGTCGGTCACTGAAAAATCCCTCTGACCCGCCTGTCTCTGGATCTTTGGCCAGTGCTTCTCCAGGATGCCGTACACCCACATCGCCATCTCGTGCCTGAGAAATACAATGTCCTCGCGCGGGTCGTGCGAACCCTTATCCACCGGGTTTCCCTCACTGTCGGTGCCGCCGCTGGCGTCGACGATGTGGATGATCGCGTCTGCCTGACGGAGATCGTCGAGAAACTGGTTGCCGAGCCCCTTTCCCTTGTGTGCATCCGGCACCAGACCCGCCACATCGATCATCCCTGCCGGGATGAACCTGTTGCCGTCCAGGCAGTTGCCGCACTCCATCCCCAACTCCCTGCACGGGCAGGTCGTGCGCACATATGCCACGCCCTGGTTTGCCTGTATCGTGGTGAACGGGTATGCGGCGATCTCTGCGTGCGCCATGGTGGCGGCTGCAAAGAAGGTTGATTTACCGCAGTTTGGTTTTCCTGCAAGAGCGAGTGTGATCATGGCAGTCCTCTGTTACCTATCTTTAATAATAAGTCATTATTAATGTGTTATCATGGGATTTACAACAAAGGAGATCCATTACTTTGACACTCCGGGTGCTGAGAACACCGGTGACGCCATCAGGTTTGCCGTGGAGCGGGCGCGTGACCTCGGGCTGAAGAAGATCGTGGTCGCGAGCACATCAGGGAAGACTGCCCTCGCTTTCCTGGAAGCGGTTGAAGGGACCGGCATTGAACTCATCGCCGTCTCGCACGTCGTCGGGTTTTCACAACCAGGCGTATGGGATTTCTCGCCAGAAGCTGCCGCCCGGCTGAGGGAGTCGGGTGCACGGGTGGTGACAGGCACACATGTCCTCTCCGGGCTTGAGCGCGCCCTCACCCGTTCCCAGAAAGTGACCGGCGGGTCGCGGACAGAAGCCGTGGCTGAAGCCCTCAGGCGGATCGTCGCAGTCGGGCTGAAGGTGGCGGTGGAGTGCGTGCTGATCGCCGCCGACCACGGTGCGGTAAGCCCTGATGAGGAGGTCGTTGGGGTCGGGGGTACAGTGAGCGGGGCAGATACCGTCTGTGTCATCCGCCCGTCCCATACCGCGTCCTTCTTTGACCTCCAGGTGCGCGAGATCGTTGCGATGCCGAGAGTGCGGTGAGGATGGTACTCAAATCACTCCGCGAAGCGGCAGTTCTCATCAGAAAGGAGCCTCTGCTCTGGCTGCCGGGCATGGTGCTCGGTCTTACGGGTGCGGCAGGTCTCCTGCTCCAGGCGGGCGGCGACAGTTTTTTAACAGAACGGCTTCTCCTCCTCGAGCTGGTCATCATCCCGTTTCTGCTGGGGGGTTTCTATGGGGTGATAAAGGAGGAGTGCTTCACACACGTCACCTCTGATGACTCAGTCACGCCGTCCCTCCCAGGTGTGACACACGTCACCTCTGATGACTCAGTCACCGCCCGCATGCCGGTGACACTCGGCACCTTTGTCAGGCAGGGCACTGCGTACTATTTCAGGCTTCTCCTCCCGATGCTGGTCATCTTCTTTGCCGCGTTATTCACCGTCTTCGCGCTCGCAGTCCCGCTCATGGTGGTGGGCATATCCCCTGAGAGCGGCATCATTGTGCTGCTTGCGGGTGTCTTGGTGCCATTCATCTTCTTCACCTATTTCTATGACACCGCTGTCATCTTTGAGGATGAGAAGGTCTTCACCTCCATACGCCGGAGCATAGGTTTTGTCATGAACAACCGGGTCAGCACCCTCCTCTTCTATGTGGTGAACCTCGCCATCGTCGCGGCAGTCGGTCTCGCGCTGATGTTTGTCTGGGCAGGGCTGGTCGGCGGTGACCTGGAGCCCCTCCTCTCCATGGGTGCTGCGGAGGTGGATGCCCTCATGCCTGCAGACCTCCTGGCGATGCTCGGGACCGGCGCCGTGATGGTCACCGCCGCCATATATGCCCTCTTTGTCGTGGTCACATTCACTCTGCTCCATGCCTACAAAGTCTGCTTCTTCCGCCGGTATGCGGGCGGTGCGGGGGTGGCAGGAGAGGCAGGAGTGACGCCTCTCATACCTGGAGATATACAGGGGGATATACAGGGAGAATATGACGAGAAGGGGCGGTGGTACAAATACTGAACGCCTGCAGCTCAGAGGCACAGGTAGAGGAGGGCTGCAGCCACCCCTCCTGAAAACGTTGCGATAAGGTTTGTTCCGGCATTGCCGACGATACCCCTGTTCTCTATTGTGGCGCCGACGATGCTGTCCACATTCGTGCCCACAAACCCTGCAATGACAGTCACCGCCGCCATCACCGGGTCGGCTACACCCAGCAGATACGCGGCTGCACCGATGACACCCGCCGCCGCGCACCCCGCGACCTCTCCCGTCACTGTCACGCCGCCGTTCGTCCCTGCCGGGACCGGCTCAAGTGTGGTTATGAGACAGGGCACCCCCCCTGTAACCCCGATCTCGCTGGCGATGGTATCAGCTGCCGCTGATGCCACGCTCCCCAGAAAGAGCGCCGTAAATGCCGGATTGCCTGTGATGCCATAGAGCACCGCACCGGCGGTGGCGACGATGCCGTTTGCAAATACATTCTTATAACCCCTGACGCCGCCGTGCCCCTCCTCCACACCGAGTGCCACCTTGTAGTTGATGCGGTAGCGCGTACACGCAGTCCCGATGATGAAGAATGTCAGCATGATTATGAACCACCTGAGGTCGGCAAAGACGATCAGTACTATACCGATCATCATCCCGCTGAAGAGCCCGCTCATGTCCGCTGCCTTCAGCCTGTATGAGAAATAGCCGAATGCCAGGGCGATAAGTGCCGCCGCACTGAGGTGCACCACCTCCACAGGGAAATTGATCTCAGTAAAGAGCAGCATCGTCATCGCCACGCCAAGGGTCTCGATCATCAGTGCATCCCGCCTTTTATTCAGGGCTGATCTCAGCAGAGCCCCTGCAAGGAGACCCATCAGGAGGACAAGTGGCTCGAAACGGTTCAGGTAGAGCATCACCAGCATGGAACTCCCTGCGGCGGCGATGATGAGGTACAGGAATGATGGTCTGCCCTGCCCTGATGCGCGGAACGCAGCCTCCCCGATCACCACGATCGCAAGTGTGCAGCCGAATACGAATGCAGGGAGCACCCCTGCCCCATAGAGTGCGGCGAGGATGATGATCGAGATGGATGAGTACCTGGTGTCGCGGATGTGGTAGAGGACGACCGAGAAGGGGATGAGTATGAGTGAGAGCAGCCAGGGCGGCTGGATGAAGGGTACAGAGGCGATCCCCAGGATAGTCAGGAGTACCGCCAGCCACATCCCCTTGATCTTCATTGGTTAGTTAGATCTGTCAGGATACGAAAAATACTTGCGTACTTCATCACGGTGGTGTGGGCATGACACCCGAGGAGGCTGATGGCGCAGAATCGATCCCGTCCCTCGCCGGGTACAGGGATTCGATCACTATATTTCACTGTAGCAACAACAAGAGAGAAGAAAGAATGTCGCCGTCAGATCAGATACCCGGGCAGTACGACGCTGTTTCTGTGGAAGAGCGCTGGCAGAGTGTATGGAAGGATGAGGATAATTACTTTGATCCCTCATCATCACGACCGAGGTTCATCATTGACACCCCCCCTCCGTACCCGACCGGCAACTTCCATATCGGCAATGCGCTCAACTGGTGCTATATCGATTTCATTGCCCGTTACAAGCGGATGCGCGGGTACAATGTGATGTTCCCACAGGGATGGGACTGTCATGGGCTCCCTACAGAGGTGAAGGTGGAGGAGATCCACGGGATAACCAAAAATGACGTCCCGCGTGAAGAGTTCAGGGAGATGTGCCGTCAGCTCACTATCGGAAATATCGAGAAGATGCGTGCCACCATGCGCCGCCTCGGCTTCTCCATCGACTGGAGCAATGAATACATTACCATGCTCCCTGAATACTACAGGAAGACCCAGATCTCGTTTTTAAGGATGCTGGAGTCAGGGGATATCTACCAGGCCGAGCATCCTGTCAACTTCTGCACCCGCTGCGAGACCGCGATCGCCTTTGCCGAGGTCACGTATGAACCGCGTGCCACGCTCCTCAGTTACTTTGATTTTGATGGTGTGGAGATCGCGACGACGCGCCCCGAACTCCTTGCGGCATGTGTGGCGGTCGCCGTCCATCCCGGGGATGAGAGGTATTCCGGTCTCAGGGGCGGGAGCCTGAAGGTGCCGTACTTTGGGCATGATGTGCCTGTGGTTGCGGATGACGCCGTCGACCCTGAGTTCGGCAGCGGCGCGGTGATGATCTGCACCTTCGGCGACAAGCAGGATGTGCACTGGTGGAAGCAGCACGACCTCGACCTCCGCAAGGCGATCGACAGGCAGGGGAGGATGACCGCAATCGCAGGCAGGTATGCGGGCATGACCCTGGCAGAGTGCCGGGAGGCGATCCTGGGGGACATGGCGGCTGACGGCACCCTCAGTCGGCAGGAGGAGATCGAGCAGCGTCTCGGCACCTGCTGGCGCTGCAAGACCCCGATCGAGATCATGAGTGAACGCCAGTGGTTTGTCAGGGTGCGCCCTGACAGGATCATCGCCGCCGCGCAGGAGATCTCCTGGATACCTGCACATATGTATACCCGGCTTGAGAACTGGACGTCCCAGATGGAATGGGACTGGTGCATATCGCGCCAGCGCATCTTCGCCACCCCCATCCCGGTCTGGGTCTGCCGGGACTGCGGCGGTTTCATAGTTCCTGATATGGATGACCTCCCTGTCGACCCTGCCCGCGACCGCCCGCAGAAGCCCTGCCCTGCCTGCGGTTCTGAGGAGTGTGACGGGGAGGCGGACGTCCTCGACACATGGATGGACTCTTCGATCTCTGTCCTGAATGTCACCGGCTGGGACGGTTCTGGGGCTGTACCGCCACTATTCCCTGCCCAGATACGTCCGCAGGGGCATGACATCATCAGGACATGGGCGTTCTACACGATCCTGAGGTCGCTTGCACTGACAGGTAGCCGCCCCTGGGATGAGATCCTCATAAACGGGATGGTGCTCGGTGAGGACGGGTTCAAGATGAGCAAGAGCCGCAGCAACATCCTCTCTCCGGAGGAGATCATCGTGGTCCATGGCGCCGATGCCCTCCGGCAGTGGGGCGCGGCAGGTGCGGCGACAGGCTCTGACATCATGTTCAACTGGAATGATGTCGTTGCGGCATCCCGCTTCCAGACAAAGATGTGGAACATCGTGCGTTTTGTCCTGAACCACCTTTCAGGTGACGAGCCTCCCGCACCTGCCGGGGTTACCGCACTCGCAGATCGCTGGCTCCTTGACTCTCTCTCTGCGACTGTTGAGGAAGTGACGCAGGCGATGGAGGAGTACCAGTTCGACCGCGCGCTCAAGGCGATCCGCGAGTTTGCCTGGAAGACGCTCGCGGATGACTACATCGAGCTGGTGAAGGGGCGGCTCTACGATACCGGCGGGGGTGCAAAGACCAGCGCATGCACTGCCCTGCGGTGCACCATCGACGCGATCTGCCGGATGCTTGCACCCATCACGCCCTGCTTTGCAGAGGAGTGCTATGCGCGCCTGACCGGCGGGGATCAGAGCGTGCATGCGATGTCATGGGTAGACTTCACATACAGGGATGAAGAGGCGGCGATCCATGGCGGCATGCTGGTCAGGATAGTGAGAGAGGTCCGGAGGTTCAAGCATGACCAGGGAATGGCGCTGAATGCACCGCTCGGGGCTGTGACGATCTATTACCCGCACCCTGTCGACGATGCAGGCGACGCCGGCATGGCACTCAACGCAGACGTGGTCTGGTCCACCAGAAGACCCGAACTCGTCACTGTGGTGAG
>DARA01000056.1:16167-30948 GCA_002503135.1 Methanomicrobiaceae archaeon UBA207
GCATTCATGGAGGCGGTGCGCGCTCTCCCTGCAGAGGAGATCACCACCCCGCCCGCGTCGATCACCCTGGATGGGGAGGAGGTGGCAGTGCCTCCAAATGCATTTACACCCTTATTCAGTTACCAGGTCGGCGGGATGGATGTGCACGTCCTCCATGTCGGTGACGCGGTCGTCACCGTCTCCCGCACACCCGCCTCTCAGTGAGTGGCGCCGGCATAAGTCCCGGCGAGCCGCCTGATCTCATCTGCCACAAAATCCCTGATCACTTCCTTCTCCAGGAGCGCATCGATGATGACGAACCGTGAGGGCTCGGCAGCCGCCAGTTCAAGGTACATCCTCCCGACACGCTCCAGCACATCTGCCTCTTCAAAGTGTTCACGGCGGCTGTTTTTGGCGAGCCGCGCAATCGCCTCGTCAACAGGTATCACGAGGAGAAATGTCCTGTCAGGCACCACTGTCCACCCGTCATGCACCTGTTTCAGCCATTCGAGGGGTGCGGGCAGAATCCCGTCAAGGGTCACTGCCTGGTAGGCATAACGGCTGTCACTGAACCTGTCTGAGACGACCAGCCTCCCCTTTTCGAGTGCCGGCTTCACCACTGCATGGAGGTGCGCGGCATGGTCTGCGGCAAAGAGGAGGGCTTCTGTTACAGGGTCTGCCTCTTCTGCGATCGCACGCCTCACCTGATCCCCCACCCAGGTGGCGCCTGGTTCACGGGTGAAGACAGGTAAGAGGTCGGCGAGCGGCTCCCTGAGCGATGCCATCAGTGTGCTCTTCCCAGTGCCGTCGATGCCCTCGATGGTAATTAACAGACTTCTCCCCTCCTGATCCATTGCAGCGGGATCGCGCCCCTGTGGAGGGCGGTGGCGATGATTGCCCCGTCAAACCCTGCATCAGAGAGGTGCCCGAGGTCCTCAGTGCCGCCCACCCCCCCGCCATAGAGGAGGCGCCCGTCGTAGGCGCTCCGCAGGTCTTCAAGTCTGTCAGCAGGCATCCCGCCGCCTGTGCCCACTGCCCCGATATTCAGTATGATGCACCCGTCAAATGACATCTCAGCGGCATTTTTCAGGACCGCCACCGGAGGCAGACCCCATGGGATCACCTGCCCGTCCTTCACGTCGATGCTGAGATACCCGCCCTGGTAGGCTGAAAGTCCGGCAGGAGAAGACGCCCCGGTCTCGGTCCCGACCACATTCACCACATGGTCAATTGCAAGGAAGTCAGCCCGGGACCTGCACCCCCTGTCCACATAGCAGACTTCTACCCGTGCCGCACACCCGGCGATGACGCCGGTGTGGTCGCCGGTCCCTGCAATCCTGTCAAGATCCGCGATATAGAGATACCTGGGGCATAGTGCATCGATGTAGTCTGCCGGTTCTGCCGAGGGCGCCAGACCCCATGTGAGTGGTCTGTACGTCGTACGGTCGCCTTTCTCGCCATGGACCACCATGCCGCCCATGAGATCCGCTGCCAGGATCAGCTCCATGCCTTAACGTAATTGCTATAAGAATAAAAGTATCATCCTCTCTATGCAATTATTGGTCAGCCCGAGTTCGATCGAAGAGGCAAAAGCCTCACTCTCTGCAGACATCATCGATGTGAAGAGACCTGCAGAGGGGTCGCTCGGGGCGAACTTCCCATGGGTGATCAGGTCGGTAAAGGCACTTGCCCGTGAGAAACCAGTCAGCGCCGCAATCGGTGATTTTGCATTCAAACCCGGAACTGCGGCACTCAGTGCATACGGAGCTGCCTGTGCAGGCGCCGACTACATCAAGATCGGGTTGATGTTTGACGGCGTTGAGAGAGCCCGCGAGGTCATACTGGCTGTGACAAGGGCGGTCAAAGACGAATTTCCAGAAAAGTTTGTGGTCATAGCCGCATACGCTGATCATGAACGGCTCGGCACCATATCCCCGCTTGAGATCAGTGCCCTTGCGGCGGATGCAGGCGCCGATGTCGCCATGGTGGACACCGGCATCAAAGACGGGAAGACTACCTTTGAGTTCATGTCAGAGGACGTCCTGCGGGAGTTCACAGAGCAGAACTATGCACTCGGTCTGCAGACCGCAATTGCCGGTTCTCTGAAGTTTGAGGATATCGGGCTCCTGAAGAAGATCGGTCCTGATATCATCGGCGTCAGGGGCATGGTCTGCGGAGGCGACAGGTCTGACACGATTCGCGCAGACCTGGTATCAAAGGCACTGAGTATGATCAGGTGAATTATGTATACCCGGAAACTGGAGAAGATTACGACAGCACTCACATTTGATGACGTCCTCATGGTACCGGCGGCATCGCATCTTGAACCGGATGAAGCTGACGTCACCACCCGCTTTTCAAGGAATGTCCCGCTCACCATCCCGCTGGTCAGCGCCGCCATGGACACGGTGACCGAGTCTGTGATGGCGATCGCCATCGCACGTGAGGGCGGCATCGGGGTCCTCCACCGCAATATGCTCCCTGAGCGTGAGGTCGAGGAAGTGAGGATCGTCAAGCGCGAGGAGGAGCTCATCGAGCGCGACGTCCTGACAGTGACGCCTGATGCGACGGTTGCCAATGTCGAGAGGCTGATGAAGCAGCATGACATCGGTGGCGTCCCTGTGGTGGAGGATGAGAGGGTGATCGGCATCGTGAGCCGCAGGGATATCCGTGCCATCCTTTCACGGAAGGGGAATGAGAGTGTCAGGGCATTCATGACTGAGAAGCCCATCACTGCTGATGAGAATATCTCTGCCGATGACGCCCTTGAGAGGATGTACAGCCACAAGGTGGAGCGCCTGCCTGTCACAAACGGCGAATCCCGTCTCCTCGGCATCATCACGATGCGCGACATCCTTGAGAAGCACCAGTACCCGAATGCCAACCGCGATGAGAATGGCAGACTCAGGGTGGCTGCAGCAGTCGGACCATTTGATTTCGAACGTGCGATGCAGCTTGATGAGGCTGGCGTCGATGCACTGGTCGTGGACTGCGCCCATGGGCACAACATGAAGGTGGTGCAGGCAGTCAGGGAGATCAGGGAGAGCGCAACAACAGCTGACGTCGTGGCAGGGAACATCGCGACAGAGGCGGCAGCCCGCGACCTGGTGGATTTTGTCGACGGTCTGAAGGTGGGGATCGGACCCGGCTCCATCTGCACGACGCGCATAGTCGCCGGAGTCGGGGTGCCGCAGGTGACCGCGATCGCCAGTGTTGCAGGTGTGGCTGCCGGTGCAGACATCCCTGTCATCGCTGACGGCGGCATCAGGTACAGCGGGGACATCGCAAAGGCGATCGCTGCAGGTGCTGACAGTGTCATGATCGGGAGCCTCCTCTCCGGGACCGATGAATCGCCTGGCAAGGTGATCTCGATCAAGGGGCGGCGCTACAAGCAGTACCGCGGCATGGGCTCCCTCGGGGTGATGAGCGGCGGTGTCTCTTCCGACAGGTACTTCCAGAAAGGCGGCATAGGGAGGACAAAGTTCGTCCCTGAAGGTGTGGAGGGCGCCACCCCCTATGTCGGCACGGTCTCTGATGTCATATTCCAGCTGGTGGGCGGTCTGAAGGCGGCGATGGGGTATACCGGTTCGATGACGATCCAGGACCTGAAGAAGAATGCCGCGTTTATCAGGATCAGTGCTGCAGGGTACGGGGAGAGCCATCCGCACAATATCATGATCACTGACGAGGCGCCCAATTACCGTCTCCTGGAGTGAACTACCCCGCTCCGCCCCCTTCACCCCCGCGAGATAAAAACCCTGGAACAACAAACTTTTTTATGTGGTTATCACTAACATAATGTAAATATGCTGGATGGAGTGGAGGCATCCCATCTGCTGGACATCCTGGGTAACAGAAATCGGCGGCGGATCATTCAGTTGCTGAGGTATAAACCCTGTTTTGTGACTGAGATCTCAGACCGCCTGGTGCTCAGCCCCAAAGCAGTGATCGAGCACCTGCAGATGATGGAGCGTGAGGAGATCCTCATCTCCTGTTACGATGAGAGGAGGAGAAAGTATTACTACCTCTCTCAGGATATTAATGTCATGATAAACCTGGAGCAGGTGAAGACCGCTTCATTTCCACCTGCCGTGCAGGACACGGCATCCAGGTTTATGAATGCAGTGATCATGCTCAGGAGGATGGTCCGGGCACGCGAGGACCTTTTCTCGCAACTGGCTCATCTGGAGCATGACATCGAAGTGAAACTGAATGATATCGTCAGGTCAGGGAAGGAGGTCCTTGACGACGAACATGAACTCGACCTTCTGCTCGCCCTCTCCCACTATGACCTGACACCCGAAGACCTTGGGGCATTCTCTGATATGTCAGGACCTGAACTGTCCCGGGCGATCAACGGGCTCATCAGGAAAGGGCTTGTGGAGCAGAAGGGCACTCATTATACGCTGGGTGGTAACAATGGCAGATGACTCGTATGACGACGTGGTCAATAACATCGCAAAAGTGATGGAGCAGCTTCTGAAGAACCTGCAGGTGCAGGACCTGCCGCATATAATAGGCTGCACCATCATTGCCGGTTCTGACGGGAGACCGCCCACGATCATCATGAACCGGGAGGGCGATGAGATCGATTATGAGATCATCGATGCCGGAGACCGCATCTACATCTCTGCCGAGGTGCCTGCAGATACGAGTGGCGCCCCCTCTGCGATCATCCACCCCGACTGTGTGACACTCACTTTTGATGATCAGGAGCTTGCCATAGAACTCGAGCACGAGATCGACGTGATACACAGTTTCTATGATATACGGCACGGTGTGATCGATGTGGTCTGCTACAAGACCTGAGTGGTCCCTGCGCCGTCTCACCTGGTTATTCACTTCGGCATCTGCTCAGGGCGATTCTCTGCTGAACTGAAGCATGGCAACACATGAAGCCTCATATGTGACATGCGGGGACCTGGAGGAGCGTGCGGCGCGTGCATACGATCTCCTCGCCTCATGCAGTGTATGTCCCCGTGCATGCGGGGTGAACCGCCTCTCCGGTGAGCCGGGTTACTGCGGCGGCGGACTTCTCCCGAAAGTATCCAGTTACGGACCCCATTTTGGTGAGGAGCCGGTGCTCGTCGGGCAGCACGGATCTGGAACCGTGTTTCTCTCTGGCTGTAACATGCGGTGCGACTACTGCCAGAACTACATGATCAGCCAGTGCGGTCAGGGGACAGAGATCTCCTGCGAGGCGCTCGCCGCCATTATGCTGGAGCTCCAGGGGAAAGGATGCCACAACATCAACTTTGTCTCCCCCACACACTATGTCCCACAGCTTCTGAAGAGTCTGGATATCGCTGCATCACAGGGTCTTTCCATACCTCTCGTCTACAACACCGGGAGTTACGACTCTGTGGACACCCTGAAACTCCTGGATGGTGTCATTGACATCTACATGCCTGACACAAAATACGGGCGCGACACTGTCGCTCTCGGGCTTTCGCATGCCCCCGGCTACACCGGTATCATGAAAGCGGCAATCAGGGAGATGCACAGGCAGGTGGGTGACCTGACCACTGCCAGGGGTCTTGCGGTCAGGGGTCTGATCATCAGGCATCTTCTCCTGCCAGGCGCCCTCTCTGACAGCGAGGCGGTGCTGAAGTTCATCGCAGAGGAGATCTCGGTGGACAGTTATGTGAATATCATGGACCAGTACCGTCCCATGTGGCGCATCCTCCATGGGGACCTTGACCCTGTCTTCGGGGATATGAGGCGCCCCGCCACCCCGGGGGAGTACCGCCGCGCTATCGCATGCGCCGGAAAGTACGGGCTGCACAGGGGTTTTACCGGCTGAATGCGCGGCAGGTCCCTCTCAGCACCCGTCTCCGCCGATCCGTCCAAGCGCCATCGCGGCGCTCTGCCGCACATACTCATTGCTGTCTGAGAGGAGTCCCTCCAGTGGTCCGGCGGCGCGTGGGTCGCAGAGCATGCCCAGCCCCTTCGCAGCCATATGGCGCACATGGTCTTTCCCGTCACCCAGCGCAGATATCAGCGGCTCCACCGCCCTGACGTCGCCGATCCGTCCAAGCGCCTCTGCCGCACGGTACCTGACGATCCAGTCGGCATCTCCAAGAGCCGCGGTCAGGCGCGGGACCGCAGGTGCGCCGGTGGCTGCCAGCCCCTCCATGGCGCTCTGCCGCACACTCTTCTCCTCATCTCTCAGGGCAGTGATGAGGCGTTCTGTATCGCCGCCATCCCGGAGTGAGCCGAGGAGGATCGCCGCCATCTGTCGTACATGGAAATCGCCGTCTTTCCGGAGTGCTTCACGCAATTCATCCAGCCCGGCGGTGGGTGATCCCGGTACATGCTCTCTGGTAGTCATCGTATCCAGAATGTTGGGGCACATCACTGATAAAGTCTGAGATCCGGGTTGCTGGGGGCGGGCATATCTTGAAATAGCATCATCTCTGATGATCCTGAATATATGGGCGCTTCCGGATACCTCAGGATCACCCGTCCTGTCAATGCAGTTGTCTCAGGTCTTGCGGCACTGCTGGGCTCCCTGATCGCGACAGGCACCGTCACACCGGTGGCACTCCTCCTCCCCTGCGTGGTCGCCCTGATCACTGCCGCCGGGAATACGGTCAATGACTATTTTGACCAGGATATCGACCTGATCAACCGCCCTGACAGACCCATACCGTCAGGCGCGGTCAGTCCCGTAGCTGCACGCAGTCTCGCAGGCGCACTCTTTGCTTCAGGCATATTCATCAGCATCTTCACCGGGATGCTCTGCTTCGCCATAGCCTCATTCAATGCAGTGCTCCTCGTGCTCTATGCCGCACGCCTGAAGAGGACGCCCCTCCTCGGCAACATCGCCGTCTCGTACCTCTCTGCGAGCATATTCATATTCGGCGGGGCATTTACCGGGTTTGACGGCATCATCCAGAACATCCCACTCGCAGGGATCACATTCCTTGCCATGCTCGCGCGGGAGGTCCTCAAGGATGCCGAGGACATCGAAGGCGACTCATCTGCCGGGGCTGTGACACTTCCCCTGCTGATCGGCGTCCGAAGGACGGTGCAGGTGGCATGCATATGCGCCTCCGGGGCAGTGGTGGTGAGTCTCCTGCCTATCGGGCGGTGGTGGGGGCATCTCTATCTGGCAGGCATCGGGGTGGTGGATCTCATCATCCTCGGAGGTGCGCTGAAGGCGGTCAGGTGCCGGGACCCCGGATGCGTCACCCGGTCGTCTGGCTCAGCCATTATGAAGGCAGGCATGTTTGCGGCGCTCGTAGTCTTCACACTCGCCGCCGTCATAGTGAAACCTTAATATAGTCATGAAATGAGTTTAAAATGAATTAATGATGAAGTTATTCCAGCGTGGAGACACATATATCGCGTCCAGAGGGGCATTCTTCGACGGCAATGTGAGGGTCAACGGCAACCTGATCCTGCCGCCTGAAACTCATGTCTGGGGCAGACTTCTGGTCGGTGGCAGGCTTGAGATAGGTCCCCGCTCCTCTGTCGGTGAGGGTGTTGAAAGCCAGAGTGCGATCATCGGCAGCCATGTGAAGATAAAAGGTCCGCTGAGGGTGCTTGAGGATGTGCTCGTCTGCGACCATGCCCGCATCCAGTCCATCAATGCCGGCGGCAATGTCACGCTCCGCAGCGGGGTGGGCGTCGGTGAGGTCAGGTCGGATGAGACGATTTATGTCTATGGCAGGATCAGGAGCGGCAGGCTGCTGGGAAGGAACGTAAAGGTCTATGGGAACTGAGGCTCTGCGTGAACCTGCGCAGGGTCGAGACCGAGGCGGGCTATCTCAAAGACATATTCCCAGTTGACGAGCGTCTCCACACATCCGTCCCTGAGCGTCACCACACCCATGACGGTCATGCCCATTTTGTCGCACATCTCCAGCCCCTCCTTCACCTCCATGAGGCACCCGATTCCGAGGATCGCTTCAGGCTGGTATTTTCTCACCATGCGTTTGATGAATGTCGAACCCGGGATGATGAAGATATGGTAGCCGAGGCTTCTCAGGTATGCGGATGCATCCGCTATGGTGCACTGCCCGCACCCCCTGCATTTCAGACCCTCTGGTGTGAGGTCGGCAGGGCACTGGGACGACCTGAGGCACTGCGGCAGGAAAATTGCGCGTCTGCTGACTGTTACTGCCTCAAACTCCCGTGTGTTCATCGTATTGTGGAGTTTGATGAGGAATGCGAGGAGGTCCTGGTCATCGATCCCAAGGACCCTGCAGAACGCCTTTATCAGCCCTTCCAGGAAGACAAACCCTGACTTGAGGAGCCGCGGGAAATAGAATCTGCCCTGCCTGATGGAGCAGAACGTGATGAGGGCAAGCACCACCGCCGAGATGACGGCACCAGCCATGATGAGCAGTGTCACGGCTCCGATGATTACCATGATCTCGTTCCAGAAAGGGTCTCCTATGTACATCTGTGTGGGGATAATTTGGTCTGGTGATTTAAATAGTTCCTCACCCTGAGGGGAGTGTGTGATGCACACCGGTTTTCAAACGGTGTGTCACCGGCCTGCGGGCGGTGACTGAGTCACCGGAGGTGACATGTTTGAACACCTCTCCCTCCGGAGAGGTGTGGTGCGTAAACGGGGGGCTGATGACCCCCTCTTCCGTGATGACCGCAGTGACGAGACTGAGGGGGGTCGCATCAAATGCCGGGTTCCTCACCTCCACGCCATCAGGGACGAGCTGCTTCTCCCCGCAGAACGCGATCTCATCACGCCCCCGCATCTCGATGACCACATCCCTCTCACCCTCTGATAGGTCGAATGTCGAGAACGGCGCAGCCACATAAAATGGTATTCCGTGGTGGTGTGCGCAGACGGCGTGCATATAGGTGCCGATCTTGTTGAAGACCGCGTCCCGCGTGATGCGGTCGGCGCCCGTGATGACGAGGTCGATCTCCCCCTCACGCATCATTGCCGCCGACGACGAGTCTGTGATGACCGTGACATCCACGCCATCGCGCGAGAGCTCCCATGCCGTGAGGCGTGAGCCCTGGTGGAGCGGTCTCGTCTCGCATGCGACTACGCGGACCTCTTTGCCCATCCCGGCTGCAGAGCGGATCACGCCGAGAGCCGTCCCCCAGGCAGTGCAGGCGAGTGCTCCGGCATTGCAGTGGGTGAGGACCGTGCATCTGTCAGGGAGGAGCCCTGCACCGTGCCGCCCGATAGCCAGAC
This sequence comes from Methanomicrobiaceae archaeon UBA207, assembly GCA_002503135.1. GTDB lineage: Archaea > Halobacteriota > Methanomicrobia > Methanomicrobiales > Methanoculleaceae > UBA207. The sequence continues at coordinate 25,319 of DARA01000056.1, forward strand.
AGGTCTCGAGATCCTCTGCTGCGATGGCTTTCGCTTCGGCAAGCGCAATACGGCGTACGTCACCTGCATCCTGCGCCCCGCGTACCCTCTCCATGACCCTGTCGATCCCCCACGCGAGGTTGACTGCGGTGGGGCGGGTCTTCTTCAGGCTCTCTGCAGCAGAGGCAACCTCCTGCAGAAGGTCTGCCAGGTCCTCCTGCCTGCTCGTGACCGCAGCGAGTGCGACGCCATATGCCCCAGCCACCCCCAGCGCAGGCGCCCCGCGTATCTCAAGGCGCATCACTGCCCTGGCAAGCCGGTCTGTATCCCTGCACCTGACGGTCCGGCAGTCTCCGGGCAGGAGCGTCTGGTCGATGAAGACGATGCAGCTCTCGTCATCGTCCCAGTCAATCGTCATATCTGTCTTCATGCCGCTCACGCCCTTCTGACGACATCACTGTATGCCTGCATCGCTGCCGCCTGCCCGAGTGTCACACAGTCAGGGATGTCATGCGGTGCCGTCGCCGTCCCTGCCACATATATGCCTGGTCTGATGGTGAGCACAGGACCGAGTTTCTGGTCTGCGGGCTGGATGAACCCGTTCTCTTCAAGGGGTATGCCCAGTCTCTCTGCGAGGTCCGCAGTCCCGGGTGCAGGCTCCATCCCGACCGAGAGTACGACCAGGTCAGGTCTGAGAGTCTCCAGGTCTGCGGTCTCGGTGTCCTCGACCTGCATCGTCATGCCACCGTCGTCCATGATGACGCCGCCAGGGATGCCCCTGAGAAACCTGATCCCCATCTCCTTTGCCCGTTCATAGTACTCCTCATAGCCTTTGCCGTATGCGCGGATATCGATGTAGCAAATGGTGATCCCGGTATCAGGGTACTTCTCTTTTATGAGTATCGCGTTCTTGATGGCTGCCATACAGCATACTCCTGAACAGTACGGGCGGTCCACTGTGATGTCGCGGGAGCCCACACACTGGACAAAGACGATGCTCTCTGGTCGCATGCCGTTTGAGAGCCGCTTCACCTCTCCTCTGGTAGGTCCGCCTGCATTGATCATACGCTCAAATTCAAGGCTGGTGATGACATCCGGGATGGCGTGATATCCAAGAGCCGCCTTTTTCACCGGGTCAAAGAGCCCGTATCCTGTGGCGACCACGATGCTTGCCACCTCTATATCAGCCTGCGTCTCTTCCTCTACCTTCAAAATGGCGTCAGGTCCGCATACATCATAGCAGAGCCCGCACTCTATGCAGTGCCCGGCATCCAGTACGGGGATGTCAGGCACTGACTGCAGGTGCGGTTTGTAGATCGCCTTTCTCACCCCGATTCCTGCGTCGAAACTGTTGTACACCTCAACCGGGCAGATCGCGATGCAGTCTCCGCAGCTGGTGCAGAGTTTTTCATCTATGTACCTCGGGTATCTCCTGATCCTGATCGTGAAATGACCCACCTCACCCCTGACACTCTCCAGCTCTGTGCATGTATGGATCGTCACATTCGGGTGCCGCGCCACACTGACCATCTTGGGTCCGAGGATGCATATGGAACAGTCATTTGTAGGGAAGGTCTTGTCCAGCTGTGCCATATGCCCCCCTATGGACGGGCTCTTCTCGATGAGATGGACATGGATGCCATGGTCTGCGATATCGAGCGCCGCCTGGATGCCTGCGACGCCAGCCCCGATCACTGCAACATCAGCCATCACGGTACCTCTGCGCCAGTCTGATATATTCCTGCGCATTCCTGAGGATCCCATCCTTCTCTTCCGGTGTCGTCTCCCTGACGACTCTCCCAGGTACTCCAAGCACCAGCGAGCCCGGCGGGATGGCGGTCCCCTCTGTCACGACCGCTCCCGCACCGACGATCGAGCCTTCACCCACCACGGCGCCATTCATCACAATCGCACCCATGCCGATGAGGACGCGGTCTTCAATGGTGCACCCATGGAGAATCGCCCCATGCCCGATGGAGACGTGCGACCCGACATTCACGACAAAACCGGTTGTTGTATGAATTACTGCATTGTCCTGGACATTCGAACCCCTGCCGAGAAGAATGCGGTTTTTGTCGCCTCTGATCACCGCGCCGAACCAGATATTCACGTCATCATCAAGGATGACGTCACCGGTGACTGTTGCATGCTCTGCTATGAACAGGCTGCGGTCTGCCACTTCATCAACAACCATAATATCATATGAATGTAATGTTTCATCTCAATGAAAGTTATGGTAGGCGGCACCTTTGATCCTCTCCATGACGGGCACCGCGAACTCCTCAGGAGATCTTTTGCCATCGCCGGACCTGAGGGTTCGGTTATGATCGGACTGACGACAGATGAGTTTGCAGCCCTGAAATACCACTCTGTCAGATCATATGAGGAGCGCAGGCAGAGACTCGAGGAGTTCATCAGGGAGTGCGGGTATGCAGCTGCATGGTCTGTGGAACCCCTGGCAGACAGGTATGGTTCGGCGATCGAGAGGGATTTTGACGTCCTTGTGGTGAGCGAGGATACATTTCCTGTTGCAGATGAGATAAACCGGCTCAGGCGTGAGCACGGCAGGAAAAAAGTGGATATCCTTCAGGTCAGGTGCGTGGTTGCCGAAGACGGGCGCTGGATCTCGAGCACGCGCATCATGCGCGGCGAGATCGATGAGCATGGTCACCTGACCTGATCAGATGATATGATCTGTGATATGGTCTCTGATCACCCAGTCGCAGTAGTGGCACCTGAGTCCGTTCCCCAGGACTTTGAATTTTGACTCGATCGGCTCACTGGTATTGGTGATGCATCCCGGGTTGGGGCAGCGGACCACACCCCTCAGCATCAGGGGGATCTCCACACCTTTCTTCCTGACAACCTTATAGTCCCTGATGATGTTGATGCGGGCATTTGGAGCGATGAGCGCGATGCAGTCAACCTCCTCTTTGAGGAGTTCGCGGTTCTCTATCTTCACCACGTCTTTCCGCCCGATCTTTTTGCTTGCCACATTGGTGGCGATGCTGAGGCGTTCTGTTGTCGAGCCTGTGATGCCAAGGATCTTGAGTACATTGAGGGCTTCACCTGCTGTGATGTGGTCGATGACCGTCCCGTCGCGTATGGGGCTGATGAGCAGCCCGTGCGATGCATCAGGTTTCATTATTCCATCAGCTCCTGCAGAATTGCCATTCTGACCGGGACGCCGTTCCTGGACTGTTCGAAGTAGCGTGCGCAGGGGAGGCTGTCCACCCCGGGGTCGATCTCGCCTGCTCTAGGGAGGGGGTGGAGGAGGATCAGGCTGCTGCGGGTGCCGTCAAGGTGTTCAGGGGTGATGCGGTAGCTCAGCGCCGCCGAGTAGTAGGAGGCGCTGTCAGGGAAGCGCTCCCGCTGGATCCGGGTCACATAGAGGACGTCCAGGTCCCTGATCATATCCATGATATCCTGGTATTCGATCACCTCTGTGCCCATCTCACGCAGTTCACGGACCAAGTTTGCAGGGAGCTCCAGACCCCCCGGGGCGATGGTGTGGAGGGTCGCATCATAGAATGAGAGTGCGTATGCGAGTGAATGCGCCGTCCTCCCGTACCTGAGGTCGCCCAGCAGCCCCACATCGATCCTGTCGAGGTCCATCGACTGGCGGATGGTGTAGAGGTCCAGCAGTGTCTGGGACGGGTGCTGACCCGCCCCGTCACCTGCATTTATGACCGGCACCGTGGCGAACTCACTTGCCAGGCGCGCCGCTCCTTCCTTGGGGTGGCGCAGCACGATTGCATCCGCATAGCCGCTCACCACGCGGATGGTGTCGGCAAGTGTCTCGCCTTTGACGATGGAGCTCGCCTCCACGCAGTCCACGCTGATTGTTTTCCCACCCAGGCGCGCCATTGCCGTCTCAAATGACATCCGGGTGCGTGTGCTCGGTTCAAAGAAGAGGAGGGCAAGAATCCTGCCCTCAAGTGAGTTCTTCTCATAGAGCCCTTTGTCGATCTCGCCTGCCCTGTCAAGCAGGTGGTCGACATCCCGGCGCTCAAAATCCCGGATTGAGATTATATGTTTCAGATCAAAATCTGTTTTCGATCCGCCCCCACCCTGCTGCATGACAGTATGATGGGAGTGAAGGGGAAAATAACTTTGCCACTACCATCCACCGCTTCAAATAGTTTACGAAACTGTCTACCTATCGCCGATGCTGCACCTCCAACACTGTTGAGGTTCTTTTTGCGAGATTCTGATTGATGTCTTTACGTTCGGGTGATACCTTGTCAGAGAGTTTTACTTCTGTAAAGAGAGAACGGACTAAACCCGTTACCAGTCATGTAGAAAGATTTTAGATGCTTGGTTATAAAGTGAAGTCAGACGAGGTTATGATATGGCAGAAGAGAAGAAGTGTCCATCCTATTACAGCCCAGCTAAGGCAGGGGGTTGCATAATGCATGCATGTATGCTCTGGAATGAAGAAGATCATGATTGCAACATCAATGTGTTGGTAAAATGTATGGGGTGGGGTGTATAAGATGGATTTTGCAGACCGGGTAAAGGCCTTCGCTTCACGCATTCCTACGCTGTCTAAAAATGTCCGCACTGAGGAAGCTACAAAAAACGCTCTTGTGATGCCTCTCATCAATATTCTCGGCTACAATGTATTTGATCCGACAGAAGTTATCCCTGAGTACACAGCAGATCATGGTACTAAAAAAGGGGAGAAAGTTGATTATGCAATAATCCGGGACGGAGAACCCTCGATATTAATTGAATGTAAAAATATCGGTGCAGATTTGAATAAAGAGCAGGCATCGCAGCTGTTCCGCTATTTTAGTGTCACTGCCGCCAAAGTAGGTGTCTTAACAAACGGGATTGTTTATAGGTTTTATTCAGATCTGGATTCTCCAAACAGAATGGATGGTAAGCCGTTTCTTGAGATTAATATGTTGGATCTCAAAGACCCATTAATTACTGAACTGAAGCGGTTCACTAAAGAATCGTTTGATTCTGACGGTCTCGCGGATGTTGCATATGATCTCAAATATACCCGGGAAATCAAGCAGATCCTTACGCGGGAATTGGCGTCCCCATCTGATGAGTTTGTGAGATTTTTTGCGAAGCAGGTATATGCCGGGTCGCTAAACAAAAATGCCAGAGAGAAATTTAGCGGTATTACAAAAGATGCACTCACTCAATTTATCAATGAAAAAATCAATGAACGGCTCAAATCTGCAATGGCGGAAGAGGAGTCTCCCTCAAAAGAGACCGGTATTGATGAAGGTGATGGAATTGTCACTACTGAGGATGAATGGGAAGGTTACTACATAGTCAAAGCGATCCTCCATGAAATTATTGCTCCAAGTCGGGTCGTAATGAAAGATACACGGAGTTATTGCAGTATAATACTGGATGGAAATACACGAAAGCCAATCTGCCGCCTACGTTTCAATAGCCGCCAAAAATACTTGGTTCTGTTTGATGAGAATAAAGAGAGGGATAAACTTCCAATTGACGATTTAAATGAGATATATAACCACTCTGATAAATTGAAAACAACTGTACAAAATTATGATAGGGTTGAAAACTAATCCTTCACCATCATATCTCCTACCCTCCTGATGTGAATGCCGGGTCTCATTGAATCTCGTCAGTGATATTTCAATTTAACCTAAGTTTGCCAGTTTGAT
>DARA01000019.1 GCA_002503135.1 Methanomicrobiaceae archaeon UBA207
CCGTATGAGCCCTCTATCCGGATTCTCAGGCAGTGCTGGTTCTCTTCATCGCCGCACTGACACCGCTGGCTTTCCTTGTATTGGCAGGACGTTTCTCTGACAGCCAGAGGATTGCATATTCTGCCATCCTGTTTATTGCTTCCTCCGCCGTATCCGCACCGATTCCGCGTGTGCGTGCAGCCCCTCGGCGTCTGCGAGCGTCTCAACGACATCGCCGATGGCATCCAGCCCTTCCCTGTCGATGATCTGGACCGATGAGCGCTTCGTGAAGTGGTGGACGTCCAGAGCAGAAGAGACCGCCGCATAGCCTGCTGTCGGCAGCACGTGGTTGGTGCCTGAGGCATAGTCGCCGCATGCAACGGCGGCGTACGGTCCGATGAAGATGGAGCCTGCATTCCGGACTGCGTTTAACACCCGGAGGCTGTCCTCAACCTGTATGGAGAGGTGCTCGGGGGCGATCGCATCGGCGGTCCGGACCGCGTCGTCCAGGTCGTCGGTGATGATGTACCCTGAGTTGCCGAGCGCCGCCATGATGATCTCCTTCCTGGCTGCGGATGCGGTCATCGTGCTGACGTGCCGACCCACCTCATCTGCAAGTTTTTTATCGGGCGTGATGAGCAGGCAGGCGGCATCAGGGGCGTGCTCTGCCTGTGCGAGTATGTCTGCCGCGATGAATGCCGGGTTTGCACCCGCGTCGGCTATGATCGCGATCTCGCTCGGACCTGCAGGGAAATCTATCTCCACATGGTCGCGGAGCATCATCTTTGCGGCGGTCACGTACACATTCCCTGGTCCCACGATCTTCTGGACCTGTGGTATCGATTCCGTGCCGAGCGCCATCGCCGCCACCGCCTGCGCCCCGCCGACCCTGTATATCTCCTCAACACCCGCGATGTCGAGGGCGACGATCGTTAGTGGGTGTACCGGCGGCGGTGTGCATACGCAGATCTCTGCGACACCTGCCACCCTTGCAGGCACCGTCGTCATGAGCGCGGTCGAGGGGTATGCCGCCCGCCCTCCCGGGACATATGCGCCGATACGCCTGAGCGGGGTCGTCCGGACCCCGAGCATGATCCCTGGTTCGACCTCGTCGAGCCAGAGCGGACGCGACTGCTGGAGTTCATGGAATCTGGTGATCCGCGCCTCTGCCTGGGTGAGGCTCTCGATGAGGTGCGGGCTGACCTCGTCGTACGCCGCATCGCGCTCCTCACGCGAGATGGCGATCGGGTCTGGTCTGATCCTGTCAAAACGTTCGGTCAGTTCGATGAGGGCGTCGTCACCCCTGGCACTCACGGCATCGATGATCTCCTGAACCGGGGCTCTGACCTCGTCCAGACCAGACCTCCTCTTCGCGATCCATTCCCTGATATCCACCGCCTTCCACATATGGAAATGATTGACCCTGGAAAACATAAGGTTTCGGCACCATGCGGGTGGATCAGGGGAGGCAGACTCTCTGGGATCATGGGGAACTACCCCTCACTCCGGCATCGCTGGTCTCCATCATGTCAACCAGATCTGATTAAAAAACCGGCAAATCACAATACTTATATTTCCTCCTCTCCCACCACCAAGGCATGCAGGGAAACAAACGAAATCTGATCGGGGCGCTTCTGATCACGGCTCTGGTTGCGGCGGTATGCATCGCAGGATGTATGGGGACCACAGACAGCGACTCTGCTGCCGGTCAGGTCACGCTGAAGGTATTTCACGCCGGCAGCCTGACTGCCCCCTTTGAGGAGATGGAAACGGCATTTGAAGCTGCGCACCCGAATGTTGATGTACAGCTTCATCCCGGCGGCAGTACAAGTATCTGCAAGGAGATCGTAGACCTTGACAAGTCCGCTGATGTGTTTGCATCGGCAGATTACTCATTAATTCCAAACCTGATGATGCCTGACGATGCAGACTGGTATCTCACTTTTGCGAAGAACAGGATGGTGCTCTCCTACACTGATGAGAGCAGGTATGCCGGCGAGATCACGACAGACAACTGGTACGAGATCCTTGCAAAGGATGATGTCAAGTGGGCATTCTCAGACCCGAACCAGGACCCGTGCGGTTACCGCTCACCCATGGTCATCCAGCTCGCTGAACTCCACTACAACGATGACCAGATTTTTGAGACGACGATCGGCGTACACAGTGCAATAACCGTGACTGAGGAAGGGGGCGTATACACCATCCACGCCACCGAGCCGGAGCCGGAAGGCAGTCTCCAGATCAGACCAAAGAGTGTCGAACTCGTCCAGATGCTTCAGGCAGGCGGTATCGATTACGCATGGGAATACCGGAGCGTTGCCGTCCAGAACGGGCTCAAGTTCCTTGAACTTCCTGAAGAGATCGATCTCTCGTCACTCGGATGTGCTGACACCTATGCAAAGGTGCAGACCGAATGCAGTGGCGGGATGAAGAAGGGCAAGCCTATTGTATACGGCGTTACGGTGCCAAAGAATTCAGAGAACCCCGGAATGGGGCTTGAATTCATAAAGATGCTCGTCAGTGAGACCGGACAGGGCATAATGGAGGGGCAGGGGCAGCCCCCGATCATCCCGGCTGACGGTTTCGGTGCTGTGCCTGACGGCTTAAAGGATCTGGTAGATATTCATGCCTAATCTTTTATTTTTGAAAATCCTTTCATATATATCTGTCATTCACCCTGAAGAGATGCCAGGGCATCATGCCTGCAAATGACCAGAAATTGGAATTCCTGTCTCTGTGGTGTGAAAAATGGCAAAAAAATATATCTTTCCTGACCGGTGCCTGATCTCTTTCTCACTCGTGGGCGGGCTCATCATCACCCTGACCCTGCTGGCTCTCCTCAATATGACAGTGGCAGAACTCGGTGACATCCCGTATCTGCTGAAGGTCGCCTCTGATGCAAAGGTCATAGATTCAATTGTGCTTACAATGGGCGCCGGTGTCAATGCCATCCTCATCCTTCTCCTGATCGGGACCCCTCTTGCATATGTCCTCGCACGCGCGGACTTCCCTGGCAAAGGCGTTGTCGAGAGTCTCGTCGACCTGCCTCTGATGCTCCCGCATACTGTGGCAGGCATTCTCGTATACATCCTCTTCATGTCACGCGGACTTCTGGGCGCGCCGCTTGGGGAGATTGGGATTACTTTTGAAGATGCATACCCTGGCATCGTCGTGGCGATGCTCTTTGTATCGTCCCCGTATTTCATCAATTCAGTGCGGGAAGGGTTTGAAAAAGTGCCTGTGCATCTGGAGAATGTTGCAAGGACGCTGGGTGCAACCAGGTTTCAGGCATTTATGCGGATAGTCCTCCCCCTCAGCGCAAGACACATCTTTAATGGTTCGGTTCTTGCATGGGGTCGTGCAATCGGTGAGTTTGCAGCAGTCATCATGATCGCGTATTACCCGATGGTCATCTCGACACTCATCTATTACCGCTTCACGACCAGCGGGCTGAAAGAGAGCAGTACGGTTGCATTCGTGATGATAATTGCATGTTTTGGTGCATTTCTGGTGCTGAGGTTCATTTCACGTTTTATGAGGAGATATGATGATAGAATTTGAGGACGTCTCACTGAGCCTGGGTCGGTTTTCACTCAATGATATCTCCTTCAGGGTCGATGAAGGGGACTATTATTTCATACTGGGTCCTTCTGGTGCAGGAAAAACCGTTATTCTTGAGGCGATTGCCGGGCTTCACATCCCTGATTCCGGCAGGGTGCTGGTGAGGGGCGAGGACGTGGGTGACAGACCGCCTGAAAAGAGGAGACTCTCGCTTGTGTACCAGGACTACTCACTGTTTCCGCACATGACCGTTTTTGACAATGTCGCATTCGGTCTCAGGATGCAGAAGTGCGCAAAGCACGAGATCAGGGAGAGGGTTGATGATATCCTTGACCGCTTCGGGATGCCCCCTCATTTCAGGGAGCGTTACCCCCTGACACTGAGCGGAGGCGAACAGCAGCGCGTGGCACTGGCGAGATCACTTGTGGTAAATCCTGAAATCCTCCTCCTTGATGAACCCCTCTCAGCCCTTGACCCGCTCATGCGCGAGAAATTCATCACTGATCTCCATGATCTGCACCATGAGAACGGGCTCACCATCGTGCATGTGAGCCACTCCCGGCAGGAAGCACTTGCGCTTGCAGATCATGTGGCAGTGATCATTGACGGGAGTCTGAAGCAGGAGGACACGGTTGAGGGGGTTTTCAACCGTCCTGCCACGGAAGAGGTCGGCAGGTTCGTGGGTATTGACAACATCCTGAGGGGCAGGGTCGCCGCCAGCAGAGACGGGCTGATGGATGTGGATGTGGACGGTGTCACCGTATCGGCGGTCGGGAGTTATCCTGCCGGCATGGAACTGACCCTCTTCCTGAGAGGCGAGGATGTGATGCTCTTCCTCTCTGACGGCGCTGTGACAAGTGCGAGAAACACCCTTGCAGGTGAAATAACCGGGATCTCCCGGATGGGTGCTGTGGTGCGTCTGAAAACAGACTGTGGCATCCCCCTCAGTGTGCTGATTACCAGGCAGTCGTGTGATGATATGGGGCTCTGCACCGGCAAAAAAGTGCTGGTCAGGTTCAAGGCGACATCCGTGCATGCAGTGCCGGTGAAGTAATATCTTCTCTGTTTCTGCGTCCCGGCATATGCAGGCGACATCACTGCACCCCATGCCGCAGATGCCCCTGTAATGGTGCTGTTATGGTAGTCTGACCTGATCACGGGATGAAACAAGGGCTCAATTCATGTGTGTCACCCTGTCAGGTGTCCTGCGAATGGCATCGCTGTATCTTTCATCACACTCACTCTTCTGCAGGAGGGATAATCCGTCGGATGTCTCGTGTGGGATGGGTTTTTAGACGATTGTATCCAACGTGATATCAATGGAAGTGACCGTTCTTGCCAGCGGCAGCAGGGGAAACTGCATCTGTATTGAGGGGAACAGCGGGGTGCTGCTCGTGGATGCGGGTTTGAGCGCACGCGAAGTCCTGCGCCGGCTGCGGGATGCGGGCAGAGATGCAGGGGATGTTGAGGCGGTGCTGGTCACTCATGAGCATACCGATCACATCAGGGGTGTCGATGTGCTGGCACGCAGGCTGGGTGTGCCTGTATTCGGGACCGGCGGTACGCTGGCTGAGTTCAGCCGCATCTGGAGGAGCACCGCACCGATCAGGATGAAGCGCCTGAATACTGGTGAGCCTTTCGGGATAGGTGATTTCATGGTGGAGGCGTTCCCTGTCTCCCACGACGCAAATGAGCCCTGCGGATACCTCGTCAGTGAGGGTGGGGTGTGCATGGGCTGCTGCACAGATACCGGCGTGGTCACGGCAGGGATGATGAGGTGCCTGGAGAGGTGCGATGCAGTGATCCTGGAGAGCAACCACTGCCCTGATATGCTTGAGAACGGGAGCTACCCCGAGTTCCTCAAACGGCGCATCAGGTCAACACGTGGACATCTCTCAAACAGGGCTGCCGCCGCCTGCCTCAACCGGCTTGCGGGCAGCATTCATGCGGCGGTGCTGGCGCACCTCAGTGAGGTGAACAACACACCTGAAAAGGCACGGTCAAGTGCGCAGAACGGGCTGGGAGTTTCGGGAGGGAGTGTGGAACTGGCTGTTGCGCACCAGAATCCCGGAAACGGGGCGGTGAGGATCAGGCTATAGCCGGGTTGAGAGGTGGTGTGAATAATGCTCTTCATTGATTTTGCCAGGTGCTGTGAACGGCTTGAGGGGCTGTCAGGGCGGCTTGAGAGGATAGATGCGATCGCAGGGGTGCTGCACACCGCCCCTGCGGGGGTCGGTGTGCTGCCCCGGCTGGATCAGGATGAGCTGCCCGTCTTTGTCAGGTTCGTTATGGGGAAGGTGTTCCCTGACTGGTCGCCCCTGAAGATGGGCATCGGTCCGAACCTGATCTTTGAAGCGGTCGCATACGTTGTTGGTGAGAAGAAGGCTGCTGTCATTGAGAAGATCAATGCCACCGGCGATGCCGGCACCGCAATCGAGGCGCTCCTTGCCGCAAAAGAGCAGACCGCATTTTTCATGGAGGAACCAGGTATTCTGGATGTCTACCGTGATTTTGAGCGGATAGCGACTTCGGAAGGGAAGGGGTCGCAGAGGGAGAGGGTGCTGACGCTCAGGAAGCTCTTTGCAAATGCCTCGCCTCTCGAAGGGCGTTACCTCTCCCGCCTGATGCTGGAGGAGCTGCGGATCGGGATCGGCGAGGGGAGTGTCAGGGACGCGATCGTCAGGGCATTCGGGGTTGATGCCGGACTGGTGGTGCATGCGTACCAGGCGATCAATGACCTGGGCGAGGTCGCACGGCTTGCATCTGAGGGGAACAGCGCCCTCGAGGGTGTCAGTATCGAGATCTTCCGCCCTGTCAAGATGATGCTCGCCCAGCAGGGGGAGATCTCTGCCATGGTGAAGGAGCATGGTGTGG
>DARA01000023.1 GCA_002503135.1 Methanomicrobiaceae archaeon UBA207
AATTCTGGAATCCATGAAAGTGTATGCCGCCGACTTCCGTGATGCACGCAGGGATGTGAGCCCGAGCGCGATGCGCGAGGTGATCCTCGAAGTGCCGCACACGACCTGGGATGAGGTGGGTGGTCTGGATTCCGAGAAGCGGGAGGTGCGTGAAGCAGTTGAACTCCCACTTTCACACATGGATCGTTTTGAGGAGATGGGGATCGACCCGCCAAAGGGCGTCCTCCTCTATGGTCCGCCAGGCACGGGAAAGACGCTCATCGCAAAGGCGGTCGCAACTGAGAGCGGTGCAAATTTTATTCCTGTCCGGGGTCCGCAGCTCCTCTCCAAGTGGGTGGGTGAGAGCGAACGTGCTGTGAGGGAGATATTCAAAAAGGCGCGCCAGGTGGCGCCGGCGATCATATTCTTTGATGAGCTGGACGCGCTCGCACCCGCACGGGGGGCGGCAACGGAATCGCATGTGATCGAGAGCGTGCTCAACCAGATCCTGACAGAGGTGGATGGTCTTGAAGAACTGCGGGGGGTCGTGGTGATGGGCGCCACGAACAGACCGGATATCGTGGACCCTGCACTCCTCAGGGCAGGCAGATTTGACCGCCTCATCTACATCCCTGAACCAGGGCTGGAGGACAGGAAGAATATCCTTCGCATCCATACCCGCCGCATGCCTGTCGAAGGGTCATCCATGGAGCCCCTCCTTGACCAGAGTGAGGAGCTGAGTGAAAATGATCTTGAGGCGGTGTTCGATACACTTGGCAGTGACCGCCACATCAGCGTCGATGAGGTGCAGGCTGCCATGACCACGGTGACTGAGAGGAAAGGCGCCCTCCTGAGCCGTGCGGTGCGACGGAGGGTGATCACAGGCAGGCTCCAGGAATGCCACCTCACCCTAAACGACCCTGCAAGGGAGTCCATCATCACAAAGATCGCGGAGTCGACGCAGGGATATGTAGGGTCAGACCTGGAGACGCTCTGCCGTGAAGCAGGGATGGTTGCCATGCGGGAAGACGCATCGCATGTGAGACTTTCCCACTTTGAGGAGGCCGCGAAGAAAGTGCATCCGACCATGAACGAACGGCTCAGCGATTACTACCGCCGCATCAAAGAGCATTTTAAAGGCGGACTTCCGCAGCAGGTGCAGCCTCCTGAATACCAGTGATCTGGTCTTTACCTTTTTTTGCATACCAGGATACCACAGAGAATGCCTGGATGCAAAACATTTAAAACTTTTATTACTCCAGATGTAATACTGTGAAAACAGCAGGAAAACGCTCAACAGGCATCAATGGACTTGACCTGATCCTTGACGGGGGCTACCCTGCAGGCACCAGGATCGTGATATACTCTTCACCACTGCTGGGCATCGATCTCATGGCAGGACAGTTCTGGAGATCAGAGCGCGAGGAGGCGACATACCTGATGCTCGACGGCAGCGTGGAAGAAGAGATGGTGGATGCACGCACGCTTGGTCTGGATGAGATCAAGCGCCTCATGACCGGGGAACGGATCGTGGTGGACTCGCTCTCCACACTGATCCTGAAATACGGGATCGACGACACCATCACCAGCATAATGAGAGAGGTGTCAGAGGTTCTCAGGAGCGGCTCAAATATCCTTTATCTGATGTACCAGGGACTCCATTCACCTGCTGATGAGATCCGGATCATGCGGGAGGCGGATATCTTCATCGTTCTCAGTGAAGTGCTCCATGGAAATGAGTTTGAAAGGACTCTCTCCATCCGGAAGATCAGGGGGAGGGATGTGCCGCAGAGGGCGGTGCCATTCCATATCGCTGCAACAGGACTGGAACTCTCCACCACCAGCCGCGTCGTATAGCGGTCACCCCAGTTCCAGCCGCAGGTCAAGGGCTGCAGCCACCATATGCTTCAGTTTGCCGAAGGCGGCGTCACGGGTGAGCATGCGAAGCCCGCAGTCGGGATCGATGAGGAGGGTCTCAGCCCCAAATATGTCAATCCCGGTTTCTATCCTCTTTTTGATCTCTCCCATACTCTCGACGGCAGGGTCAGCCGAGTCCACACACCCGTAACCGACCAGCCTCCCGCCCATGTCCCGGGATGAGATGACTTCGATGTTCTCTGCATTGTTCGCGAACTCAAGGTCAAATATGGAGACATCGATCTTCAGGAGATCATCGATGATATCCGTGATTTCACCGCAGGTATGGAGGGCTGCGGGGATATGGATGGCAGAGAGCAGGATATTAAGTGCCCGGCGCCCGGCATCCAGGTCGGCGGCGCCTGTCGAGAGGATCGGTTCATCGATCTGGATGATTTCCACTCCTGCCTTCTCAAGATACCGCGCCTCGACCGCCAGCGCCTCTGCGATGTCCAGCGCCAGTTCCTCCCTGTCCCGGTATATGGGGGTGCCCACCCGGAGCGCGTGTGCAAGTGTGGTGGGACCGGTGAGTATGCCCTTCACCCGGGTGTGGCGGCTGAGGGCATATTTCGTGTCTGCAACCGTGATCGGGTGGGGCGGCGCCGTCACCCTGCCGATCACCTCATGCCCCCTGATGCCGGGCAACCTGGAAGTGAGTGCATTGATCATGTCCCCACGCACCTGACCGGTAGAGATGATCTCAATCCCTGCCCTGATCTGGTCGGATACAGCGGTTTCAAGCGCCTGCTTCAGGGGGTTTGAGATAAGCCTGAACCCCGGGGGCTTCACGACAGGGTAACTCCCGACAACAGTTGTCGGGAGCAGTTCACCGGATATCCTCATGGCGTCAGCCTGTGCCTGTCACGCGGGAAAAGGACTGCGTCCCTGATATTCGCCAGATCAAGCATCGTCATGATGAGACGCTCCGCCCCCATCCCCCAGCCGGCATGCGGGGGCATACCATACCTGAATGGTTTGAGATAGAACTCAAAACCATCCACACCCAGTCCTTTTGCCTGAATCTGGTCCACGAGCTGGTCGTGGCGGTGGATACGCTGCGCACCGCTTGAGAGCTCCATCCTGGGATGCATCAGGTCAAATGCCCTGCATATCGTGGGATCGTCATCGTACGGCATCGCATAATAGGGTTTTATCTCTGTGGGCCAGTCGACGATGAAGTAGTGCACACCCATCTCCCTGCCGACCGCCTTCTCTGCTACGGTACCCAGGTCATCACCGAATGCGAGATCCTCCCCTGTCCCGCGGGATGCGATCTCAAGAGCTTCCGTATAGGTGATGCGGGGGAATGGCGATTTGGGGACCTCAAGGTCGATCCCGATGCGTGCCAGGTGCTCATCGCAGGTGGCGGCGACGCGGTCATATGCCACAACCACGACATCCTCAAGGATCTTCATCACGTCATTGTGGTCGGCAAAAGAGACCTCTGTGTCGATGGATGTCGCCTCATTGAGGTGTCTGACCGTGTTATGCTCCTCTGCACGGAAGATCGGACCGATCTCAAATACCTTTTCAAAACCGCCTGCCATAAGCATCTGCTTATAGAGCTGGGGGCTCTGGTTGAGGAACGCCTCCTTCTCAAAATATGCGATGGGAAATAGCTCGGTCCCGCCCTCGGTGGCGGCGGCAACGATCTTTGGTGTGGTGATGTTGATGAAACCGTTCCTGAAGAAGTAGTCATGGACGGCGTCAAGCACAGTGCTGCGGATCTGGAAGACCGCGTTCACCCTCGGTCTGCGAACGTCCAGGAACCGTGCATCAAGCCTGGTATCCAGTTCGGCAGGGACCTTCTCCACCACATCAAGTGGGAGAGGGCTTTCAGCCCTGTTGATCACCTCAAACACCTCAGGCGTGATCTCCCTGCCGCCGACCGCCTTGTCAATCGCTTTGACTGTGCCGGCGACCCGTACGACAGATTCACGGGAGATCTCACGTATTGTGGTGAGCACCCCTTCAGGCGCCTTCTTCCTGACTATTGTAACCTGGATGATCCCGGTCCTGTCCCTGACCAGAAAGAATGTCAGACCACCGAGATCGCGGATCTCGTGTATCCAGCCGGTAATCTCCGCGTATTCGGTTTCAGGAGTTACTTCACATATTGGTACCCGCATATCAAAACCCAGATAATATGGACTTTATAAGGATAATGTATTTTTGGTGAGAGAGGCAGGGGGGACAGGGACCTGACCTCACTGTACAGCACTCCTGATCACGGAGAGGATCTCCCATGCAAGCGCCTCGCTCTTTGAGGGATGCGACATGAGGGTGTCGATACGGAGAGCACCATCGATCTCCACCGGGTCACGCACGTCATTGATGAAGAGATCAACAAAGTCCTTATAGAGGCTGTATGTGCCAGCCGATGACGGCTCCATACCTGATGCCCTCATCAGGGCGGCGGCAGGACCACTCACAGGGACGTCCCCGATGAAAGGTGAGACTGCCACAACAAACTGCTCCATCAATGCCTCCTTCACCCCCTCACAGGCGAGTATGGGCGAGATGCTGGTGACAGGGTTCGATGGACCGATGACCACGGCAGTGCTCGCTTCCAGGGCATTCATCACGGCATCTGTGGCGGCAGGCGGTGTATCGTACCTCCTCACGACAGCCTCTATCTCCACCTCGCCGCGGTGCTTCACCCAGTAATCCTGGAAATGCATGGGACCCTCCGGCGTCTCCACATATGTCATCACTTCTGTATCTGTCATCGGGAGGATCGGCGCTTCTATCGAGAGGCGCCTGCAGAGGGTATCCGTCGCCTCTGTGAGTGTCATGCCATCCATCAGGAGGTTCGCCCGTGCGATGTGCACCGCCCGATCCTTGTCGCCGACTGCAATGAACTCCTCACCGCCGAGCATCTCCAGAAACCGGTGTGTGCTGAAGGTGTCGCCGCGTATGCCCCACCACGTCTCTGTATTCAGGATCCCTGCAAAGAGGTACATCACGGTGTCGAGGTCAGGGGAGATATGGTTCCCGCTCAGCCAGATATCTTCCGCAGTATTGACCACGACAGAGATCTCAGAGTCATAGAGGACCTGCCTGGCACCCTGGAGGAGCTTGGGCGTCCCTGTACCCCCGGAAAGGAATGTAATCATCACTCAATACTTTTATCAGTCCAATATATAGAATGGTAATTGAAAACAGATGAAGATCATCAAGGATCCGGTGCACGGCTATATCGAGGTGGATGACACCGTGCTGCCTGTACTGGATTCTCCGGAACTTCAGCGCCTCAGACATATAACACAGCTCGGGTTTGCCAATCTGGTATATCCCGGCGCAAACCACAGCCGTTTTGAACACTCACTCGGGACCATGCACCTTGCCGATGCGATGTGCCGGCAGATAGATCTCGACGACGATGCCCGGCGGCTGATCACGGTCTCTGCACTCCTCCATGACATCGGTCACGGACCGCTCTCCCATGTGATCGAACCAGTGATGGCAGAATTTGCAGGGAGGAGGCACCATGAGATCAACTGGCTGCTCGCCGGAGATGAAATGAGTGATCTCCTGAACCACTGTGATCTCGACTGGAGGGAGGTGTCTGCAGTGATCGGCGGCAGCCATCACCTCTCAGGGATCATCCATGGTGATCTCGATGTGGACCGCATAGACTACCTGATGCGGGATGCGCATTACACGGGAGTGCCGTATGGGACTGTGGACGGACCCCGCCTGATCAGGAGCACGGTCCTCGCTGATGCCGGGATCGCACTCGATGAGAGCGGGATCAGTGCAGCGGAATCGCTCCTGATCGCACGGACTCTCATGAGACCCGCAGTCTATTTTCACCATGTCAGCCGGATCGCCACACGCATGTTCATTCTCGCTGTAACCGAAGATCTCACGGCAGGAGGCAGGGTAGGAGATGCCGCCGCGATGATGCGCATGGATGATGCCGCATGCATCCAGCACCTCCTCCATTCAGAGAGTGGTGTTGCACGCCGCCTCATGGAGAGGGTCCATACCAGGAACCTCTACAAGCGTGCCCTTTATGTGGGAGAGACAGAGGTGAATACGGCAGCCCTGGAGGCTGAGATCGGTCTGGCAAAGGAGAAGGTGATTGCGGATGAGATCGCAGAAGCCGCAGGTGTTGAGCCATATGAGGTGCTCGTCGACATCCCCCCGCACCCGTCCCTGATGTCCATGGAGATCAAGGTGAGAAACCGGCATGCACTGATCGGACTGGACGAGGTCTCACCTGTGATCAGCACCCTGAATAAGACGAGACGCTACCAGTGGAGGATCGGTGTGTATGCCCCGGCTGAACGGCAGAGCGTGGTGGAGGCAGCTGCAACCGATATCCTGCATGTCAGAAAACCAACAAAACAGAAGAGATTATCAGTGTAATCCGGAGCAGACATGGAGAAAGAATTTGTAATCGGTGTGACAGGGGCAAGCGGCATCATCTATGCACAGAGGCTCCTTGAGAACCTCTGCGGGTCGGCTGTGGTGCATCTCATAATCTCTGAGCAGGCAGAGAAGATCGCTGAGATAGAGGGTGTCAGGCTCAGGGACTTCGATGCGCTATACAGTGAAAATAGTGATCTGGCTGCAGAAATCGCAAGCGGCTCGTTCCGCCATGACGGTATGGCGGTCGTTCCCTGCAGCATGAAGAGCCTTGCCGCAATCAGCAGCGGGTTCTCGGATACGCTGATCACGCGTGCGGCAGACGTCTGCCTGAAGGAGAGGCGGAAGTGCATACTCCTGCTGCGGGAGATGCCGTTCTCCCGCATCCACCTGAAAAACATGCTGGACGCAGATGAAGCCGGTGCAATGATCATGGTCGCAAGCCCGCCATTCTATCACAAACCGCGGACTATCGACGACCTTGTGGATATGGTGGTCGCACGGGTGCTGGACCACCTTGGTGCAGAACACTCAACAGGCACACGATGGAGAGGAGAATGATGAGGGGATTTATTGAGAGGATGAGGGAGTCAGGGAATGTCATTGATGTTCATGAACCCTGCTCAACGGAATTTGAGGCGCCGCGTCTGGCAGCAGGGACAGGGAAGGTCGTCTTTTTCCATGACCTTGAGGGTTCACGGTGTGTGATGAACCTCCTTGCAGACCGCCGGTCGCTTGCAGCGGCGCTTGGTGTGGCTGAAGAGGGCATCGTCCCGCACCTTGCAGGCGCAGACTACACAGGAACTGTGAGGGTTGAGGGGAGCGTGCCGGGCGGGGAGGTCGATCTCGCCCGCATCCCGGTAATGAAGCACTTCCCGGGCGATGCCGGACGCTATATTACGTCAGGTATTGTATTCTCACGCTATGAGGGTATGGAGAACGCATCAATCCACAGGATGCTGGTGCTCGATGAAAACCGGGTAGCCGCCCGTCTGGTAGAGGGTCGGCACACCCATGCCATGCACAGGATGGCGCTGGAGAGGGGGGAGAGACTGCCCATTGCCGTGGCGATCGGCACCCATCCGCTCGTCACCTTTGCCAGCTCCACCCGCGTCCCACCCGGCAGAGAACTCGCCTATGCGGCAGAACTCATGGGGGGCGAGATCATGGTGAGGGAATGCTCGAACGGGGTCAGGGTCCCGGATGCAGAGATCATTCTGGAGGGGTATATCGGCTCTGAACGTGCAGATGAAGGTCCGTTTGTGGACATCACCGGCACATACGACCAGGTGAGGCAGGAGCCGGTGATCGAGTTCACTGGCATGCACTGCAAACCAGACCCGATCTATCATGCGATACTGCCGGCAGGACCTGAGCACAAACTCCTGATGGGAGCCCCATACGAGCCAAAGATCTACCGTGCCGTCTCAGAGGTGACAGATGTGAGGAATGTCAGGCTCACCAGGGGAGGGGCAGGGTACCTCCATGCGGTCGTCCAGATCCGCAAGACCACTGAGGGGGATGCCAAAAATGCCATCATGGCTGCATTTGCAGCCCATACTTCACTCAAGCATGTAGTCATAGTCGATGAGGATATCAATATCAATGACCCTGAGGATATCGAATATGCCATCGCCACCCGTGTGCGTGCGGATACCGATCTTCTGGTCATCACCGGCGTCAGGGGGTCTTCACTCGACCCGCGGCGGCTTCCTGACGGGACAAATGTAAAGATGGGGATTGATGCCACCATGGTGCTGGGCGAAGAAGAGAAGTTCATTCGTGCAACATGGGAGTGAGAGATGCATCTCGATGAAGATGATGAGAAGATCCTCAATGGGGAGTACGGCGAGACCAGACAGAAGATGATGGAGATCCTTGTGGCACTTGGCAAGGTATATGATGCCGACAGGCTCATCCCGGTTACAAGTGCACAGGTGAGTGGTGCATCCTACAAAACGATAGGGAGATGGGGGCTTTCATGGCTGAAGGAGCTCGATGCCCGTGCAGTCATCCCGGCGGTTCTCAACCCAATCGGCATGCCGCGGGAAGAGTGGAGGGATATCGGCGGCATCACCCAGGAATTTGCTGAAAAACAGAGAGAGGTGCTTGAGGCATACCACCACCTTGGCATCAGACCTGAGTGCACCTGCACCCCGTATTATCTCAACAGGACAGAATACGGGGAGCACCTCGCATGGTCGGAATCGTCTGCAGTGGTATATGCAAATTCAGTCATCGGAGCCCGCACCAACCGCGAAGGCGGACCCAGCGCGCTTGCAGCAGCGATTATAGGAAAGACTCCCAATTACGGGCTCCATCTTGTGAAAAACAGAGCGCCGCAGATAATGATAGACCTTGCCGGCAGTGATGACGGAAATAGCCCATTCCACCACTACGGAGCTCTGGGATATATTGCCGGCAAAAAAGCAGGGAATCTGATAGCATTTTTCAGGGGCATCAGACCCAACCGCGACCAGCTGAAGGCGATGGGGGCGGCGATGGGAGCTACAGGGGCGGCAGCGCTCTTCCATGTGGAGGGGATCACGCCAGAGAGCCGGGTATTTGATTTTGAGACAGAAGGGCTCAGACACGTCACCATCGAGGGTGATGAGGTTGCCGCACTCTTTGAGGATATCGATGCAGATGCCGTCGCCATAGGCTGCCCGCACTGCTCGCCCCGGGAGCTGCATGACATTGCAGGACTTCTTGAGGGGAGGAAAACCACAAAACCCCTGTTCATCTTTGCGGCACGGGGTGTGATGCGTGCGCATAACCGTCTGATCGCACAGATTGAGAGGAGCGGGGCACGCGTCTATCCGGATACCTGCATGGTCGTATCGCCGGCAATGGAGCGTTTCTCTACGATCATGGTCAATTCAGGGAAGGCGTTCTCATATATACCGAATATGTGCGGTGCGAAGGCAAGGATCGGGACACTGGAAGAGTGCATACAGGTGGCGACCTCATAGGGAACAGGGGGCGGAACGACTCCCCTGGTATGTCTTCATCGACCAGGGAGTGTGATCTCCTTTCCAGTCACTGCATCGAGATATAGCACCCTCCCGTCCTGTCCGGAGATGTATGCAATCTCAAATACCGGATAGTAAATGAGATTGAATTCAGTGATTTCAGATGTGGGCTCAATACCCTTGAGAAGGGTTCTCACATCATCCTCCCCGATGGTGCACTCTCTGGGGATGTCGTCAAGTGGTTCCATGTTTGCATCGACCTTCGCCCGCAGCTGCTTTGGTCCGGGGACTTTGTGGGTGAGGAGAGGCACATAGATATTCGCTTCTCCTGCCCTGGCAGAGACGGTGACCAGTTTTTTCTCCTCAAGCCGGGTTATCGCACGCCTGACAGCATCCGGGGGGAGGAGCGTCGCCACCTCCATCTCTGCAGGTGTCGCGCCTGCATACGTCATCCGCGAGATGATTTTCACACAATCTGCATCAAGCCCGATGAGTTCAGAGAAGCAGGGGCGGAACCTCAGACCATTGCTGATCTCTGCACAGTCGCCGGATGTTCCGGAGATGACGAATGACACCGATTTTGTGCTCTTTCTCAGGATGCCCCCGATATATTTGGCTGAGACCGATATGAGGGGCCAGTAGACCAGCACGGCAGAGACGATCCGTTCCTCCTGACCCATGGCAAGGATCTTTCTTTTCCGTCTGCTCTGTGCGATATCAAGGGCTTCCTCCCTGAGCAGCACTGGGATCACCGCATCCGGTGCATACTGCCTGCTCACCTCCACCACATCGCCGGCGTCCCTGCACGGGTTCTTCCTGGGCGACGGCAGAGGGGCGGTGCCTGGAATCCGTTCACCACCTGGTCTGAGGCGCGGGGTCAGACCCCGGTGTTTTGTCTCCCTCATCGCAAAACGCATCCTGACCTTCTCACGCGCAAGTCCGCCCATGAGAAAGAACTCCCCGGGGTACAGGGTTGCAAGTTCCTCCACCTCTTTCCTGGAGCCAAAGAAGAGATCAACCGCTCTGAGGTCGTTTTCAATGGAGAGCTTGCCGATGATCTGGTTATTGCACTGGGAGAGCACATTTTTAGTCACGAGGGCGGGGCGCTGTGTAGCGACGAGGAGACCCAGCCCCCTCTTCCTGCCCCTCCGCGAGATCTCCTCGATCTTCTTGATCGAGTCCCTCGACTGCGGGATGAATTTGTCTGCCTCCTCGATGATGAGCAGGTATGGCGTCCTCAGCTCAGATGCAATCTCATAGATGACATCGGCGAGTGCCGTGACTTTCTGCCGCATATCGGATTCAGAGACGTCATATATGACCGGTGTGCTGCACCGGATCGCGTGGGTCATCAGATCCCTGATATTCACGGTCTCGATATCCTCATCGCAGCTGCTGTCAGACCCGACCCAGATGACAGGAAATTTATCTTTCAGTGAGAAGTACTCGCCTTCGGTATCTATCAGACAGAACCCGATCTCTGACTTGCACATCTGCTCACAGAGCACTGCAAGGCTCCAGCTCTTGCCGGCGCCGGACTGCGCAATGATGCAGGTCCTCCCTGTAACGAGCTCCTGCGCATCAATGGAGACGTCCTTCTCCCCCGACTTCCCGATCACCAGCTTCATGTCTGCAATAGGATCAAATGATATACTCGATTTTAATCGTTCCTGTTGGCGCAGCATTGCAAGAGTGGTGTGTCACCGACCTGCGGGCGGTGACTGAGTCACCAGTAGGTGACATGTGTCACGACCATGTGGGTCGTGACTGAGTCATCGGAGATGACATGTGCCACACCTACTCTCAGGGAAGGATTATTGGACCATACTGCGAAACGTGATTGTGACCTCTTGTGGATGAGAGCCGGAGACAGCAGATACTGGATATACTTTCAGGCGCAGCATTTCAGATACGAGGTGCAGGGGCGGGTTCGCTTCCCCTCTATGACGTGGCACTGACCCACACCTCTTTTGCAAATGAAAAGACCGCAGCCGGAGACGCCTGCACAGACAATGAGAGGCTGGAATTTCTCGGAAATTACGTCCTTGATTTTATCATTGCCGAACATCTCTACAGGGAATATGAGTTTTCTCCAAAAGAGATGAGTAAACGGATCAGGGTGAGTGAAAACCTCATGCTGGCAGATATCGTTCTGAGGCACGAGACCGGCATCGATGGTGCAATACTGACTGGGACCGGGCAGCACCTGACAGATGGAATTATTGCAGATGCATTTGAGGCGTTTATCGGTGCGATCTACCTCAATGAAGGCATCGACACGGTAAGGACTGTCATCACAAGACTGTTTGCCCGGGAAATCGAGGACTTTGACCCTGAACAGAACTTCAAAGGCAGGCTCCAGGAGCATCTTCAGCAGAGCGGTGCAGGTGACCCCGAATATGTGCTGGAGCGCCTGAGCGGACCTGACAACAGCCCGGTGTGGAGAGCCAGGGTGAGGGTCTCGGGAATGGTCAGGGGAGAGGGGACCGGGCTCAAAAAAAGGAGTGCCGAGATGGAGGCAGCAAAAGCAGCACTGATGAGCATTGGAAAATTATAGTTACGAACGTCACTTTTTGACCATATTTTTGACTATATAACTGCCCGGCATCAGGTTGGCACCAGGTTTTGAAAAAGCCGGCTCAGGAAAGAGACTGTAAAAAAAGTATGAGAAAATGGGTTGGTGCGTGGGTGACGTGATACTCTGCACGACACTTACATCATCGGCGGCATGCCGCCCATGCCACCCATGCCACCCATGCCGCCCATGGCAGCCATCTCTTCCGGTGATGGTCCGCCCTCACCAGGTCTGCTCGAGGATGCGATGACGTCATCTATCCTGAGGATCATGACAGCGGCTTC
Organism: Methanomicrobiaceae archaeon UBA207; assembly: GCA_002503135.1. Lineage (GTDB taxonomy): Archaea > Halobacteriota > Methanomicrobia > Methanomicrobiales > Methanoculleaceae > UBA207. The sequence continues at coordinate 12,102 of DARA01000023.1, forward strand.
TGCAGCGCTTGAGACTGCCTGCGTCTTGACACGCAGGGGCTCAACGACACCTGCCTTCAGCATATCGGCTGTTGACCCGGTGGAGAAATCGATGCCATAATATTTTGAATTTGCACCTTTCTTCTCATGTGCGGCACGGAGCTCAACGAGCATGTCGATGGGGTCGAGACCCGCATTCTCTGCAAGAGTCCGCGGGATGATCTCGAGTGCGGATGCAAAGGCTTCGATTGCCAGCTGTGCACGCCCGCCCACCGTTGCCGCATAGTCACGGAGCCTGAGCGAGAGTTCAATCTCTGGTGCACCGCCGCCAGCCACGAACTTTTTGTCCTCGACACTGACACTGACCACACGGAGTGCGTCTTCAATGGCGCGCTCAAGCTCGTCAACAACATGTTCGGTGCCGCCACGGATGATGAGTGATACCGCCTTGGGGTTGTCGCACTCGGTGACGAAGATCATCTCCTCGCCTGAGACCTTCTTCTCCTCGACACGACCTGCCTTCCCGAGCTCATCAGAAGTGATCGCATCAATGCTGCTCACAACAGATGCGCCTGTCGCACGTGCGAGCTTCTCCATATCACTCTTCTTGACACGGCGGACAGCCATAACGCCTGCCTTTGCAAGGTAGTGCTGCGCAATGTCGTCGATGCCCTTCTGGCAGAAGATGACCTTTGCACCGCTGGCGATGATCTTGTCAACGATGTTCCTGATCATCTTCTCCTCTTCCTCAAGGAACATCTGGAGCTGGTCAGGACTGGTGATGCTGATCTCGGCATCGACCTCGGTCTTCTTGAACTCCACCGCTGCATTCAGCAGCAGGATCGTTGCATCAGTGACGAGTTTGGGCATCCCGGGGTGGACACGCTCCTTATCGATGATCATACCCTCAATCATCTCAGATTCGTCAACGGATGCGCCAACCTTCTTCTCAACCTTCACATAGTCGGTGTCAACTGTGCCGTCTTCGTCAGCGACCAGGGTCACCGCCCTGACAACGAGCTCGCAGAGCTTCTCCTTTGCCACCTCTGACCCTTTGCCGGTTATGGCGGTCTCGGCGATCTTCTTGAGCATCTTGATATCGTCAGCCTTGATATCGATGGCGAGGTCATTGAGGATCGTCTGGGCTTTCTCTGCCGCCATGCGGTATCCGTGCGCAATGACGGTGGGGTGAACGTCCTGCTCAAGCAGATACTCTGAACGCTTCAGGAGCTCGCCTGCCACGACAACTGCGGTGGTAGTGCCGTCACCGACTTCGTCGTCCTGCGTCTTTGCGACCTCGACCATCATCTTTGCGGCAGGGTGTTCGATATCCATCTCTTTCAGGATTGTCACACCATCGTTTGTGATGACCACATCGCCGATGGTATCAACGAGCATTTTGTCCATGCCCTTTGGTCCGAGAGTTGTCCGGACCGCATTTGCCACGGCCTTTGCGGCGGCAATGTTCGATCCCTGTGCGTCGCGACCACGGGTACGCGAACTACCCTCTTTCAGAATCAAAATTGGTTGTCCTCCAAGACTTGACATAGTAATATCACCACTATTGTGCGGTATAAATCTTGGATTGTAGTTCTATATAAAAGTTATTGATCCCTGATCAGATCCATCAGATCAGAAGCGCGTTTGAAGGAATGGAGACACTCTTCGCCGATAATGAGTGTGCTCCCAACTTTCTTCTTCTTCCGGTAATCTGTCAAGACGCACATGGCATGCGTCTTCGTGATCTGTGAGAGGTTTCCAAGAATCGGGGCGCGCTTCATGACTTTCTGCGCAGAGCCGTATGCGGTGAGGATGATCTGCTCCATGCTGGGTTCGCGGTAGGTCACAAGCAGCTGAAACGGCGCCCGCCGCATGGCATGGAGCTCCATCCCCATGCGCTCAAGTTCACTGAATGCATCGTGGCGCTCAGGCTCGGTCTCAGGCTCATGCCGGAAATGATAATCCAGCAGGTCAATTGACTCTATCAGTGGCGTGTCAAAGATCTCTTCAAGTTTTATGACAATATCCAGGGTGGCGCCCATCCCGCTCTCATACTTGCTGATGGTGCGCCTGGAGACGCCCAGCAGCTGTGCCAAGTCTCCGAGAGAGAGGTTGTACCGCTCCCTGAGCACCCTTAACCGCTCTCCGCTGATGCTGACATAGAGCCCTCCGGGAGAGGCATACACAAGTGGGGGTATATCTTCCACAAAATAGTCATACAGTGTTGCAGGGCTGAGGGCATAGATCCCATACCTGAGATAGACTGCGCCCCTCTCAAGTGCTGCATCACGGGCGCGCTCTCCGACGAACAATGGTTTCGCCCCCAGGTAATGGGCGATCTGATCCATGTCCCCTGCGATCTCCTCGCTCACGCTGTCGATGTGCGAGACCACCCTGATGACGAGCATCACACGACCATTGCTGGCGATAAGGTCAAAACTGCGTGGTCGTATGCTGCACCGTTCAGAGATGTCATAGCCTGCAGAGAGCATGATGCTGATGACCATCTGGAGAAGACGTTCCTGAGACATAATATATATGGGCTTGAATATGGCAGGAATCTATAATAAATGGGTGGGTTCAGAGGTACTGGCTTTATGTTGATCGGGATTGATGACACGGATTCGCCGAGAGGCATGTGCACCACCTACCTCGGAGCTCTGCTTGCACAGCACCTTACAGAGGCAGGCTTTCGCGTGCGTGAGGCGCGTCTCATCCGCCTGAACCCGAATGTCATCTACAAGACCAGAGGGAATGCCGCTGTCTGCCTTGATGCCGAAGGCGATCCCGAAGACGCATTTTCCATTGCCTGCCGCCTGACAGAGGAACTGGCAGACTTCTCATGTGAGAATACCAACCCCGGTGTCGTGGTCTGCGGGACGAAACCTGCACCAGACTTCTATTACAGGGCACTCCGGGATTTCTGCGAGATAGATGAGGCAGTCGGTCTGCTGGAAGAAGCCGGGGCGCTATACAGGGGATATAAGAATGGCAGGGGGCTGATCGGAGCTGCGGCAGCGGTCTGCAGCGACCTTCCGGATTCCACCTGCGAACTCCTC
>DARA01000062.1:0-15154 GCA_002503135.1 Methanomicrobiaceae archaeon UBA207
ATCAAACTGGCAAACTTAGGATGTAAGCGGAGATGTCATTCAGGTAATCGCCGTAGTTAATCTCTGAGAGATTCTCAGACCGATAGAGTTTTTCATGAATAAGCGCAATGCCCTTCACCTTGTTCTGCACCTCGCGGAAAATCTCTTTCATGCTCGGATCCGTTGTCTGCTTCACCTGGAGGTTGAGGAGGCTTGAGATTACCTGTATGTTGTTTTTCACCCGGTGGTGGATCTCTTTTAACAGCACTTCTTTTTCCTTGAGTGATTGCGCGATCTCGCCCTCCATGCGTTTGCGGTCGGTGATGTCGCGGATCGACTCGATCGCCCCCACCACCCTGCCACTGCTGTCATACAGGGGGGAGGCGGTGCCCATCAGGACCTCCGTCTTCCCGAGCGGGCGGGGCAGCGTGGTATCTGCGATGAGGATGTCCCCGTTTCTCTGGACATTAGAATATTGTTTTTGCATCAACTCATCCTCACCGGAAAAGACGAGATCAATCAGGATCGGTCTCCTCTCACCATAGAACGGCACCCCATACTCATAATCTCCTTTTCCGATCATGTCTTCGGCTTTGACCCCTGTCATCTCTTCCATCGCCCTGTTCCATGCGATCACCTGCCCGTCGCGGTCGATGACGAAGGTGGCATCCGGCAGGAACTCGATGATATCCAGCATTTTCCGGTGTTTTTTCAGGTCCTCCTCTGCCTGCTTCAGTTCGGTGATGTCCTTGAAATCCTCCACGATACCGATCACTTCGCCGTCAGGATTCCGGAACGCTGTTGCCGTGACGATGCATGGGACTCTGCTGCCATCCCTCCGTTCCTTATCCACCTCGCCCTCTACACGCTCCTCACCGCCGAGGATCCGGGTCAGCGGGCAGCCGTCAGTGTGGCACCGGGAACCGGGGAATGCTTCATAGCACTTCATGCCCAGTGCTTCGTCCTCGCTTATACCCGCCAGATCCAAAAGCGTGTTATTAACACGAAGTACGTTGTAGTCTCTGTCAACCACACGCATCCCGTCAGCTGCAGTACTGAATATCTGATCGAGTTCTGCATGAGCGCCGATGAGCGCCTCTTTCGCCTGCTTACTCGACACTGCCTGCCTGATCTTGTGCGACAGCTCAGCGAACTGCGCCTTTGGCTGTCCGCCTTTCTGGAGATAGAAATCAGCACCAGCGTTCAGCGCCTCGATGACCACATCCTCTCTGCCTCTTCCGGTGAAGATGACAAATGGTATATCCGAACCACTGCCACGGACGGTCTTCAAAAACTCAATACCGTCCATCTCCGGCATCTGGTAATCAGAGACGATGGCGTCATAAGTGGTGGTCTGCATTTTTTCCAGGGCTTCGCGTGCAGACTCAGCGGTATCAACAGTAAAATCGCTGGTCTTTTCAAGATATGTCTTTGTTATATCCAGAATGAGGGGCTCATCATCGGCTATTAATATATGTACCATTCATCATCAGTGTACAATTTAGGATACAGCCTGAAATAATTTTTTAGGTTTTGTGGTGGCTTGTGCCGTTTCGGGAGGTGTTCACGCAGAGGACCGCCGCCGCAGATCCGCCACCATCATTCAACCGCATCTCCACACAGACGCTCAGGAATGGCGGGTGCCATGACACAGGCAGGGACGCAGGTCTGCCATGCGTCACCTTATGGTGCGAATACTCTGGAGATGCCTGTCTTGAGCGGCAGGATCACCACATACATGTACATACTGGCACCAGGACTGGCATATGATGCCAGTATCGCCAGAAATGCAACCAGAGGAATGATCAGTCCCATGAACCAGACCCTCCTGATGACATGCGGGGGCAGGGACACATCCACAAGCCGGTGTCCGTGAGAGGCATACCGCCAGTGAGCGAGATAGAGCAGACCGATGACCAACAGATTGATATGGAAAAATACCACCGCGATCTGAGTGTCACGATAATCCCCTGAGAGACCGGTTGAGAATGGCACCAGACAGACAAAGAGCAGCATCAGAATATTGAGCCAGAATAAATTTACGTCCATCTTCTCGATCCTTGCAAACTGTTTATGGTGGACAAGCAGGAATGCAGCAAGGATGAGGAATGCCAGCGCATAATGATAAAACTCTGCACTCATTCCAAAAAGCACTGACAGGAGCTCCGATGAAGTGGTTTCATGAGGGAGGAGCGGCTCGTTTATGCCAAGCACCAGAAGGGTCATGGCAATCGCAAACACCCCGTCCACAAATGCCTCAAGACGGGACTTGGTCATCCAGATGACCTGCCGGGTCCTATCCGCTGGAGCAGAAGATGATAACATGTGCAGCTATACCTCTTTTCTCACGTTCAGGTCATATACATTTTGCCTGCAGCACCTGCCAGGACCCTCTTTGACAAAGATCTTGTTGCCCCTGATCCCTTCAGCGCCATCATACACCGTAACAGATACCATGCACCCCAACTATAACTGCCTGATTGGGGAGGTATGAAATATGTCTTCTGATGCCGGGTGCAGAGAGACCCTGTGCCCCGGGCACCACACACATTAAGTCCTCATGGCGTCAAAAAATATCCAGAGAATAAGGAGGGGGCTCTGCCAGGTCATCTGCCTCTCTGCAGATGATGCCTGAATACGCTCCGCACACTGCTCTATGAATGACTCTCACCTCCATGCACTCACCATCATCACCGACAACCGTGTCGGTGTACTGCGGGATATCTCCACAGTGATGGTGTCGCATGCTGCAAACATCGTGATGATCCAGCAGATGATCATCGAGACAGGGGAACACCGGAACAGGGCATCCATCTACTTTGAGTTTGAGGGATGCGATGACCTGGGCGCACTCACCGCCGACCTGGTACAGATCCCTGCCGTCAATGACGTGGAGGTGTACCAGCCATTCTCAGAGATCTTCGGGTCACGTGTGATCATCATAGGCGGCGGCGCCCAGGTGGCGCAGGTTGCCATGGGTGCGGTCAATGAGGCAGACCGCCACAATATCAGGGGTGAGCGGATCTCTGTCGATACGATCCCGCTCGTGGGTGAGGAGGACCTCGGTCTCGCGGTTGACGCCGTGGCACGCCTGCCCAGGGTGGCTATCCTGGTGCTCGCCGGCTCCCTCATGGGGGGGGAGATCTCAAAATCCGTTGACCGTGTCCGTAAGGCAGGCATCCCTGTCATCGCCCTGAAGATGGTAGGCAGTGTCCCGGAGCATGCGGACCTGGTGGTCACCGACCCGCTCCAGGCAGGTGTGTTTGCCGTGATGCATGTGAGCAAAAAGGCGGTCTTTGATATAAACAAGGTCAGGGGTCGCGAGTTCTGATGGATGATGTGGTTGCGCACGCGGTGAGCGTGCTGAAACATGACGGCATCATCGTCTATCCCACAGACACAGTATACGGGCTGGGAGCCGACGCCTTCTCTGAGATCGCAGTACACCGCGTCTATCTCATCAAGAACAGGGAGATCTCAAAGCCGACCTCGATCGCGGTCTCTGATGCGGATATGATGCGTGCAGTTGCCATCGTCGATGAGATCGCTGAAGAATTCATTGACAGGTTCATGCCCGGTCCTGTGACCGCGGTTCTGAGAATGAAACGGTGTCTGCCGCCAGTGCTCGGCGGGGGGGCTGGTCTGATAGGCATCCGTATGCCGAACTGTGAAGTGACGCTCAGGATCATTGAGGAGCTTGATGCACCCATCACGGCGACCAGTGCAAACCGTGCGGGTGAGAATGCACCATCTCGTCCTGCCGACGTCGCTGTGCCCAGAGACTACCTCGTCGACGGCGGTGAACTCCCCGGCACTCCGAGCACTGTGGCTGACCTGGTCAATATGCGGGTGATCCGGGAAGGGCTGCTATGCAAAGAGGTCGCGGCATTTTTGGCAACATTCCAGTGAGAGGATCAGATGAGAAAACCTGTCAGGCTGCGTGACTTTATCGAGGATTTGAATGGCTGCCTCTATGCGGTATCGGCATATGACAACAGCGAGCGGGTCGGATGCATACTCAGGTACGTCCCTGATCCAGTGGGCGAACGGGTGAATCCAGAGGGGAGACGCTACCGCAAGCTCGATTTTGAGGAGGCATTTGACTGGGTGAGGGAGAACAAGCCAGAGTATCTCGACCTCGTCCACCGCGTCCCGGTATCAGATATTTCCTGTGTACTTAAACCAGAGGAGGAGCTGGAGGCGATTGGTGGCAGGGACCGGCGCGTCAGGGATCTGGCAGGGTGCTTCAACCTCCCTGAAGGTGCTCTGGGCTGCACCGGCTCTTTCCTCTGCGGACTTGAGAATGAAGGGTCTGACATCGATCTGGTGGTCTATGGAGATGCATGGTCTCTCGCGCAGCGCCAGCTCAGAGACGCGGTTGAGGAGGGGGTGCTTGACGCAGTCTCTGACGATATGTGGCAGAGGATATACTCCAAACGGGTGCCTGAGATCGCATTTGGCACCTTTGTCCTCCATGAAGAGCGGAAACTGAACAGGGGCGAGATCGACGGCACCTACTTTGATCTCCTCTTCACGAGGGGATACGACACCCTGAACGCAGCCCCTGTCACAAATGGCGAAGTCCTTGGCAGAAAGACGATCGAGGCAAAGGTGACGGATGCCTCACTATCCTTTGACAGTCCTGCCATATATGAAGTCGAGCACGAGGTGGTCTCCAGGGTGGTGTCATTCACCCACACATACTCAGGGCAGGCGCGGCAGGGTGAGACGATTGAGGCGTGCGGCGTCTGCGAGCAGCACAATGATGAGCAGTGGCTGATCGTCGGCACGACCAGGGAGGCGAAGGGCGAGTACATCATCTCCCTGACACTGATGGAGGAGTGATGACACACTGCGCGGTGCCTCTGCCTGAGAACCAGCAGGGCAGGTGCATCAGAGCAGGTCCGAGAGGCGGCGCGGCAGGGTCTGGCACCTCCCGGCATGCGGGCAGATATCACACGGCGCCTTCATGGGTTTTCCAGGGACATCGCCTGCAGCCACCCTCTTTGCAGTTTTGATCGCTTTGAGCATCGCCCGCCGGTCGCGGGGCTGCGGATGGACGTAACGGGAGATGCCGCCAGGGATGTACTCGACATAGCCGCCATCCACATCCACCCCGAATGTCTCTGAGACACAGGCTGCATAGCATGCCACCCTCAGCCTGTCGGTGGCATAAACGCCAGCTGCCGGCGGCTCATTCGACCTGACGATGGCAAAACTCATCTCATCGCCATCAAAGATTTTGTCCACCCGTCCGTGTATGCCCAGCCGTGCGGACTCAACCGGCACATCCACCTCATCAGGCAGTCTCCATGAGGTATTCGTGCAACTTTCAATGCACGCCTCAAATAAGATACGGGTCGCGTCCTCTGCAGAGGGCAGGATCGTCTCTATCTCCTGCCAGATCCCTGCTTTCTCAAGCTCAAGCGGTTTCCCCAGATAATAGGAGATCTGCTTGCAGACCGTATAGCCGGGGGACTCGACAAATTTCACGGCACCCTCAAAATAGAGCCATCTGGGGCACCTGTGGCAGGTGACGATCTTTGAGACGCTGAGTGAGTCAGGTATGGCATCTCCCCCCGTATTGCACTGCAAACATTCAACACCAACCTATAAAAAGCCGCTTTTTCAGGTGAGTGCCCATAACAAAGCATCATCCACAACAAAACATTATTGCCGGTGCAAACAAATTTTAGCATATGGCAGCACGCGAAATCCAGGTGCAGATCCCGCCGGATCTCGACCCGGTCTACTCAAACAGAATCCAGATCGCCTACAAGGAGGACGAGTTCACATTTCTCTTCCTGCATGAGATCCCGGGCACAAACCAGGCACGCGCCAAGGCGATAGTGAGCATCACCCCAAAGCACGCAAAGAACCTCCTTGCTGTGCTGACAAAGAGCATGGGAGAATTTGAGGATAAATTCGGGGAGATCAAAACACCTGCACCAGAGTCCAGGGAGAACAGCAATGTCACCATCAGGGGTTATTCCTGAGGTGCACGGGGCGACATCAGGGAGGACGCCGGCGGGTGCGGGCAGGGCAGTGATGCACGAACCCGCATCCCTGCACAGGCGTATCCCGCACTGACGCGAGACTCAAACACCAGCTTGATAACACTATCTTAATAGTCCTGTAATGACAATTTTAGGAGAGTATCCCGCGCCGCTGTGGCTTAGTGGTATAGCGGCTGATTCGTAATCAGCAGGTCGGGGGTTCGAATCCCCTCAGCGGCTTCGTTTTTGAGAGACAAGAAATACGGCGGGTTGAACGAGTGGTTCAAAGCACAGCGATTTAAACAGGATTACTTACTCTATGTTGTACTGAACACAGAGGATCACAAAAACGTCACCAGAACTTTATATCCAGCAAAAGCCGGCATAGAGACTTCCCTAAGAAGTTGTCAGTGATGTCAGGCACGGTGAGTGTCATATTTAGATAGTGCCAGAAGCAGAGAGAGTATGTGAGGGCAGAGAATATGACAGGTGGAGATCATGGGCAAGAGAGACTGGATGCAGTGCAGGTGCGTGCGCTGCTCCGCGCCTGCCAGCATGAAATAAAGCGCCGGTTCAGGGCAGAGATCATTGGATTGTTTGGCTCATATGCCAGAGGTGAGGAGACGCCGGAGAGCGATGTTGATCTCCTTGTCCGGTTTGAGGAAGGGGCGACGCTCTTTGATTTCGTCGGGCTTTCCGACTACCTCAATGACATGCTCGGGATAAAAGTCGATCTCGTTACTGACCAGGCACTGAGGAAGGAACTTGAAGAAGAGGTGAAGGCGGAGGTCGTGCCGGTATGAGAGACGCGTCACTGTACCTGTCAGACATACTGTCCGCCACAGAAGCGATCGAGCGGTTTGTGGACGGGATGGATTACGCAGCATTTGTCGGCGATGACAAGACCTCAAGTGCGGTGCTCAGGAAGTTTGAGGTGATCGGTGAGGCGGCGAAGTATGTTCCCGATCCAGTGAAGGAGAGGTTTCCAACAATTCCGTGGAAACTAATGGCAGGGATGAGAGACCGGCTGATACATGGGTATTTCGGTGTTGATTTCCGACTGGTGTGGGAGACAATCCGGGCTGAACTGCCGGGACTGAGGGAGATGGTAAGGATCGCACTCGATGCGATGAAAGCAGAGAGTGGAAATCAGTAACAGGGAAGATACAGACCTGAGCTCCATTGAAGAGACGTTTCATGTTCAGGAGTAGCTGGTGCGGGATTTCGGGGGGGCACCTCCAAAAAGGGGGCAACGATCAGGTCAGTCTTTTAAATCTCACTTTACCTCGTGATCTCCCATACCCGGGAGAGAGTCTTCCCGCCCTGCTCCACCCCCGCCCCGTAAGATGAATGTCGGGTGCATCAGGTGCGCACTGCTGCCGCCGTTGGCGCACTGCCGCACCTCTTTCCTGCGATCCCTTATCCCATCAGTTCATCGAGTTTGCTCTTGCCATGGACATATGCAGGCATGCCGGCGAGAAGGAATGCAACCCGAAGAGCCTCTTCGATCTCCTCTTTCCTGACTCCGAGTTTTTTTGCGCCTGCCATCTGTGCAGATACGGCATGCTCATCACGCAGTGCTGCCGCGATGGCGATCGCAATAATCTTCTTTGTCTGCCGTGAAAGCGCCCCGTCTTTCCATACCATCTGGTCAAGACCAAGCACATTTTCGTACAGTTCAGGGTCGGTCTTCTCAAGTTCCCTGAAAATCAGCGGCACTTTACCGATCTTCTCTTCGAGATCCTTCATACCACCGCCCATCTCTATACCTCCTGAAGTGCCATGGGTTCACCGCAGCAGACCAGTTCTCCGCCGCCCACCTCTTTCACCTCAACAACATTCCCGCAGATCCCACATTCAAAGATCTGCCCTTCCTCTGAGACATTTGTCATTTCCACACCTCCTCTGTCACATAATGGTTTTCCGGCAGCGGTGAGGGATGCCACACCGCTGCCGTATTCAGCGCTCTGGCGGGTGCCGGGCATCTTCAGGCGTCTTGATATCAGGTCTGATATGCGTCATTGGGAGACAGTTGTAGAACTCACACGCACATGAGGGACATTTTCTCAGGTCTGCCTCGGAGCCAGTGACAGAATACTCAAAACCGCAGTCAACACAGACGTATTTACCCGGACCTACAGTTCCACCTGCTTTCACTTTTTTCGGTTCTTCTGGCATGGTAACACCAATGAGCCAATGGGTGAGACGGGATATAAATATATGGATGGTCGCATAGATGAGAGAATAACTGCCGGAATCCATCCCGGTTTCGCGCAGCATGATTGCCTTTGAGGAGATCTACAACACAGGACCAGAGAGAGAGAGAGAGAGATGAAACCAAAAATAATTGCACTGCTGGGGAGTCCGAGGACGGGAGGGAATACGGCGACACTCCTGGATCAGGCGATACGGGGCGCTGAAGATGCAGGGTGCATTACTGAAAAAGTCATTGTACCCCAGCTTAATTTCCGACCCTGTATGGAGATCTTCCATTGCATGGAGAATGACACCTGCGCCATGAAGGATGACATCACTCCGTTTTACGAGAAATTCAAAGAGATGGACGGTCTCATCATTGCCACCCCGGTCATGACGATGGGGGTACCAGGGGCTCTGAAGTCATTTATGGACCGGTTTCAGGTATTTTATATGGCAAAATACTGGCGCCATAATTCCTTTATCAGCGACGACCGCGCAAAAATGAGGAAAACCCTTTTAATCTCAATAGGGGGCATGGATATCCCTGATGATTTTGAGGGGGTCAGGCTGACCGTGCATGCCTTTTGTGAGATCATTGACTGCCCGTACTGGGGGGAAGTGCTCCAGAATAATATGGATGAGATCAATGACATCACCACCCGCCCTGAAGTGATGGCTGAAGCCTATTCCAAAGGTCTTGAACTGGGAAAACACCTGATGGGATGAGCCCCCTCACCCCCATACTCTCACCACCACTTTAAAACGGAGTGATGACCTGAGGCGCCTACTGCTGTCCAGGAGGTGTCGCAGGTGTCAGCGGGGTATAGATGCGGGTACCGAGGTCCCTGTCCAGCATATACAGCATCCCGCCTCCACTGTCACTCCCAATCACCTTCAGTTTATCAACGATCCCGCCTGCATCGGCTTCTTCTTCAATCTGCTCGTCGATGAACCACTGGAGCATGTTGTAGGAGGCGTGATCCTTCTCCTTTACCGCAAGGTTCACCAGGTCATTGATCATGCCTGTCACCCTCTGCTCATGTGAGAGAGAATGCTCAAATGCAGCAAGTGGTGACTTCCATTCACTCTCAGGAGCGTCTATCTGCCGGAGAATGACGCGCCCTCCCCGGGAGATGATGTAATCATAAATTTTCAGTGCATGATCACGTTCTTCCATCGCCTGAACCCACTGCCAGTGTGCAAACCCGCGAAGACCGGTTGATTCATACCATGATGACATCGAGAGGTAGAGGTACGAAGAATACAGCTCCCACTTTATCTGATCATTGAGCGCTTTCTCAAGTTTCAAATTCATTGCCATCTGTAACACCTCCTATTACATCGGGTATGTGGAGGTCTCAATATAAATTCATTTCCCAAAAAAAGAAGATCCTGTTTTTTGGAGGTGTGATCACCTCACAACCGCGGAGGCAGACTCATCGAATGGGTTCGTCCTCATCGCTAAGCTGAATAGGTATGGGTAATTTTTCTTCAGGTATTCCATGTACTTCAGCCACTCGGGGACGAGGCGCTCGTAGACACGGGAGATGTCGCCGGCAAGGTGGGCGACGTCTGCTGGCGGAAGGGCGGAGAGATCGCCACGGGCCTTCAGCTCTTCCGTGAGATGGCTGACGGCAAGGATAAGATCGGTGAAATACTCGTGCTCGAAGACCATCGGGTTCTCGACAATCCTGATGATGAACTCCTCGTGGCCGAGCAGGAATGTCCGCAGATCTTCGAGCTTGATCAGGTCGCCCTCGACACGACATTCATGGGAGTCGAGGCACTCCCTGACCTCGCGGTACCGGTGGGGCTCCCAGTCATCCTCAATGACCAGATTCAGCCGGATATTGGCGATGCCGGGATCGGCTCTGGATAGTGTGGCAAGAAGCGGCGTCCCGAGCGTCGAGAAGAACGTACCGATCACCATGTTCAGCTTCTCCATTCGGTTCTTCTTCTCCCGGGACTCAAGCAGCCGGTCGATGATCAGCACAACAATCAGGATCTCCAGCGGCAGGAACGCCAGGTCGGCGATAAAATAGATGTAGATGTGGTGCAGATCATGGAAGATCATAAAGTGGACGGTATAGAGGGCAAGGCAGAGGAAAGCAAGTCCGATCCCTGCCGTCACTATCCAGCGGGTATCTTTCTTCATGAAAGAATGGTTAACTGGATGCAGGATAAATCCTCACTTCCCGACTTTTTAAGCACATGATTATATATGATACTCTCTCCCATGAGGAACACAGATTGTCTGAAATTAGAATTGACAGGGAATATCGGTGGTTTTGGAATGTCATGTGCTTATTGTAAACGGGAAGTCAGGTTTAATGAATGTCATCACTCCGCCGGTACCAGAGAATAGATTATCCCTGCAGAATATATCTGCCGCCAGCTCGGTATGCAGGCACCCCTCCCCCTCCGGACGATATGCTTAATATCCGGCAACATAAATAGTGAACCGCACTTTACACCGTTTCAGAGAAATGGTGTGTTTTACACCGCCCTGCAGGGGCGTTGTTCTAAACACCGCTTCAAAAAAGCGGTGTGTTTTACACAGAGTGCTGACAGATGTAAGTCCGACGTGCCGCCAGAGGTACTGCCCGCAGTGGCTGGGGATTACAGGGAGTCAGTTAAACAGGACTCTTTTCCCGACTTACACGGTTACATGACAGGAGGTATACAATGGCAAGAATGCATGCACGACGGCGGGGAAAATCAGGCTCCGTCCGTCCCTATCGAAGAGAGGCCCCGGAGTGGTCCACTACAGATTCTGCAGAGATTGAAACCGTCATCATCGATCTCCGCAAAAAGGAGATGTCGACTGCCGCTATCGGGACGGTCCTGCGGGACAAGTATGGCGTCCCCAGTGTCAAACTCGCAACAGGCAAACGTATCGGGGACATCCTCAAAGAGCATGGTATGAAACCAGACCTCCCGGAGGATCTCAGAAATCTCATCACTAAAGCACTCGGTATGAGAAAACACCTCAGCGAGAACAGGAAAGACATCCACAACAAACGGCAGCTCCATCTCACCGAAGCAAAGGTTCGCAGACTCGTGAAGTACTATGTGAAAAGCAGAGAACTGCCTGAAGGCTGGACCTACAAGCCAGAGACCGCTGAGATTCTGCTTTCCAGATAACCATGTCCATCGAAGCCGCCGCCGAGCTGGTCGCAGGGCGTCTGCTTGAACAGGAATTCGTGCACGTCTACGGGCACCATGATGCAGACGGCATCGCCGCTGCATCCATCCTCTGCCATGCACTGCTCAGGGAAGGCAAACGCTTCCAGCTGACCATCAGATCACGGATCAGCCCGGATGACATCGCAGGCGATGAGAGTGTACTCCTCTGTGATTTCGGGGCATCCCTCACCGACCTGCCTGACGATGTTATGGTGGTGGATCACCACATCCCGCACTTTGAGGGAGAGTACCACGCAAACCCGCACCTGGCTGAGATCGATGGTGACAGGGAACTCTCTGCATCAGGGACGGCGTACCTGGTGGCGCGGCACATGACAGAGAGCCGCGACCTCGCCGGCATCGCACTCCTGGGCATCATCGGCGACAGGCAGGACTACACAGGCAAAAACCGCGAGATCCTCAACGAGGGGATCGCAAACGGCTATATCACCACAGGGCGCGGCATACGCCTCCCGGGCAGGGGGCGTTCCGAACAGCTCTATATGGCGATCCGTCCCTGGCTGGAGGGTATCAGTGGTGATGAGTCAGGCGTGGCTGAGGTCCTCGCCCGATGCACAGGCGATGAGGAGGACCTCGAAACCCTTCTCTCACTTGTTCTGCTGAAGATCAGCCCGCACGCCAGCACCGCCGCCATGTGTGCCCCATACGGGGACACCTACATGACAGGGAGGGAGATGATTGAAGATGCGCACACCCTCGCCGCACTCATTGACGCATGCGGAAAATCAGGCGCCGGCGGTCTGGGCGCATCCCTCTGCCTCAGGTCTTCAGATGGTCTGGAAGAGGCATGGGAAGTGGCAAAGACCTATCGGCTCAGAGTCATTGCGGCACTCGGGCAATGCAAACCAGTTGAGGGCTGCCCTGGTGTCGTTGAGGTGGATGACGCCGCAGTTGCCGCAGATGTGGCTGACAGCATCGCCTATGACCGCGTCGCCACCACCCCGGTCTTTGTCTCTGCCCTGCGGGATGACACCTGCATCATCTCTGCACGGACACCCCCTGGCATGGACCTTGATCTCGACGCCCTGATGAGACGGCATGCAGAGGCATACGGAGGTCGCGGCGGCGGTCACCGGAAGAGGGCAGGTGCGATAATCCCTGCCAAAAACCGTGAACCCTTCATCAATGAAGTGGCGGCAGAGGTGGCGGCATGATCAGTATCGAGGGCACCATACAGACAGAGCACAAAAGACCGGAATGTGTGGCTGCGTCGCTCAGTGTGGACAACCTGTCCATGATGACCACGTCTGCATCAGGGACCAGGGTGAAGACGACAGTCAGAGGCAGGAACCTCAGGTCAGTCATCGCATCAGTGGATGACTACCTGATGAACCTGGCAGCAGCGGAGGAGATATGTTCATACGTTTCGCATTAACCGCAGAACTTCACTTCAACAGGGACCTCACCCCTGAAGCGGTTGAAGCGGTCGGGGAAGCCGTGCAGGATGCAAACACCCTCCTCTTCAGGAAGGGGGTGCCGGCAGATGCCACTGATGAGGAAGTCGGCAGGATCACATCATATGCAGTCACGGGCGCCGTCCTCAGGCTGGAGATCGTGAGCGGTCCGTACACCCGTGCGCATGACGCCCTCTTCAGGTTCAGGAAAGAGGTCGCCCAAAAACTGGGCAGGCACCACCTCGGTCTGCGCAACATTGTGGTCACCTCATTCCGCATCCGCATACCCGGACCGGTCCCTGAGAGCGCGGTCCCAAGAATCCCGTTCATCACCAGTGCAGACCACCACGACGATGCAGTGGACCTGGTCCTGGACCTTTCAGCGGCAGACCTGGAGAACCGTGTCCCTGACCGGATCGTCAGACTCGTCCAGGAGAAGGTGGCAGCACAGGAATATGGCGGCAAGGGGGAGCACTGGGAGCTCATCTCAGAGAGCAGCAGGAGAGAGCGGGTGTATGACGGCGACCCCACCCAGGAGATGATCAGGCGCCGGTGGATCAAACACGGGGCTTCACGCGGACAATGGATCTTTGGTCCGCAGGCGGTGGAGATCTTCAGGGCAGTTGAGCGCCTTGTACTGGACGAGATCATCAAGCCGCTGGGCTTTTCAGAGATGATCTTCCCGAAGCTCGTCCCATGGGAAGTCTGGATGCGTTCAGGTCATGCAAAGGGTGTATACCCTGAGATCTATTACGTATGCACACCAAAGACCCGCGACCCGTCATACTGGGAAGATATAGCAGACTATTACAAGGTGACAGGGACGGTCCCCGTAGACCAGATCCGCGAGCGGCTTGACGGACCTGTTGGCGGCATGTGCTATGCGCAGTGCCCGCCGTTCTGGCCATTCGTGCAGGGTGAGACACTGGCAAATGACTGCCTGCCAATCAGGGTATTTGACCGCAGCGGCACGTCCCACCGCTATGAGAGCGGCGGGATCCATGGCATTGAACGTGTCGATGAATTCCACAGGATTGAGATCCTTTGGCTCGGCACCAGGGAGCAGACGATCGCGACAGCCAGCAGGCTGCATGACCTGTACACCCGCCTCTTTGAGGACGTGCTCGAACTCGAATGGAGGTGTGCAAAGGTAACCCCATGGTTCATGGCACAGGAGGGCATGGTCGGCGAAAGCAGTGATGCAGAGATCGGCACACGCGACTATGAGGCGTGCCTCCCATACAATGGGAGCTGGCTTGAGTTCCAGAATGTGAGTGTCAATGGAGACAAGTACCCGAAAGGCTTCAATGTGAAGATCCAGAGCGGTGAAGAATGCTGGTCAGGGTGTTCAGGCATAGGTCTTGAACGATGGACCGCAGTACTCCTCGCCCAGAAGGGTTTTGACAGAGCAAACTGGCCTGAGAGGCTGGCACGCCTGGTCAGCGAACCTGAGGAGGTATTCAGGTTCCTGTAGGCGGCGCAGATAAGAATGTGAACAATAATTTTAGAAGGATGTGAGATTATGGCAAGAAAAAAACAGATTGGAAGAAGAGTTGAAGGCTGGAAGACCAAATCCTGGTATACAGTCCATGTGCCGGAGAGCTTCGGCAGCACTGATATCGGGGAGACCATCTCAAATGATCCCGACAATGTAGTCGGTCGCGTAATGAACACCACACTCGGAGAGGTCACTCACGATTACTCAAAGTCGCATATCAAGATGCGGTTCAGGATCACGAATGTTGCAGGCGACTCTGCACATACAGAGTTCGTTGGTCATGAAGTGACCCGTGACCACCTGCGGGCGCTCGTCAAGCGCAAGACCTCGCGTATAGACGCAATATTTCCGGTAACCACAAAAGATGGCAGGAAACTGCGCCTGACCATCACCTGCCTCACCATTTCGCGGGCAAACCTCAGCCAGGTGCATGCCATCAGAAAGACGATCACAGACATGGCGACAACACGTGCAAAAGAGACAGATATGTCAGGACTGGTCCAGGAGATCGTCTCGGGCGAGCTGGCGAAAGAGATCTTCAGGAGCATAAAGACCATCTACCCGGTCCGCCGTGTCGAGATCATCAAATCCAAAGTAGAGACTCCGGCACTCGCCTGATCGCCCTGGACGCAGTGTGGTGACGCGGCGCCGGGTCTCTCCTGCCACACACTTTTTTATGACAGCCGCCTGCAGGAGAGGTATGTGTCACCGGCCTGCGGGCGGTGACTGAGTCACCGGAGGTGACATGTGTCACAGCCGTGTGCGGAGCCCCACATCAAAGATGTGAGGCTCTCTCATATCTTCGATATGGGAGACTGCACACCAGTTCCCTGAACTGGTGTTCGAACACCGTTTGAAACACACTAGTTCTCCGAACTGGT
>DARA01000062.1:15527-24945 GCA_002503135.1 Methanomicrobiaceae archaeon UBA207
GTGAAACGAAACGGTGTGCTGTGACTGAGTCACCGATAGGTGACATGTGTCATTGGAGATGACATCACACCAGGGCTGCCGCCCGTTACCGGGAAGAATAATGTGCAGGGGCACCCCATACTCATGCAATGACCGCATCAAAGATCCTTCTGCTTGTGCTTGATGGCGCGTCTGACCGCCCGTGTGAAGCCCTGGATGGACTGACACCGCTACAGGCGGCAGATACGCCGGTCCTTGACGGGTTTGCATCAGGTGGTATCTGCGGGATCATGGACCCTGTCGCACCAGGCATACGACCGGGCTCAGATACCGCCCACCTAAGCCTCATCGGCTACCCTCCGGAGAATTACTATACAGGACGGGGACCGCTTGAGGCTGAGGGGGCAGGCATCCACATGGAGGAGGGCATGATCGGTTTCAGAGCCAATTTTGCCACGATCGATGAGAACGGGGTGATCACTGACAGGCGTGCGGGACGCATCCGGGAGACTGCGGCGCTGATCAGCGCGATCCGGGAGGGTGTTGACCTCTCCTCACATGGAGTTGAGTTCATGTTTGAGTCAGGAAAAGGGCACCGCGCCGCATTCGCACTGAAAGGCGAAGGTCTCGGCGCCGGAGTCACGTCCAATGATCCCAAACACGAAGGCATGCCGCCAAAGGAGATTCAGCCACTTGGGAGCAGCCCTTCAGATGCAAAGACCGCCCGGGTATGCAATGACTTCATCAGGCAGTCGGGTGAGATCCTTGCCAGCCATCCCCTGAATACCGGACGTCAGGAAGAGGGGCTGCCGCCCGCGAATATCGTACTGATCCGTGGCGCAGGGAAGATGGGGCATTTTGAGACCTTTGAAGAGAAGCATGGGCTGAGGGGCAGCGTCATCTCGACGGCGACCCTGATTACCGGGATCGGGAAAGTCGTGGGTCTCCACCAGGCTACTCCGGCAGGGGTCACCGGATCAGTGGCAGGCATCAGTGCTAAGGTCGCTGCCGCGATGGCTGAACTTGAGGAGAGGGATTTTGTGCTCCTGAATATCAAGGGTGCGGATGAGAAGGGGCATGACGGCGACCCTGTCGCAAAAATGAGATTTATTGCAGAGTGCGACACGGCACTCAGGGACCTGGTGCCAGGTGACGACTGCCTGGTAGTCATCTGCAGTGACCACAGCACCCCATGTTCAATCAAAGACCATAGTGCAGACCCGGTCCCGCTCGTCATCTCAGGTGAGGGGGTCCGCATAGACGACGTGACACATTTTGATGAGATTTCGTGCGCAGGCGGTGGACTGAACAGGATTTCAGGGCAGTCCCTGATGCCGATCCTCCTGGATCTGATCAATAAAACAGATAAATACGGGGCATGAAGATCATAGGAGTAGGGAGATAATGAGTGAATCTGTTCAGCATCTGATGAAAGACTGCAATATCCCTGACAACACCGAACTGCAGGAGCGGTTGGTCAAAACCAATAAAAATATTGTCATCGGGGACAGGTGCATCATCGACTACGGGCTTGAAGGGAGGGACATTCTTGTCTCTGAATTCAGCAGCATAAATGGCAACATCATCACAGAGGGAGATATCAGGATCGGCAACTGGTGCGAGATCGCCGGGAATATCATAGTCAGGGACGACGCCTACCTGGGAGAGGGGGTGAAGGTCCATGGCAGACTCACAGTCGATGGTGACCTGGATATAGGAGACAATGTCACACTGGAAGAGGGGTTCGAGGCAAAAGGCTGGATCTCAATCCGCAACCCCATGCCTGTCATCGTATACATCATCCTGTATCTTGTGGCACTCCTGCACATCGAGTCACATGACGACCTTGAGTCACTCTTTGAAGACCTCTTTGATGAGGACGACGAAGATGATAGCCCTCCGCTCATGATTCCGGCAAATAGTATCCTTAATACAGAGACATTTACAGTGCCTGGAGGTATGACCATCGGCTCAGGGTGCCGCCTGCACGGGAATGTCAGGGCACAGATGATCGCTGTGGACGGGAATACAACCATATTCGGAAGTT
The DNA here is from genome assembly GCA_002503135.1 of Methanomicrobiaceae archaeon UBA207. Taxonomy (GTDB): domain Archaea; phylum Halobacteriota; class Methanomicrobia; order Methanomicrobiales; family Methanoculleaceae; genus UBA207. The sequence goes on from DARA01000062.1 coordinate 17,554, forward strand.
TGCGGGCAAAAGAGACGATCTCGATCAACGATGGCACCGTGGTTCACGGCAACCTGGAGACAGGTGATTCGGTGCGCCTCGGTGGTGGGGTGCACATACTCGGCGATATCGCCTGTAAAACACTGACTATGCATGAGAATACCAGGGTGGACGGTCTCATACAGGCACCTGCCGGGCTGAAGATAGAGAGGACGGGATGAGCATCGCAGACCTGCTCGGGCTTGAGGAGTGCAGTCTCGTCGAACCATCGTTCTCAGACCTGACAGAGCAGGTCTACACAGAGGTCCTGCTCCAGACAGATGCCATGGAGGGGAGGCTCCTCGTGGACGAAGAAGAATATCCCCTCGCCCTGGCGCTCCATGACGGCAGGGCATGGAGAGCAACGACATTTCTCTTCCGGCAGCCGAGTTATGAGGCGATCGACGCTTTTGATCAACTGGACGGGGATATATATCAGGAGGAGCGTGAAGACTGGGTCTCTGCCATAAGGGACCATTACAGCCGCATCATATGCAAAGAAGTCGCGCCCGCCCCTGAAGACCTGAGGCATGACCGCATGGACAAGGTCATGGACCTCCTCAGCGAGGTCTGGAACGGGAAAACCGACACCGCCTGCATTGACGCCTGCTGTGGTTCAGGCGTGGGCGCCGCCGCCATGCGCCTTGCCGGCATGAAGCCCGTCTCCTATGACAATGACCCTGCCCTCCTCGCACTCGGTCTTACTGCAGGGCGGCTGCATCCGGCAGAGACTATGTGTATCGATGGCACCTGCGCCACCAGATACCTCGAGCCGGCGCCACTCGGGATCATATTCATGGCAGGGGAGATCCACTCCTACAATGCCCAGCTCTGGCATGAGATCATCACTGAACTGCTGGCACTGACAGACGAGACACTGATCACTGCCGGCAGCAGGGAGGAGTGCATGCTGGTGAGTGAGTGGTGCAGGGAATCAGGGCGGGAGACCAGCGTGTTTGAAAATGAGCGCGACCCCATCTATGACCGCTGGTGCTGCCTCGCAGCAAACTGACAGGCAGTCACCTGGATTTCTGTTTTTGCGGCTCTCTCGCATCCCTGGGATCTGAGACCTCCAGTTCCGCAAGGATATCGATCGGATCATCCATCTTCCTCACCAGCCGGCGCAGCTTGAGCAGCCGCTCCATGCCGACGAAGTGTTCAGCCATCACCCTCGCCAGGTCTGTCAGTTCAATCCGCCGACCCGGTCGCCCCTCACCCGGACGAGGCGCATGCACCGCCTTCCTGTGCACAAGGTGGTGGTCGAGGAGGGCTCCAAGGACAGGCTCAAGTGTCCCCACCATCATCTGGTTCATCCTGATGATCGCCCCCTCATCCCCTCCGCAGACGACTGCATTGGCAACAAATTCTTCAGAGCTCGCTTCAATGTCGTACTCAGGCGCGACCTCCTCCATCTCTCCTTTCAGCAGCCTGACAGCCACTTCATCCTCGGTATGGGTTGAATCGCGCGAATATGAGACGCCGGGCTCTGCAAGTATCACCACCTTCCCCAGGTCATGGAAGTCGGGTCTCCCTGCCCTCCCCAGCATCTGGTAGAACTCCTGTACACTGAGCCACTGGATGCCCATGGCGAGGGCATCAAAGATCACCAGGGATGCAGGAAAATCCACACCAGCTGCGAGTGCTGCCGTGGTCACAACTGCGGCAAGTTCACCCTTCTCAAACCTTGTTTCGACATCGCGCCGCTCCTGCGCAGTAAGACCCGCATGATAAGCAGCCGCCTTCCTGCCCAGTGCATCGGCGATGGTGTGGCAACGCGCCCTGGAATTGGTAAAGATGATCGTCTGCCCGTGATAACCCTTTGACGACACCTCCCTGAAGGCGTCTGTGACCAGGTGCTTGATGTACGGGATCTTCTGCTTCCGCTCAGTGAAGATCAGGTGGCGTTCAAGTGGGACAGGGCGGTCCATATATGTGACAAGCCGGGCATGCAGTTTCTCTGCCAGTATGCCGGGTGCACCTATGGTCGCACTCAGGTACAGGAACTGCGCATCAGGAAAAAGATATTTCAGTCTTGAGATCAGCCCGTCCAGCCGGTGACCGCGTTCAGGGTCCTCCAGCATCTGCACCTCATCGATCACCACGGTACTGATCTTCTTCAGGCTGCGCCCGCACCTCAGGGCATGATCGATCCCCTCATAGGTCCCGACGACCAGAGGTGCATTGAGGTCCCGCACACCTGCCGCCCTCGTCTCAGGCAGTCTGACGCGGCTGACACCGGTATGGAGGGCAACCTTCACAATGCCACCGTAGGTCTCACGGAACCTCTGGTATTTCTGGTTGGCAAGTGCAACGAGCGGAACAAGGAAGAGCACCCCGCCCTGCCCCTCAAGGTAGTTCTTCAGACCTGCCATTTCACCGATAAACGTCTTCCCACTGGCTGTCGCAGAGACCACAAGGAGGTCTTTCCGCTCAAGGAGACCTGCATCAACGGCGATCTGCTGCACAGGCATGAGGTGCTCAACACCGCACCGCTCCACAAACTCTGGCGGGAGCGGGAGGTCCCTGATGGGGGAGGTCTTCATCTGCCCTGGAGCTTCCAGGCGGTCATAGAGTGTCCTGGAAGTTTTCACGGATTCAGGCTGGAGTGAGGCAAGGACACGATCAAGGTCCCGCAAGTCGCCGAGCAGTCTCTCGACATGACGGAGTGACGACTTCCCGAACTTCCCGAGGTATCCCATCTCACGCCGCAGTTCCCGTTTCGCACACTCATAGCAGATCTCCTCCCTCCCATAGCGTACACCCTGCCCCCCCTCAAGAGGGGTGATCCTGTCACCAAGCAGGCAGAACCGGCAGAGCCTGATCTGGCGCCACCGGATCTGCATGTCCTGAAGAAATGCTTCAAATGCTTCGTCACTGCCCGTGAGCAGGACATCAGACTTTCTGAGAAGAGATATGAAGTCTTTCGTCGGCGTGGGCTTCATCTGCCCCCCGCGCCCCTTCTTCAACCTGAAGTGTTCCGGACGCCTGCCTTTCAGGGACTCTGTCAGGTTTACCTGCCCCGCCGCCGTCATGCGCCTGCCATCAATGAAGAGGAGCTTGTAGTGACTCTTCTGCGGCTGGACGATGATCTTCATGGTGCGATGAGGTCATGAATAATATAATTCAGACCAGTGGATTCAAGACGTTTTATAAAATCGCTGAACTCCTCATCAACGACAAGAATGGCGGGATTGAGACCGTGAAATGCAGCTTCCACAACCCCTTCCCTCGCCCCGAAGTACATATCAGGTGTGATGCCGGCTTTCACCAGTGCCACGTGCGCTTCAAGCCCGACCGCTGCCACAATATCAGCCATGCCTGCCACCTCGAGGAGAAGGTCCCGGTTCACCTTCCGTGACCCGCCCCGCGCCACCCTGGGGACCTTGCAGACATGGACCGTCCCTTCGGTGTGCTCTATCATGCCTGACAGGTGTGCGACCCCGAGGTCTTCACCAGATGCCGCATCAAGGGTGGCTTCACCGACTGCACTCGTGGGTTTTGCGGATGCATAGAGCCATCCGTTCCGCATATAGACGCCAACCCGGTCACCTTTCTTGATATCCATATCTGCGATGGCTGTCCAGACCACCACCTGCTGGATCACGTCGCGTCTCACATGCCTCGCATATGCCTCAAGCGCCTCGGCATGGTTGAGGAGCCACTCGATGCCGGTTTTGCTGACTTCATACCGCCCTCTTGCAGGGGCGCTGATCATCCCGTCCTCAACGAGCTCCCTGATATACTCGGATACCGCCTGCGGCGTCACACCAAGTTTTTCAGCGATCTCCTGCTGACGGATCGATGGCTGGTGCTCGGCTATCTGCACAAGTATCTGGAAGCGCGTGGCTTCGCGTTTGCTCCTCAAAATAATATAGAGGGGATCTTCACTCAGTTCCGTCAAGCAGCACCATTCCCTGACCTTTTACATCGAGGTATGGGATCCGTTTTGCCAGCCCCTTGACAAAGACCGGGGTGACACTGTACTTCCGTGAAATGTCATTTACTGAAGTATTGCCGCTTCTGACTTCATTTTCCAGGTTTTCCACTATGGTCCTGAGGTATTCATCACTTGAGATTGCAACATGGATCAGATCCCCGAGATCCATCATATTGCACTGGAAATTTGCCCTGAACTTGCTGTAATTCGTTTTAAACTCTTTCAGTGGTGTCTGACCCGGCTGCGGGAGCCTCCACTGCTCCTCAACCAGATTGCCCTTCTTCAGAATAGCAAGACAGTCTTTCACGCACCCACTATCCTCCCGCTGGCAGATCTCCTCCTCCGTCATCCATGATTTGCTGAGCATCTCATAGATCCTTTTATACTTCAAATCATTGAATGTGATGAGAAGAGGTACTAACTCAACGGGATCATTCACTATTCTGATATGTCCAGTCAATGCAACAACCCAAGTAGATATATTGGTTTGTAAACCAATAAACCTATCCGGAACTATTGATGCGGTGCAGTGGGAGGATTATTGTCAGGGGAGTCGTCCAGGGCGTCGGATTCAGACCATTCGTCTATGCCGCCGCACAGGACCTCGGTATCAGTGGCAGGGTAACGAATCTGGGCAGTGAAGTTGAGATATACGCCTATGGCGACAATTTTGAAGCATTTTTAGAGAGAGTCTCACACGGGACGCCATTGTCAGAGATCGACAGCATCGAAGTCCTGGATGCACAGGAGAGGGTTGCCCGGGGTGGCTTCACAATCGCAGAGAGTGCAGATGGCAGCCTCACGGGTTTCATCCCTGCAGATGTCGCGATCTGCGATGAGTGCGTGAATGACCTCTTCCAGCCGGAGAGCAGGTACAGGAATTACTGGGCGACTTCATGTGTAAACTGCGGACCCCGCTACAGCATCATCCGCACACTTCCCTATGACAGGGAGCGTACTTCCATGGACCTGTTTCCCATGTGCGCTGAGTGCCGGAGTGAATACACTGACCCCGGATGCAGGCGGCACCACGCCCAGACGATCGCCTGCGCCTCCTGCGGTCCGGGGCTGCAGATCCTTGACCCGCACGGGAATGCAGTCGAATGCGGGGACCCCATCCGGGGTACGGCGGAACTCCTGGATCACGGTGCGATCATCGCGATCCGCGGAACCGGCGGATTCCATATCGCATGCACGGAGGAATCTGCGGATGACCTGAAACGCCGCCTCGGGAGGACAGAGCAGCCGCTTGCCGTCATGGTGCACCCTGACGTGATCGACACCATTGCAGTCGTCACAGATGAAGAGCGGCAGGCGCTGGAGAGCCGGGTGTGCCCCATCGTTGTCCTGGAAAAGCAGGACCATCTGGCGCATATGGCGATCTCCAATCTCCATACCATCGGGTGCATGCTCCCGTACACAGGTCTGCACCACCTCCTCTTCCATCACCTCAGGGAGCCGCTCCTGGTCATGACAAGCGCCAATATCCCAGGATACCCGATGATCACCGACATCGACCATGCGATGGCGCACCTGAACGGCTGCGTGGACTATTTTCTCACACATGACAGGGTGATCGTAAACCGGATCGATGATTCTGTCATCAGGGACGGGTACATCATCCGCCTCTCGCGCGGGCTTTCGCCGAGGCGCGTGCCCATCGACCTCGGCAGTGCCTGCATACTTGGTGTGGGTCCTGAGAGGAACTCCAATATCACCATATACAGGGACGGCTTCTGCATCACATCCCCTCATATCGGCAATGTCAGGAACCCGGCGACGCTCGCATACCTGGAGGAGACCGTCGAAAAGATCGGGAGCCTCATCGGAGCCGGGTATGATGTGATCGCCCATGATGCGCACCCGCGGTTCCTATCGACACGGTATGCCGCATCCCTCGCAGACGAGTGCGGTGCCGCCCTGGTGGAGGTCCAGCACCACAGGGCGCATATCGCCGCAACTACGCAGGATGAATGCATCGGTATCGCCATAGACGGTATCGGCTACGGGGATGACGGCGCCGTCTGGGGCGGGGAGGTGTTTGCAGGGGAGACGACTGACCTCAGGCGTGTCGCCCGCCTTGAATACCACCTGATGCCCGGCGGTGACCTTGCGACAGAGTTCCCTGAGCGGATGCTCTATGCGATCCTCCCCACTGAAGGAGTCCGCGAACTCCTTGCATCAAGGGGGTGGGGCGATACCGAACTTGGGGTGCTGGAGCGGCAGGTGGAGCGACGGTTCAATGCGGCATGGACGTCAAGCACGGGACGCGTCCTTGACGCGGCATCTGCCATGCTCGGGATCTGCGGCAGGCGCACCTATGACGGGGAACCTGCGATGAGACTTGAAGCCAGGGCGGCATCAGGGAGAGCGGTGCCATGGGACCTGGAGTTCACGAGGGACGGGGGGTGCGAGGTGCTCTCGACGCGGGCGCTCTGCAGGGAGGCGCTCAGGCGGTATGAGGGGGTGCAGGTGCTCCACCCTGACGAGGCATATCACGCCATCAACTCGATCGCGGCGTCATTCCAGTACAACCTGGCACGCGGGGTCTCTGCCCTTGCCATACATGCGGCTGAAGACCGGGGCATCCCACGGGTCGCACTCTCAGGCGGTGTCGTCTACAACCATGCGATCAGGGAGACGATCAGGGACGAGATCATGAAGGCGGGTCTTGAGTTTGTCATCAACAGGGCGTGCCCGCCAGGTGACGGGGGCATCAGCTATGGGCAGTGCATATATGCCGGCGCCATGTGTCACCGGCCTGCGGGCGGTGACTGAGTCACCGGAGGTGACATGCTGAGAGAGAGGTAGGGGCGCAGCAGTATGCCGGTGTGAGAGGGGAGACACTCCTCCTCTCAGGGAGAGGAGACCTCTGACCGCAGGACCCCGACGACCTCTGCGCCCTTCTTATACGCCTCCCCAAGGGCAGTCGGATGACCCCTGATCCCGCCGTGAAGATCCATATTGTTTACGATGATATTGTCATAGTATTCAAAACCAGTCCCATTGAAGAACGCGGTGACGGCAGGGAATGCGGCGTCAAATACATTGTCCCAGCCCAGACCGGCGGTGGAGATGAATACCCCCTTATGCTGTTTGATGTGGCGGTGGCTGAAATAGAGGCTTTTTAATATGAATTTCCGCGCCCAGAGGAACTGCGCCCTGTCAATGAGTGCCTTCAGTTCGGCGGTGATGCCCATGGAGTATATGGGAGATGCCAGGGCGATGGCGTCTGCCGCGAGTATGCGGTCAAAGAGCGGTGTGAGATCGTCATGCACTACGCAGTCGCCTGTCTTATGGCAGGAATTGCACCCCGTGCACGACGAGTACGTGAGCCCGGAGAGGATCACCTTCTCCACGTCAGCACCGGCATGCGCCGCGCCATCCAGGAACGAGTCCAGGAGCGTCTCGGTATTTCCGTGCCGCCGCGGACTCCC
>DARA01000063.1 GCA_002503135.1 Methanomicrobiaceae archaeon UBA207
GTTCCGAACGTATTTTGAAAAAAGTTCAAAAAGTGACGTTCGTAACTATAAATGTTGCAGATTAGGAATCTGCAACTCCCATTAAATCTCTGATTTAATGCGACGGTGAATACTACGAATTTTTCCGAAGTTAAAGACAGATATATATCGACCAGAAGTGAGAGAGATCAGCGATGCGTTATGCATAAGAAAATAGCAATTCTTGCAGCAGCTCTTCTCATCATCTGTGCCGCAGGTGTAGGGAGCGTTTCTGCACAGACTACTGGCAGCGATGAGCATCTGATCTATGCGCAGGGCACAGGCAGGGTGACCACATCACCAGATCGCGTCATCATCTCGCTTGCGGTGGAGACGGAACACACTGATGTGAAGGTGGCGCAGGCAAAGAATGCCGAGGTCATGGATACGGTGATGGCAGCCATGAAGTCAGCAGGACTGACCGGCGATGACCTGAAGACGACCGGCTACAGGATCAACCTCGTCAGAGAGGGAGCGACGTCATCAATGATCAGCCCGACGAAAGAGAGGTATGTCTACCATGTGACGAACACCCTCATGGTGACGCTCACCGAGACCGATAGGGCGGGTGAGATCGTCGACCTCGCCATAGCCAGTGGGGCGAACAGGGTCAATTACATCTCATTCACCCTGAGCGATGAGAAACGGAGTGAACTCCGCAGCGAGGCTCTCACAATGGCGGTCAAAGAGGCAGGCAGTGATGCCGAATGCGTGGCTGCCGCACTGGGCAGGAGGGTCACTGGTGTGAAGGAGGTCAGTATCGGCAGCACGTACGTGCCCTTGCCGCGTTATTATGATATGGCAGCAGGCGCAGAGATGGCGCCGACGACGAAGACCCCCATTGAACCTGGCACGCTTGAAGTTGCCGCTTCAGTGAGTGTCACCTATATTATGGGATGAGACGCAGATCCCTGGATTCAGGTGCAGGCTCATGGAATGTGCAGGGACAGCCATGCCGCACCAGACCGGGGCGCCCCCATTCCATACCTTATTAAACTGTTTCAGAAAAATTACACACCAATGACCGTGATCACAGAGATCTACAATAACCTCCCGCATACACCAGGACTGACAACCGCATGGGGTTTTGCATGCCTCATCCATGATGCAGGGATCCTCTTTGATACCGGCGGTGACGGCGCCATCCTCCTCTCAAACATGGAGAGACTGGGGATCGATCCCATAGAGATCAGGGGGGTGGTCCTCTCCCATGATCACTGGGACCATACCGGCGGGCTCTCGGCTTTTTTAGAGGTCAGTCAGGAGATTGAAGTCTTTGTGCATGACACCTTCTCAGAGGAGACACTGGACCTGATCAGGACATACACCAGACCGCAGATCATCACAGGATGGACAGAAATAACAGAAAATATCTTCTCGACAGGTCCCATGGACGGGGAGACCGCCGAGCAGTCGCTCGCAGTCAGGACCGGAGACGGGTTTTTCATCATCACCGGATGCGCACACCCGCATATCAGCAGGATCATCGCCGCAGTGCAGAGGCATGGCGAGGTCTGGGGCGCCATGGGGGGGTTCCATTCGGTATCTGATGAAGATATCAGCGCCCTTGGACAACTCTGGTATTTCTCAGCCTCACACTGCACAGACCGTTCTGACCTGCTGAAGGCGCGGTATCCTGAGACGTTTGCACCAGGGGGTGCAGGCAGGATTCACCGGATTTAGGTTCACTGCCTGACTGTCGGGTCCGGCTCTGCACCTGAACCCCTCCCCACCTTCAGCCGCACCTCCTCTGGCAGCCAGAGCGTCCTCTGCGGGAAGGGTACATGTATGCCTGCCTCTTCAAGCGCGACTTTGATCTTCCAGAGGAGGTCTGTCTTTACATCCCACCAGTTCTCAGATGGCGCCCAGATACGGACACTGATGATTACAGCATTGTCCCCCAGTTCATCAACAAATACCGAGGGCGCAGGGGTATCCAGTGCAAATGGATGCGCCCGGATGAGATCAGAGATGATGGCGATCGCCCTGTCAGCATCATCCTCATAGCGTATCCCAATAGAGTACTGAAACCTCCGTGCGGCATTTGCCACATAATTTGTAATATTTGAAGTGAAGACTGATTCATTTGGTATCCGCATGTAAGTGCCGTCATACGTCCGGATGACTGTTGACAGGACATAGATGTCCTCAACAAACCCCTTAATCCCGGCGACCTCGATGTTGTCACCGATCTTTACCGGGCGTTCCACCATCAGGAAGAGACCTGAGACGAAATTCGAGACCACACTCTGGCTGGCAAAACCGATCACCAGAGCAAAGATCCCGCCAGCCACGAAAAGCCCGGAAATATCCATGTCGAGATATGGCAGTGCCACAAAAAGGGCGACGACAAGGATGAGATAATAGACGATCTTTGATATCATCTCAAGATCATTCTTTGGTAGCTTATCACTCAGGTTTTTTTTCAGGTTTACTGTGATCATCCTGCCTGCAAAAGCCGCGATGAGCAATATAGCAAGAAAGATGATGAGGTTTCCAAGTGTAAGCCCCCCATACCCGAGCGGGGTGTCAAGGACTCCGAAGATGCGGCTCAGCATCAGTCAACCCCCCATTCCATAGCATACCCCCTCCTCATGGCAGGGATGTCACGTTTCCTGTAGACCTCAATTGATTTTACCATCCCGCTCCTGACAGGACGGTTTAAAAAGTCTGTCTCAGCGCCATGCCTGCCATGCAACCTCATCCTGGCAACCAGAGAGACGATCTCCCTGTCGTAATAGATCTTCATACCATGACTCTCGAAAACCGCACGCGAGATTTCAGCCCATTCCGCTGCATCATTCCTGACGGCAAGCTCCATTACACCCAGTCTCAGGGGGTCCACAGAAGGGGGCACAGAATAGATAGGGCTCCTGTGTATGCGGGCGATCACACCCTCTGCCGGCGGACCATACAGCGTATATTTCGGCGCCTTCAGGGAGAAGACGTCCAGCACCTCAACATCCTTCCGTGCGGCAACAAAAACACCGATCTCTATCGGGAATGTGAGATAGATCACCTTTGAGGAATATGGTTCAATCATTGTTTTGTCAAAACGGATCTCGAGAAATGTTGTTATTTTCTGCGGGAGATTGACAGGCTCCACGGGATTTACAGCTATGCGCCCATATTCAGAGGCAATATTCTTCTCAAGTTTGTTCCCCTGGCACACACGGGTATATGTCAGAAAACCCCGGCTGTCAGAGACGTCAATGCTTATCTCATCCTTAGTGATATGGAGATCGTAATCATAATCGCCATACATTGAATCAATACTTGAACACCCCCTATATAAAGGTAACTCAGGGATGACCCCCCCGCTTCCTGAGATCGTACATAACCGGCATCCGGGCAGAGAGGTGAAATCCTGAAACTGCATAAACTGCCGAACTCGGGAGGATATGCAGGATTTACACGCGAACTCAATCTGAGAAGACAGCATCGGAGAGCCGCGCACAAAATATAATAATATAAATAAGCATGATACATATCCCCTATCATTGACATGGAGACTCACAACGAGGTTATGGGCGGGAATGAGATCGAACTGATCAAAAAAGCCGAGAATAAAGTTCTTGCACTGCTGGAGGAGGTCAGAGAGGAGGGTGAAAAAGAGATAAACGACGCAAAACGTGAGGCAGAAGTGCTCATCCTCAAAAAAGAGAGCGAAGCCGGTGAGACGGTCCAGGAGATGATTGAGAGAGCGGAAAAAGCCGCAGTTGTCGAAGCAGGAGTCATCAGAGAGAGAGGCGAGAGGGAGGCAGAGAGGATCAGAGAAGAGAGCAGGCGGAAAATCCCTGAAGCAGCAGATTACATAGTCAGGAGCGTAACCGGCGGGATGGAGAGAGGCGGCTGATGCTATTACCGGCAGATATGAGAAAAACCCTGGTGGGAGTGCATAAATCCTATCAGGAGAAGGTCGTCCTGGCGCTTCATGAAGCCGGCATTATGGAGATAACAGACATATGGGAGTCAAAGAGTGACGTCTCTGCCATTCTTGATGCAGGGGAGAGGCGCCCTGAGATAGGGATCTGCGCAGAATATACCTTAAAAATAAACCGTATTCTGGACGTACTGCGTGAACATCGTGAGACTGAGGGGAGCATCCTCAGGGACGTCTTCTTCCCTGCGCCAAAAGTCAAAATTCAGGTGGGCAGGAGAGATCTCAGGGAATTGTTTACTGAGGCAGAGGCAGCGATTCATGAACTGGAAGAAGTGATCACCAGCAATAATGAACTCTCTGCCATTCTTGACCGCAGCCAGGTTCTGAAGATGCAGCAGGAGAGTGTCCGGCTTCTCGTGCCATTCGGGTTTGACCTCGGCTATATGGGGGAATCCAAGCTCCTCTATATCACAGCCGCACTGATTGAACCCTCTGACCAGGAATACTTTGCAGACCAGATCGAGAAGAGATCCCTCAAAGATCTTGTAATACTGAAAAAAGAGATCGACGAGAACTACGTGACTGTCATTGCAACGCTCTCTGAGAACAGGGAGCGTCTGGATGAGTTGCTGAGAGACCCGCATTTCAGAAAAATTGACATAGAAGGTCTTGAAGGCGAACCTTCTGCAGTCATCACCAGGATTTCAGATGACCTGAAGGGACTCGAAACCACTGCAGATGAACTGGAGGCGGCACTGCGATCAATAGACGCTGAATGGAAGGATAAACTCCTGGCACTCCATGAAGAACTGGAGATCGAGAAAGAGCGGGTGGCAGTCCTCTCGAAACTGGGCAGGACAAAAGACACGGTTGTTATCGAGGGCTGGGTCGCAGCAAAAGATGGCGGCAAGATCCAGGCTCTCTGCGAGGAAGTTACAGACGGGCATGTCTTCTGCGACTTTGGCAAACCGCCGGAGAATCCTGACGGTGTGCCGATCAAGTACGACAACCCTCCATGGCTTCAGCCATTTGAATTCATAACAACTATGTTCAGCCGTCCGAGATATGACGAGATCGACCCCACCCTATTCATCGGACCCATCATCATCATTTATTTTGCACTGATGCTGGGGGATGCCGTCTATGGGCTCCTGATCCTCATGATCGGCACCCTTCTCTACAGAGGTGCAGGCAGGCTCAGCAGATCTGTCCGTGATATGAGTATCATACTGATGGTCGCAGGCGTGGCGACGGTTGTATCAGGAGTTCTGCAGGGCGCGTATGTGGGTGACTTCCTTCCAAGGTTCCTGGGCATTACTCCCGGGTTTGTACTATTGAACCCGCTGGAGAACCCGATAGTGTTTCTCCAGATCGCCCTGATCGTCGGCATCATTCACATCAACCTGGGTCTGGTGATCGCGGTATACCAGAATATGCGCAGAAAAAATTACCGCGATATCCTGCATGACCAGATCTCGTGGTTTATCATCCAGCCATCCGCTGCCATACTCCTCTTCGACTTTTTTGGGTGGGCGGAAGCTGCCATGCCCCTGAAAATGACTGCCTGCGCCGGGGCGCTCATCGGAACTTCACTCCTCATGATCAAAGAAGGTCCGCTCGGAATATTCAGTCTCACAGGATTTCTCGGTGACTGGCTGTCATATGCCAGGCTTCTCGCTCTCGCCCTGGCAACAGGAGGGATAGCGATGACTGTGAACATACTGGCAGAGATGGTTGCCGGCATCCATCCGGCTCTGCTCATCTTTGCTGCACTGATCTTCATCCTGGGGCAGACATTCAATTTTGTCCTGCAGTCACTGGGAGCGTTTGTTCACTCACTGCGTCTACAGTTTGTAGAGTTCTTTGGAAAATTTTATGTCGGTGGTGGAAGGGAATTCGAAGCATTCGAGGTAAGAAGAGTAATTACTGAACTGGTGGAGGGTGATCAATGACAGATATCGGACTTGGCACAGCGCTTGTTGTAATAGGAGCAGGTCTTGCGGTAGGACTCTCTGCAATTGGTGCAGGCATTGGTGTGGGAATTGCCGGTGCTGCAGGGGCAGGTGTTACTGCAGCCAAACAGGAGAAATTCGGGGTAGCCCTTGTATTCCAGGCATTGCCCCAGACGCAGGGGATATATGGGCTGCTGGTGGCGGTGCTGCTGCTCATGGGCACGGGTCTCCTCGGCGGTTCGGGCACTGACGTTCCCATTCCCATAGGACTGGCGGCAGTGGGTGCCGGTCTTGCGGTAGGGGTATCCGGTTTGTCTGCGATCGGTCAGGGTATTGCAGCAGGGAGCGGTATCGCGGTGGCAGCTGAAGAGGGCGGCTCCATAGGAAGGAGCATGGTATTCTCGGTACTCCCTGAGACACAGGCGATATACGGGCTGCTCGTCGCCATACTCATCATGGCATTCACTGGCATGTTCACAGGCGTATTCGCCGCAACCGCAGCAGTGGGTCTGGCTGCCATCGGATGCGGGCTGGCTGTCGGCATCGCAGGGCTGTCAGGTATCGGGCAGGGTATCGCCGCAAGCGGGGGTATCGGAGCAACCGCGGAAAAAGAGGAGATGTTCGGGAAAGGTCTGGTATTCTCGGTGCTCCCCGAGACGCAGGCGATATACGGGCTGCTCGTCGCCATACTCATCATGGCATTCACTGGCATGTTCACAGGCGTATTC
>DARA01000022.1 GCA_002503135.1 Methanomicrobiaceae archaeon UBA207
CACTTTCATGGATTCCAGAATTACGGGGTCAATTTCTTCGGCATCAAGGTCTATCTCTGGCAGATACCGGCGCAACGCTTTTATCGCGGCTTCACGTGCAAGAGCGGCGAGGTCTGCTCCCACAAACCCATGGGTCTGCTGTGAGATCTTTACCATGTCCACGTCCTCTGCAAGCGGCATGCCGCGGGTATGGATCTTCAGCACCTCCAGCCTGTCGGCTTCTGATGGGACACCGATCTCGATCTCGCGGTCGAATCTCCCTGGTCTGCGGAGTGCGGGGTCTATGGCATCCACACGGTTCGTGGCGCCGATCACCACCACCTGCCCCCTTTCCTGGAGTCCGTCCATCATGGTGAGGAGCTGTGCCACCACCCTGCGTTCGACTTCGCCGGTCACATCCTCACGGCGCGGGGCGATTGAGTCCAGTTCATCGATGAAGATGATCGCGGGTGCATGATCACGCGCCTCCTCAAAGACCTCACGGAGCCGCTGTTCACTCTCGCCATAATATTTGGAGATGACCTCAGGTCCTGCGATGGGGATGAAATACGCACCGCTCTCACTTGCGACCGCCTTTGCGATGAGTGTCTTTCCCGTGCCCGGCGGACCATAGAGGAGGACGCCCTTTGGCGGGTCGATCCCGAGTTTGGAGAAGATCTCTGGATGGCGCATCGGCAGTTCAATCGTCTCCCGCACCCGCTGGAGTTCATCCTTCAGTCCGCCGATGTCCTCATAGCTGATGCGTTTCCCACCCTCAAAACCAATAGCAGGTTTGTCAGAAAATTCTATCCTGGTATTCTTGGTGATGATGACCGCATCTTCAGGCTCGACGATCACTGCCTTGAATGGGATCATCTGAACCTGCATGAAGGGCAGCCCCACCTGGATGGGCACACTGTCATTTTTCGTGACAGGGAAGTCGATCAGCCTGCTGATGACATTGTTGTAATTGATTGGGACCTGTTTTGGGAGGTCCTCGGGCGGCGCGAGCACCACATGCTTTGCTTCGATCTCTGCATCCAGGGTGGAGATTTTTACACGGTCGCTGATACTCGCACCGGCGTTCGTCCTGGTGAAACTGTCGATGCGGACTTTCCCCTGCTGCCAGTCATTCACCATCGCACGCCAGACTTTTGCCACTGTGCGGCGTTTTCCCTCAATGACAACAAGGTCTCCCGGTGATATGCGCAGCTGGAGCATTGTATCAGGATCGAGGCGTACCTTCCCTTTGCCCTGGTCTTCAGGGTAGGCGCTGTCCACTTTCAGGTAAGTTTCCGGCATTACCTTTAATTCATATATGCAGAGACTAAAATAGTGTTGGTTTATGCGAATTCTTCTGGTGGATCCATTTCACGGCGCAGCCGGTGATATGATCGTCGGGGCGCTTCTTGCACTCGGTGCTGATCAGGCGATGGTTGTTGAGGCGATGGAGTCTGTGGTGGGAACGCCTGGCATCGAATGGGTTGACCGTGGTGGCATCAGGGCGCTGAGGGTGGATGTACACGCTCCGGTGACCCCCCGCACGCTTGCCGGTGTGCTGGAGCGCGTTGATGAGGCATCTTCACCCAAGGCGGCAAAGGACCTGGCGCAGCAGGTATTCCTGCGCATGCATGAGGCAGAGAAGTCGGTCCATGGCGGCAACCACCACTTCCATGAGGTCGGTGCCGACGATGCGGTCGCTGACGTGGTCGGCGCAGCCACGGCACTCCATTCCCTGGGCGTGGACGGGGTCGCAGTGCTGCCGGTCACACTTGCCAGGGGGTATGCGGACGGGGCACACGGCACCTTCCCCCTCCCCTCCCCTGCGACGGTCGCCCTCCTGAAGAATTCCGGTATCCAGACGGTCATCGGTGGTGAGGGCATGGAACTCTGCACCCCCACTGGTGCAGCCCTGCTTGCAGAGTTCTCGACCATGGACCCATCTGATCTTGGAGCAGCTGCGATCTGCGGCGTCGGCTATGGTGCCGGTGCAAGGGATCTCCCCGGCACCCCGAACGTCCTCCGCGCCATGCTGATGGAGACGGATGAGCCCATGGTCAGCGACAGAGTGGACATACTTGAGACGAATGTCGATGATGTATCCGGCGAGGTCATCGCCTACACGGTCTCGTGCCTGACTGCCGGGGGGGCGCGTGATGTCAGTGTCCTCCCTGCCCAGATGAAGAAGGGGAGGAGCGGTCACCTCATCCGCGTCATCTGCACTCCGGCAGACTCCAACCGTTTTGTGGCGCTGATGGCACGCGAACTCGGTACACTGGGTGTAAGGGTGCTGCCCTCGGTCCACAGGCTGGTTGCAGAACGGACCGTGGAAACGGTCACGGTCAGGATCGGCGAAAAGGAGTATGAGATCGGTATCAAGTGCATGTGGGCAGGGAATGCACTCACCTCTCTCAAGGCAGAGTACGAGGATATCCGCGCCGCTGCTGCTGATCTTGCCATGCCCCTGCGCGATGTGAAACGGATTGCTGAAGCGGCTGCATGGGAGAACCTTGCCGGAGCGAGGTTGAAAAGATGAAGATTGAGAGGCTGAGCACAGGAAATGCAGATCTCGACGAACTGCTTGGCGGGGGTCTGGAATGCGGGACCATCACCCAGGTATATGGTGAACCCGGCTGCGGCAAAAGCACGATCTGCATAATGGCAGCGGTATCCTGCCTCAAATCCGGAAAATCTGTAATTTTTATAGATACCGAGAGTTTTTCGATCGAGCGTTTTGCGCAGGTTGCCGGTGAGGGTGCCGAGGAGCTTGCAGAACGGCTTTACCTCTATGAACCCGTCGACTTTGAACAGCAGGGTGTGATGATCTGGGAGTGTGAACGTCTCCTGGACGCGGCAGACAACCCGGCGGTCGGGCTTCTGGTGCTGGATTCCGCCACCGCCCTTTACCGCACCGAGCTGGAGATCGGGAGGGGTGCACTCCGCAGGCTTGCCAGGCACATGGTCAAGCTCCTTGGTCTTGGAAAGAAATATGGCATCCCTGTGCTGGTCACCAATCAGGTCTACATGGACCCTGAACGCGGCAGGCACGAGGGTCTTGGCGGCACCGCACTTGAGCACATCTCAAAGGCGATCCTCAGAATAGAGAAACAGAATGGTTGTCAGAGGATCTGCCTTCAGAAACACCGGTCACGCCCCAAAGGGCGGCACCTTGATTTTGAGATCACGGAACCGGGTCTTAGAAAGGTATGACTCCTGAATAGACCGTGATCGCCGGTCCCTCCATCTTCGTCACTTCACCAAGATATATGGTGAGTGGTCCGCCACTCGTCTCTACGTGCACAGTGCTGCCGACGAGGTCGAGGTGATGGGCGACAGCCGCCGATGCCGTCGCGCCGGTCCCGCAGGATAGGGTCTCCCCCTCAATCCCGCGTTCAAAAGTGCGGATTCTCAGGTGGTCCTCCCCTGCCTGTTCGACAAAGTTTACATTTGCACCCTGCGGGAATGTGTGGTGGTTGCGGATCACCGGACCTGCTTTATCGATCCTGACACTGCCGATCTCATCGACAAATACGACTGCGTGAGGGACGCCGGTATTTACGGCATATACTGTGTATTCAAGGATCTCCTCGACATACTCTCCCTCGCCGGTTGCAGGGATCTCGGGTCTGAGGAACCCGGGTGTGGGCATGTTGATGGTGGCAGTGAAGTTGTCCTCATCTTCAGGGTATTTCATTGACACCTCTATCCTGCCTGCCAGTGTCTCGATGGTGCAGGTCTCACTGACATAGCCCATATCATATGCATATTTCGCCAGGCACCTGATGCCATTCCCGCACATTTCCGCTTCGCTCTCATCAGGCTGAAAAATCCGCATTTTCAGGTCGCATGTCCCGGATTTTGAGAGATACAGGACGCCGTCAGCCCCGATGCCGTATCGGCGTTCGCAGTATAGTGATGCGAATTTTGCCTTCATCTCATCAGGGATGATCGTGCCTTCGTACTCATCGATCACTACAAAGTCATTACCATTGCCATGGAGTTTTGTGAATGGGATCACTATCTTTCACCTCTAATTGATCGTCTCTCAGCGTGCGCCCCACTTATTGAGTGCACGTTCAAGTTCATAATGGTCGCGGGCATATTCCTCGGCAGGTATGCCTGCCATGTATGCATCCACTGCCTGACGCATCGCCATGACGCCTGCCGCCGTCCCGTCAGGATGCCCGTGTATCCCGCCGCCTGCCTGAAGCACCACATCTCTGCCAAGTGCGCTCAGTTCTGCAGAGACTTTGCCCGGGTGCAGCCCGCCGCTTGATACCGGAAATGTTGGTTTGAGTCCATACAATGGACCCCTGAGTAACGTGCAGAGATCCTGCACCTCTTCAGTGGTGTGATGCATTTTGCCGGATACCGCACCTGTGTGGAGCTGGTCGCCCCCGAGCATGCGCACCAGGCGTGCAATGGGGCGCATCGCGATGCCATGTTCCTGATTCCTGGTCATCGCCGCATGCATGGTGCGATGCACATGGATGGGGACGCGGATATTCGCATCCCCGGCAAGCGCCTGGAGGGCAGAAAAACCTGCAGTAAGGACGTCCACCATCAGCATATTCGCACCCAGTTCAATCATCTCTTCCGCCAGTTCAACAATCCTGTCTGCCCCGGTGGTTATATTCACTGCATAGAGCACCTCATGTCCGGTCTCGCTCTTTGCCTCCTCCAGTCTCTCCATCACCCGCGGGAGGCGCTCCCTGACCGGGCAGAACTCCTGGTCTGTGAGTGTCTCGTCATCCTTGATGAGGTCGACACCGCCGATGGCTGCCTGGTAGGCAACTGCTGCGGTATCCTCAGGAGTCAGTCCCACCTTTGGTTTGATTATGGTGCCGATGTGGGGGCGCTCCCTGGTGCCAAGGAGATGGCGTATCCCCTCTATGCCGAATTTCGGACCATGAACCGGGGTCAGGCTCTCAGGAAATTCGCAGTCAAGGAGACGTACCGCCTCCAGGCTGCCCAGACCAAAGAGATTGCCTGCAATCACCGAGAGGTACTGGGGGATGTTGCCGGGCTCAAAGATCTCATTCGGGTACCTGATTTTTGCGATATACCCGTTACCTGAAGCCTCAAGTGACTCCACCTCCCCGTCCAGCTGCCTGACATATGCGGTGCGCGTGGTCACATCCGTCCATGTCCCTGTGGTCTCTTCATCGGCGATTGCCTGCGCTATCTCCTCGGGGGCGTGGCTCCCCTGTGGTCGGAAATAATATGTGGCGACAACATCTTCCATTTCAGTCACTCCTGATCTTGTTCAGATATTACAAATGGTTTTTGGAATTCATCGATCTCCCAGCCCAGGTACTCCCGGATGATGATATATGCGAGTTGGGGCGGGATGGCGCCCACTTCAGTGACGATGAGGTCGACATATTCCGGGGGTGTCACATCAAAAGCCGGATTTCGCAGAG
The DNA here is from genome assembly GCA_002503135.1 of Methanomicrobiaceae archaeon UBA207. Lineage (GTDB taxonomy): Archaea > Halobacteriota > Methanomicrobia > Methanomicrobiales > Methanoculleaceae > UBA207. Next base: position 5,403 of record DARA01000022.1, read on the forward strand.
TGACATTCCTGAGTGTTGCTGCAAACTCTGGCGGGAGGAGTTCATCCCCTTCCCTCTCCTCGATCTGGATCAGTTCGCCAAGAATCGTGCGCGGTGCGAATTTATAAGTCTCTGCCGCCACGACAACGTTTGTGCGGGCTTCATGTGCGGCAAGCGCAATCTGGGATGTACCGATCTTGTTTACGACAGCGCCATTGACAGTGACCGCATCGGCACCGACAAGCACAAGATCGATCTCCTTCATGAAGTGGCGGGCTGCGGAGTCGACGATGAAGTTTGTTTTTATGCCGGCATCATCGAGTGTCCTGATCGTGATGCGCCCCTGGTTTCTTGGTCGCACCTCGGTGGCAAAGACTTCAATCTCCTTTCCGCTGCGGTGCGCTTCAATGATGCAGGCAAGTGCTGCTTCAGAATTGCAGTGGGTGAGTATCACGTCGCCGTCAGAGATATGCCTGGCACCGATCTCTGCGATCTCTCTGACTGCATGGAGCGACGAGCGTATGAATGTGTCAGCCCGCGCATGAAATGCGCTCCGCGCATCCGTGGCTGTCTCTGCTCTCTCTATGGCGGAGAGTACATATCTGATGGCATTTGGGAGAGATACCGCAGTGGGGCGCGTATCTCCAAGGAGTTCAGCAGCCCCATACATCTGCTCCCTGAAGGTCGCCAGATCAGAATCCGGCAGTGTGTCGGCATATTCCCTCAGTGCCTCAACAGCGGCACGTGCGATCCGCCCTGCTCCACGTATCCTCATCTCTCTGATATCTTCAGCAGTCTGGGTGAGGGACATATCCTTCAATCATTTAATGATATGATTATACTAAATAGAATTACTGGTGTGAACCGGATATGAATATAGCTGTGGTATTTGACAGTGCGGGCACACTCCTCCACACCTGCCGTGTGGTGAAGGATATACTGCACGACACCCTCCTCCATGATGTGGAAACCACAAATCTGACCTTTGCTGATGAAAATCGTGCACTGCTGGCGCTCCACGCCAGCAACCGCGATATCCTTGCCGCCCCTCCGGACATGCTCATCTCATCGTTCCTTATTGAAAATGACCTGGGTTTTGGTGTTGCCTGTACCCGCAGGGTCATTCCTGCAGAACGGCTGGGGGAGGTTCTCTACAGCGATACCTATGCGCGTGTGGGCGACCTTCAGGTATGCATCAGGGATGTTCTGAAGTCATGCAGAAAGGAGAGGGCTCTGCTGATGGACAGCGGCGTGATCCTCAATATGGAGCTGAAAAGGATTGAGTACACCCTCACTTCCGGCGGGAAACCATTCAAGGGCGCGAAAGAGACCATCAGCAGGCTCCATTCCATTGGGGTCGCAGCCTATATCGCATCAGGCGACCGTGTCACAAGACTTGAGGAGCTGGCAGACTACCTGGGAATCCCCAGGGACAGGGTCTTTGGGTTTGCCACCCCCCTCATCAAGGCGCAGATCATTGACGGGCTCAGGCAGAGGTATGACCTGGTGGTGATGGTGGGCGACGGCATAAATGACCTGCTCGCAATGAAGCATGCAGATGTGGCAATCCTCACCAGCCAGCAGAATTCAGGAGCGAAACCAGATGTCCTTTATAAGGCTGCGGACTATGTGGTGGACCATATCGGTGCAGTGGTGGATATTGTTGCCGAAATCAGTGGGGGTACATCCCCTGAGGGTGCTTCAATATAAAAGATAATATCACAGGATTAGTACATTAACCTATGAGAGAGGAATAATGATGACCCCCTTGATCACCCTTAAAGATCTTTCCATGGAATTTAATGGCACCACAGTCCTCAA
>DARA01000068.1:0-8396 GCA_002503135.1 Methanomicrobiaceae archaeon UBA207
AAAGTCTGGGTATGCAGTGCCTCTGGCCGCGGTGGCTGTAAACAGGAAGCCGCCGCATTTCACACCATCCATCTTTCACATCCTCCGTGTACGTCAACCCCATAATCAAAACCCTTTAGCGTTGTCTTAACCTGCTCATTCCCACTCTGATTGTGCTTATCAAACAGCAGATACCTCTACCTTTACCCGGCCAATGATAAACTCTTCTTCTGTCGGCATCTCTTCCTTTTCATCCCGCAAAGCCAAAAGGTGTGCTTCAATTGCCTCCTTGATGTTGCTCATCGTCTCTTCAATTGTTTCGCCCTGAGAATAGCAGCCGGGTAGGGTAGGGACTTCTGCCCAAAAACCTCCTTCTTCCGCTTGATAAATCAATACCGTATATTCCATTCTCTCACCTCCTATTTTAACAATCTCAGGAATTCCTCCTCGGTCAAGCCGGCTTTCTTTAGCACCGCCTTAAGCAGGCCAATTTTAAGCTCCTTAGAGCCAGGTATCGTAACAATTTGGCCATTTGGCATCTTAACATTGACGTGGTCTCCTTTACCTTTCCTTTCAATGCCATCCGCTTTTACAAAAGCTTTTATCGCTTCTTTTCCTTTTATCCCTCTGAGCCGACTCAATGCAGATCTCCTCCTGTCCTATTTGTCTCTTATTTGCTATCACATCAGTCCATCTCTTGTTCTGTATAATATTATCCCTATCATAAATATCCTTGTGCCTTCATAATCTCCCATAATAAAATCCCACCTTTTCAGTCTCTTCTTCATCAAACATGCCTCTCAAATCAACCAGCACTGGTTTATCGTTCAGCATCCCTGCTAAATCTTCTACGATCCAAACAGGCAGAGTGCTCGCCACTTCAGTGGTGTGTGTACTTGTAGGGCTCGTAGGGTTCTCTCTCCCCGGAAATGTACAACCCGATATCGATATCATGAAATTTGTCATGATGCAGGAAGGAGCCGTAGATGTACCCGAACAGTACATCCTCTGTGCCGGTGAGGCACTGGCGGATCTGGCTGATGATCTCTTCTCTGTCGGCATAGTCCACTTCTCTTTCCACCTCCCGTATCTATGGTCTCCCACGGGGACCGTTTTCACCCAGTACCAATCCTTACGCTTTGTCAACAGAGAGTTGTTTGCTCCCTGCTTTTTAATTCTTTCCCCCGGCAGAACCAGGATCGCCGGAGACCTGGAGATCAGAGACATTTTCGGAGAATGATGGCAGTATTATCCCGACCGCCACTCCCCACCGTATTCCGGCATGCTAACGGAAAAGGTATGCTGGGCAAGCCACTCTGATATGCACCATATCTCATTAAAAGAATACAATGAAAAAATGACCTCCTGCGGCTGGACCGAATAATCAGAGGGGCTCGGCACCCCTCTCAGGTCCAGTTAGGAACTACTGATTACCGTGATCAGGCCGATCTTCACTGTGGATTCGGGTTCATATGCCCGGAGAAGCGTTGAGAGCACACACACACATCTCCCCGCCACTACGATTACCATAGCCACTGGCACCACCTGAACAGAGAAGATGGACGTCGTCAGGTCAAACTATCAGCGGTTTTCCATTTTGGATAATCTTCTCAGGCAGGGCATTATGGAGGGCTGAAAACGCGATACATAAAATCCTCGAATAGATCGCAAACGCCGTCCTGTTAACATGGTAGTTCACATACGCCAGGTTCAGGACAGCCCAAATATTTTTACAGACAATTCGGTACGCTACCTACCAGAAATGCAACACTACGGTATTTTTACCTGATCGTTTCACTTCTGCTCAAGAATATCCGGGTGTTTCTGCAGTGAAAATATTTCTCTCCATGCATAAAGGGCCAAAGACAATTGAGGAAGATATATTCAGGTTCGATCAGTTCAGGATTATGGTCCGGAATGGTCTTAGAAGGGTGTTGGGGACTGTCAGGGAAATTCATATTCTAAGGGCGCCCGACAAGAGATTGGAGAGTAATGTAGCGAATGGTGAATAGTCTTATGAAGGGAAATTAGAGAAGTACTAAGACCTGCAAAATGCAGGATAAGAAGGTATGTTGTTATATTTCATCCAGTAAATTTATCGGATAAGGATTTTTTGAGGGCAATGCGATATAAATATTTAAAGTACAGTGATAAATAAGATGTACTAACGAGAGGATAGAAGTATGGAAGCAATCAAACAAATAGTAAGGATCCCTAAGAACCATGAGATACGGATAAAGATTCCTCAGTCTATACCTGAAAACGAGGCGGTGGAAGTAATTTTGATTGTCAGGAAAAAACCAACTACTTTTAACCAGAAAGTCAGCGAAGTAAGAGAAGCTATAGGGGATAATCTTTTCCTCAACGACCTTAGAGACATTTCAGAGGATTTTAAAACTCTTGATTTAGAAGGATGGGGAAAAAATAATGGAATATAGATAGCATATATTTCTTGCCAATCTCGATCCGGTAATTGGTTCTGAACAAGGAAGAACACGGCCTGTTCTGGTAATAAGTGAGGAGGAAATAAATCAAATTTTGCCGGTAGTAAATGTTCTTCCTATAACTTCAAGAAAATCTGGCAGAAGAATTTATCCTAACGAGGTTCTAATACCTGCGGGTATTGGTGGATTGGAAATGGAATCTATTGTACTCTGCTATCAAATAAGAACGCTTGATAAAAGACGTTTGATGAGAGTGATGGATAAGATTGATAATTTGGAATTACAGGAAGCAATAATTGATGCTTTATCATTTCAATTGGAAATTGTAGATAGGGCTTGCAGTTCAAAAATGAAAGACATAATTAGAAGATTTAGGTCCTTCGCTATTTTATGTGGTTGAACAGCAACATTCAGGCTCTCAGGAAAAGTGCAAGAAGATACCGGAATACGAAGAACTTCATGACGATGCTGTACTTGAGATTGGGGCAACTGCAATTCAACTTACCCACTTGAAACAGCGATGAGCCGTTTTTTGCGATCAATTTTACAGACAATTCGGTATACTACCTGATAGCTTGAAGACGAGCTGAGAGATAAGAGAATCTGATGGGAAAGTTATATCATTTTCAGGGTAGTATTGATTGAATGATGCAGGCAGAGACCGCAGGGTATGTGAGGTATGACGCTCTCCTCCGTATTGAAAATTTCATATGGGCACATGGAGGAGAGTTTACAAAGGATGATATATGGGAGCAACTCACAAAAACTCTTGATTATCAGACGTTTCATGAAATATTTACGTACTTCAGAGATTCGCGGAAGATTGCCTTAGATTCTGATGGGCATGTGTGCTGGATCTATAACCCTGAACTCGTGAAGAAATATCGTACTCGTGATGATCTCCGCATCATATGAGCCGGAGAGTCTATTTTATTGAGCGTGCCCTCCAGGGAGAGTATGAACGACTTGGCAGGGGAACCATAGAGGAAAGAGATCTCCGGGCTGTTCTCTATAAAATCGTTTCAGATCATTTCAGAAAATCCTTCTGCTGGAAAGCAGATCCGTCATTCTCTCATTCCGAAGATATATCTGAAGAGATATGGTGTTGATAACCTTTGGAAATATGATCTGCCGCATGGCTGGCGCCTTGCCTATTCGCTTGCGGTGATGGAGGCTGAAGATCTCTGTCTTATTGTGGAGTGGTTCTCACACAAACAGTATGAGAGGCGTTTTGGGTACTGAGAAGTGGGTGCCTGATCCCTTACCCGCCGTCTCCCCATCCATCCGGTGGTGTAGATCCGTATCTGCTGTCGATCCGCCGGCGTGAAGGGCAGATTTTGGTAGTGCTGCATGGCGGCGAGTGGAGCAGTGCCCTTTCTATCGTCTTCTGGAAGAGCGATTCATCGTCAAAGAAGGGAATGAACTACTTCGGGTTCAGGTCGCGGCTCAGCGGGAAGAGCTACGATACACAGGAGAACCGCAGGGCAATCACTGAATGGCAGAGAATGCCCGTGCCAGCATGGCGGCTCTACTGCTCGATCCACCTGATATGCTCCTCAACCCTTTCCCTGACCGTCTCCCGCCCGTCGAGCCGCGCCACATCCCTGAGTGCCTCGAGGAGGTGGACAGAGTCCTCCAGAAACCCCAGGATGTCTGCCGGGTAGAGGTCGATCCCATAGACCTCCAGGAGGTGGCTGCTGATCTGGCGGTGGTCAAGCCCTGCCTCGCGGAGTTCGATGAGGTGCGCCACGAACTTCCGTTCAGGGCACCCGCACAGCGGCGAGTCCTTGCATTTGCAGTTGAGGAAATCCCTGTAGATCTCCAGCACCTGCGCCTTCACCCCCCTGTCAAGGCGCTCAAAACCGAGGGAGGCGGTCACTGCCTCAAGAAACGCCCCGTGGAATACCTGATCAGGGATGCGGTACCCCAGCACCCGCTCCAGCTTCCGTGCGGCGCGGAACCTTGCCTTGGCGGTGATCACGCTGTCATCTCCGCAGTGGTCTGGATCACGCCACCTACCGCCAGGTGTAAGTTATGCCCCTTCACCAGCCGCCTCATCGAACTTCGAGAGGGTCTTCATCGCATCATGCATGACATCGATCTCATTGAGCCACTCGTCAAAGATACCTGGCTCATCGAGATCGCCCTTGAGGTACTTCGCGCAGCACGCAGCGCCGCCGATCACATTTGCCCCGATCTCTGCGGCGATCGCGAGCGCCGCCTCAGGGTCGTCATCTCCGATCTCCTTTCCTTTCTTGACAAGCGACTTCATATCAGTCCCGTAACCACCGTCAAGGTACTTCCTGCACGCAGCAAAGAGAGCCATCAGATCGATCTGCATCGAACCGACCATCGCACCGATCTCGCCTTCCGGCGGTTCAGACATCACAACCGACTCCACTTCATCGAGCTTTGCATGCGCCTCCTCCTTTGAAAACCTCTCATTCTGGTAGAGGCGGACGATCTTCAGGACAGAGACCGTGATATCCTCTGTGAAGTTGTAGAGCGCCTTCAGACCCTCGGGCATATCCCCGCTCTCGGGGTCGGGCTCAAAATTCATCTCTGAGAGCGTGCTGATCCAGTTGTCCCAGCGCTCCTGAGCGTAAAAGATATAGAAGAGCTTCATCGGCGGTTCATCTTTCTTTTTCCTTTTCCCTGCCATACTTACTACTACATTTCACCCGCCGATATAAAAGAATGGTTCTGTGGAGCAGCTGGCAAGCCATACTTATTGTATCTGGCGCGTACATATACAGAATGATGGAGACCCCCACACCCCTCACCGCATCCCTGAAGAGGCTGGAGCCCTTTGCCGTCGCCCTCTCAGGCGGGACAGACAGCTCCATCCTCCTCGCAGCCGCCGCCGGAGCCGGTGTCAGAGCAGTAGCCGTCACCATCGATACCGGGCTGAACCCTGGAGGCGAGATCGAGGCGGCAGAGGCGCTTGCAGAGCGGCTCGGTCTGCCGCACCAGACCATTGCGTGCCAGATGCTTCACCTCCCTGAGGTGCGCCTGAACAGGCATGACCGGTGCTATGCATGCAAACGCCTGATGATGGAGACGGTGATGGAAGCCGCAGAAATGATGGGCTGCCGCAGAGTAGCCGACGGCACCCATGCAGACGACCGCCCTGAAGACCGCCCCGGCATGGCGGCGCTCAGGGACCTGGGCATCGCCAGCCCATTCGCAGACTGCGGCATGGGAAAAGCGGAGATCGAAGCCCTCGCACCAGACCTGGGCGTGCAGGTGAGACCCCAGTCAGCCTGCCTGGCGACGCGGTTCCCGCAGGGGGAGCACCTCACCTCGGAGAAGATCGGGCAGGTGAGGCAGGCAGAGATGGTGGCACGCCGGTACATCACTGGCTGGCTGCGGGTCAGGTGCCTCGGCGGCAGGGCGGTCATCGAGTGCAGGGAGACGGGCATCCCACACCAGAGAGACGAGGTCAGGGCACTGGATGAAGAGATGGTCAGGGCACTGGAGGCGCTCGGTTTTGAGTCAGTCATCCTGAACCATGCCGGCTCCTCTCAGGGAGAGGGTGCGACACACACACCAGTTCAGAGCACACCACTTCTCGTAACTGGTGTTAGAACACCGTTTCTCCGAAACGGTGTGGAGAACAGGTGCGAGAACAACTTTTTAGATTTAAAAAAGGTGTGACATGGAATGTGTGATGGTCAGGTACGGTGAGATCTTCCTGAAGAGCGGACCCGTCATGCGCCGGTTCCTCTCCACCCTCATCTCGAATATCACAAAAGCCCTCAGCGCCCGCGGGCTCGCGCACCGCATCGAGGAGCACAGGGGCAGGATCCTCGTCTTCGGCGACGACCCGGCAGGGATCGCTGAGACGGTATCCCGCGTCTTCGGGGTCGTCGGCGTCAGCGTCTGCCGGATGACAGGGACGGGTATCGACGAGGTCGCGGATGAGGCAGCCGCCATGGCGGCAGGGCGCCTCACCACCGGCGCCACCTATGGCGTCAGGGCGAGGCGGTCAGGGGTGGAGGGCTACACCAGCCAGGAACTGGCAGCCGCCGCCGGAGCCGCGATCGGTGCGGCGGTGCCGGGCAGCCGCGTCGACCTCGGCACCCCTGACTATAAGATCTCGGTGGAAGCCCGTGAATTCGGCGCCCTCATCTATGACAACCGGACTGACGGTCCCGGCGGGCTGCCGTACGGGACGCAGGGGCAGGTGGTCACACTCCTCTCCGAGGGGATCGACTCTCCGGTGGCAGCATGGATGATCATGAAGAGGGGGTGCAGCATGGCATTCCTGTACATAGACTCAGGGACATTCGGCGGGGCAGACAAACCCGGCTCCGTCTCTGCCCACCACAGGCGCCTCTCTGAATGGTGCATGGGTCACCCCGTCGACCTCTATATCGTCGATGGTCAGCCATTTTACGAAGCACTCACAGCGCAGGCGGCACCAAAATACCGGTGCGTCATCTGCAAGAGATATATGCTGGGGGTTGCATGCGGGCTCGCAGACCGGCTCGGCGCCCCGGCAGTCGTGACCGGCGAGAGCCTCGCCCAGGTCGCCTCCCAGACCCTCACCAACCTTGCGGTCATCGACGCCGCCGCTCCCCTGCCTGTGCTCAGACCACTCATCGGCTGCGACAAAACAGATACGACAGCCATCGCCTCAAGGATCGGGACCCTGCCGGCTGCCGGTCTGGATCTCGGCTGCCGCGTGGCGCCGAAACATCCAGCCACAGCCGCGTCCATGGCTGCCGTGGAGAGGGAGGAGGAGAAGATGGAGATCGCAGGACTCGTCAGTGACGCCCTCGACTCTGCCAGAATCGTCAGGGCGCTCAATGGGGAGATCACCTGAGAGCCAGCTCGTTCTCCTCTGCGATCGCGGTAAATGCCTCTGCGGTGTAGACCGCCTGCTTCCGCGTCATCCCATAGGTATTGTACTTCCAGACCCGTGTGGAGCCCGGGATGACCCCTGTGATGCCGCGCTTCCTGAGGGCGCTTGACAGGAAGAAACCACGTTTTTTATGCGTCTTCGCCACCCTGTCAAAAGAGCCGGTGGTATCGATGCGTGTCAGCGTATGCCGCCGCGGAAACTCACTCAGCACCTCTGTCCCCTCTATCGAGAGGAGTGCGTCCAGCACGATAGCGGCGTTCTCAAGTTCCCCATCCCAGCGGCGCACCCGCTCCCTCACATGCGGGAATGACGCCATCATCCCGATCAGTGTCACGCCCATCAGGGTGCAGCCCATCATCTCCACCTCCTTGATCCCGAAGCTCCTGCCACTCACATCACCGTGCGCCTCTGTCGTCCTGAATACCTCTTCTGCCCGTTCAGCGGTGGCGGCGAGCACCCCTGACGGCGCCGGCGCCGCCATGCTCTTGTGACCCGACCCGACGATGAAATCCACGCCGAGGTCCTTCCCGTCCACAGGCATCACCCCAACCGTATATGCGCCATTGCATAGGACAGGGATGTCATATTCATGCGCAGCACGCGCAACGCCCTTCACGTCATGGATATTGCCGAACTGGTAGTCCGCATGCCCGACAAACAGGAGCTTCGGCGTCTTCCCTGTGCTGCGGATCACCTCCTCGATCTTCCCGGCAGCGGCGTCTGCGGTGATCTGATGGGTCTCATCTGCCGGGACCTCATATGCGACGCCGCCAGCCGCCTCCACCGCAATGAACTCTGTGTAGTGCGAGAGGGCAGTCACAAGCACAGGATCGCCCTTCTCCACATACGTCGACGCCACTGCCTGGAAACCCCGCCTGGCGCCAGGCACCACCCGCGCCTCTGCCATGCCGAGCCATGCCGCGAGATCGACATGGAAATCCGCAATAGGCGGTTTTTTTATGTAGTCGAGCCGGAATGGTGTGAGACAGTTGTCGCATACCGAGTAGCCGTCCCCGTACGCGATCACCGCCTTCATCGCATCGGCGGTGAGCCGCCCGGCTGCCTGTATCGGGTCGATGTTGATGGCGGTCTCATCCACGTCCCTG
>DARA01000068.1:8795-10308 GCA_002503135.1 Methanomicrobiaceae archaeon UBA207
GGGCGGCTTCCTCTTTCTGCTCTGCATCGAAGTCATGGAGTGGCGCCGTCTCCCGCAGCATCACCCTGAGCTCGGTCAGCAGGAACATCGCCTGAAAAACCGCGTCCACCGCTCTCTTTGACATGTTACCTCCGGTGACTCAGTCACCGCCCGCAGGTCGGTGACACATCCAATCACCATACTAATATCCACCGGGGTAGTAAAGATAGATGGTACAGACCTGTGGCAGTCACCTTCGCACCGCACGGTGAGGGGATAATACGCGCCAGGACGACGCTGCAGAGAGAGGCGGCGACAGGGGGCACACGCCGCCAGCGAGTGCAGGGTGGACCGATGCTTGACAAACTATATGAGACCAGCCTTGAGAAGAGGGAGGAGCTCACAGGGGAGATCACTGCCCTCCATGCCGTCTGCCCTGATGCGCATGAGTGGTGGCATGACCTGGAGATCCCTGCAGGCAGTGAGAGCCGCACCATCGCAGGTATAGACGGGAGTTTCAATAAGATCAATTTCAGGGGTTTCATATTTTATGCCGTCGCCGCTGAGAGCGTGATATCTGACGGGAACGGGATCCGCACACTCGCAGAGGCGGACGTGAACCTCCTCCGCCCCTACCGCCATGCCAGGAGCAGGCTTGAGACATATATGTCGATATTCGAGCTGAAGCTGGCGCTGCAGACCCTCAACACCACAGACGTCGACTACCTCCTCATCGACGGCTCCCTCTTCGGGCATACCATCAGACCGGTGCCATTTGAGGTGCACCTCCCGGCAGAGGTGAGGAAAGAGGTGATCAGGAACCACCTCCCTGTGGTGCGTGACGAAGTGAGTCGGGGGCGGGTTGAAGTCAGCACCCACAGCCTGGGCAGCACTCTCATGGAAGAGTTCGGCGACGTCGGCGGCGATGCGATCGTCTTCCTCGAACACCTCGAGAAGCTGGAGGTGCTCAGAGCCCTCCTCTCGCAGAAGGAGAGGCTTGTCGGCATCTCAAAGACGTCCCGGAGAACCGACTGCTTCGGGTCAGTGGTGCCTGACATCGCCATATTTGAGGGGGCATGCACAGGAGCAGGCTACTCATCACCGCTGCCGCTCAGGATCATGAGGGAGGCAAAAGGTGCGTTCCCGATGCTCGATGAGTTCTTCAGACAGATCAGTTTCTCGCATTTTTATGTCAGGCTCGAGGAGCGGAAGAATGTGCTGAGGTTTGAGGTCCCGTGGCAGATCACACGCGAGAGGGCAGAGGACCTCCTCTCGCACCTCATGCCGGTATGCGCAGGAGGGTACCCGTACCTCCTGAAGCGGGCGCACAACGACGTGGTGATCGGGAGGCGGGACATGGAAAGGCTGGTGAGGATCTTTGACCTGCATGAGAGGAGAGGGAGGGAGATGCTATGATAGAGGATGAAGACGTAATCGGGAGATGCATAGGCGAATCAGAGACGGACGCGGTGACATTCGTCTCAAAGGGCATGCCGCGTGTCGGCGAATATGTGGTGCTCAGGTACGAGGATGT